>NZ_FNFO01000014.1 GCF_900100765.1 Catalinimonas alkaloidigena | reverse complement strand
TTTATTTAGACTTAATCTAAATTGATGCAAAACTAGAGGTTCCCCCACGAGACGGATAACGCAAATGGGAATTTTACTGACGCGAACGGGAAGATTGTTCTTCTTCTAAAAAGGCATACACCATCTGAGATCTTCCTCACACACTTTTCTCTATCGGCACCATGGCACTCGGTTCTGAGCCGATGCGACGACGCGCCTTGTCCGGAGCGACTTTCGAAGTGTCTATCTGCGGTGTGCATAACCGCTCAGGTAAACGGAAGCGGCTGTGCCATTGCCTGAGTCGGCTTTCGCCTCCTATTTATATTTTCGGGATGACTCTGGCAGCGCTTCCGCCTACAAAAAACCGGTGCTTCGTAGAAATGTGTGGGCAATTGGATAGCTTTGCGGCAACGCCCATTGGGAACGTCGGTTCTGAGCGTGCCTTTCCCGGCACCGCCTCGGATGAAAAAGGAATCAGGTGCAATACCTGAGCTGACGCGCAACCGTGAGGAGCTATCTGTTTTGGTCTAGGCACGCGCCCCGCTGCCGACCCGGCCACTGTCCTGTTAGGGAAGGGAAGGCCGACCAAAATGCTCCAAGCCGGGAGACTTGCCCCGTTCTTCGGCGGACTTGGCTTTCGCGACTAAGGCCTGGTTCGGAATGGATCGCGACACGTACGATGTAAAAAAATGGCCGCAAGGCTACCGGGGAAGAGGTATGTCTTTTTCACGTGTAGCGCCTCCGGCAAAGGGGACCCGTCTGTTCCGGCGTCAGGTACCGCGAAGGCATGCTCACCATGTATTCGTGTACTTAAACTTTTATTTGTGATGATGACAACACATCTGTTAGGCTATCCTCGCCTCGGGGCCCGGCGCGAAATGAAGCGCGCCTGCGAGCAGTACTGGGCTGGGAAAGCCTCCCTGGAAGACCTGCGGGAGGCGGGTCGTGCGCAGCGCCACTACAACTGGTCGGTGCAGCAACAGGTAGGCCTCGACTGGCTACCGGTAAACGATTTCTCGTTTTACGATCAGGTGCTGGATACCTCGCTTATGGTGGGGGCCGTACCGGAGCGTTTCCATTTCCTGCGGGAAGGCGCGCCGGAGGAGCTCCTCTTTGCCATGGCGCGGGGCTACCAACAGGGCGACCACGACGTGATTGCCCTGGAGATGACCAAGTGGTTCGACACCAACTACCATTACCTAGTGCCGGAATTCACCGCCGACGAGTCGTTCTCGTTTTTCTCCACCAAGGTGGTCGACGAATTCCGGGAGGCGCAGGCCCTGGGCCACGCTGCCAAACCGGTGCTGGTGGGTCCCGTTTCGTACCTGTTGCTGGGCAAGGCCAAAGACTCGGAATTGGATCGCCTTTCGCTGCTGGAGCGCCTCCTGCCCGTCTACGCAGTAGCGCTGCAGGCCCTGCAAGACGCCGGCGCGGAGTGGGTGCAACTCGACGAGCCGTTCCTGGCGATGGACCTCTGCCCGGCGGCAACGGCAGCTTATTCGTATGCCTATCGGGCATTGCGGCGAGCCGTCCCCGAGTTGAAGCTACTCGTGGCGACCTACTTCGGTGACCTACGCGAGAATCAGTCGCTGGCCCTTTCCCTGCCCGTCGACGCGTTGCACCTCGATCTGGTGCGGGGTCCTGAGCAACTGGCCTCGGTCCTGGCCGAACGCCCCGAAGCCCTGACGCTATCGCTCGGGCTGGTCGACGGACGCAACGTCTGGAAAAACGATTTTGCCGCTTCCCGCCGCTCGATAGAACTGGCGCAGGCGCAATGCCCTGCCGACAAGCTGTGGCTCTCGGCGTCGTGTTCGCTGCTGCACGTGCCTTTCGATCTGGAGCAGGAAACCCAGGAAGACGTGCTGACGCCGGAGATCAAAAACTGGCTGGCCTTCGCCAAACAAAAGGCCGAAGAAGTCGTGTTGCTGGCCCGGTTGGCGACCGACGAAGGCAAAGCCACTTACCGGGCGGCGCTGGACGCCAACCAACAGGCCATGGACAGCCGCCGTCAGTCGCCTCTCGTTCACCGGCCCACCGTGCAGCAGCGCCTGCGTCAGGTGACACCGGACGATACCCGCCGCCAGAGCGCCTTCCCGGTGCGACAGGCCGCCCAGCACGCGCGTTTCCACCTCCCCTACTTTCCCACCACCACCATCGGCTCGTTTCCGCAGACCCCCGACGTGCGTCGCCTGCGGGCCCAGCTCCGGCGCGGTGACCTGACCCTGCAACAGTACGAAGCAACGCTGGAAGAAAAGACGCGGGACGTGATTCACCGGCAGGAAGCATTGGGACTAGATGTCTTGGTACACGGGGAGTACGAACGCAACGACATGGTAGAGTACTTCGGTGAGCAGCTCGACGGTATTACGTTTACAGAGCACGGCTGGGTACAGAGCTACGGTTCGCGCGGCGTGAAACCGCCGATCATTTTCGGTGACGTGGAGCGTCCGCAGCCCATGACCGTCCGGTGGGCCGACTTTGCCCAGCAGCAGACCGACAAACCGGTGAAGGGCATGCTGACCGGACCGATCACGATCCTGCAATGGTCGTTCGTGCGCAACGACCAGCCCCGCCGCGACACCGCCCGCCAGATTGCGCTGGCCATTCGGGAAGAAGTGGTGGACCTGGAACGCGCCCACATCGGCATCATCCAGATCGACGAACCGGCCCTTCGGGAAGGCTTGCCCCTCCGTCGTGCCGACTGGCCTGCCTACCTGGACTGGTCGACCGAAGCGTTTCGCCTGGCGGCTTCCGGAGTGCGGGACGACACGCAGATTCACACCCACATGTGTTACTCGGAGTTCAACGACATCCTGGACGCCATCGCCGCACTGGATGCCGACGTGATCACGGTCGAGACGTCGCGTTCGCAGATGGAGTTACTGGAGGCGTTTGCCGCCTTCGCCTACCCGAACGAGATCGGACCGGGCGTCTACGACATCCACTCGCCGCGCGTGCCGACGGCGGAGGAGATGCAGGCGCTGATGGAAAAAGCCGCCCGGGTGATTCCGGCGCGTAACCTCTGGGTCAACCCCGACTGTGGCCTGAAAACCCGCGGCTGGCCCGAGACCGAAGCGGCGCTGCGCAACATGGTGCTGGTCGCCCGGCAACTTCGGGAGGAATACGCACCGACGCTTCTGTAGTTACATTAATGCATCCGGCCCGCCACCCGAGGGTGGCGGGCCTCTTTCTAAGATTTATGGATTTTTTCCCTGCTTTTCCTCACGAATACGCCCAGCCCGCGCAGCCCCATCCGTTGCTGAGTTGGGACGTCTACGCCTGGCAGTCTGCCCGGACCCACCACCTGTTCCGTCAGGAAGCCGACGTGCTGCGTCAGTGGCAGGAGCGGCACCAGTGGCAACAGAAGCTGCCTTACTCCCTGCTGCTTCAGCCGGGCTACGCCCTGGTACTGACCGACGCCGCACTACACATCTGCTGGGTGAGTCGTAGCTTCACCACCCTCACCGGCTACCGCTCCGAAGAGGTGATCGGCCAGCGGCCTTCTCTATTGCAGGGGCCGGCCACCGATCCGACCACGCGTCGTTACCTGCGCGACCGGCTCCAGACGGGCAAGTCGGCACGGGCGACACTGCTCAACTACCGCAAGAGTGGCGCCCCGTACTGGTGTCGCCTGCGCATTATGCCGTTGCTGACCGCCGAGCAGCAACTCACCCATTTTCTCGCCATCGAAATCGAAGCATGACCTCCGACGACAAACGCACCCGCGCGGAAACCCGCGTCTTTATGGCCGTCTTTCCCCACACCACGAATCACTACGACACGCTGTTCGGCGGCACGACCCTGAAGGTGATGGACGAAGTGGCCTTTATCTGCGCCACCCGCTTCTCCCGTAAAAAGATGGTGACCGTCGCCTCCGACCGGGTCGACTTCAACCATCCGATTCCCAGTGGCACCTTGGTGGAATTCATCGCGCACATTGCCCATGTGGGACGCACCAGCCTCAAAATCCAGGTTGACGTGTTCGTGGAGGAGATGTATGCCGAGCACCGGGAGCGGGCCGTATCCGGCACATTTACCCTCGTGGCGATCGATGACGATCGCCAGCCCATTCCGGTCCTGGATACGCCCGACAGATCACTTTAATAAAAAGGCAACTACTCTAAGAAATTACATACAGTCAACCGAAAGGCAAGTATCATTCAAGCTTTCTTGCCACACTGGTTAGCGTGTTCATCCCATGTTAGCCGATGTGGCGAACAGTCTTGGAGGCCAAGAAATTTTACCACTTCAGTTTGATGCCTCCATTGATTACGAAACCATCCACTGGTGCGTAGATGTCGCGGAACTGCGGATCGCTCAGGCTACCCGTGTAAATGGTATCGAAGGCCGTCTGCCGGGTGTCAAGAAAATTCTCGAAGTTGAGAAACACGGAAAAATGCTCACCCCACTGTTTTTCGCTCATCAGTCCCAGGATCCAGTAGGCGCGTCCGGTCTGACCGTCGCTTAACGGCTGGGGACTATAGTAGTAGGCCTCCAGTCCGATCCAGAAATTTTCCTCTTGCTCGTACATGAGCACATTGTTCAGCCGATGCCGCGCCACCCGCGGAACCCGGCTGACCTGACCCTGACGGTGCTCCCGCACATCCGCGTAGGTATAGCCGACAAACCAGTTGAGGTCGTGGTAGCTCCACTTCAGGTTCACCTCTACACCCTTAGTGTCCACGTAGCCGTCCGGCTGCTGAAAGGCGTAGTAGCCCGTTTCGGTCCGTTGCAGCGCTAAAGGGTCCTGAATCTGGGTATAGAATGTCAGCGTGTTGAGCGTCAGCAGCAGCTCTTCCGTGAGGGGTAGGCGGTAGTTGACGTCCAGGTTGCCCCCGCGTGAACGCTCGGCCCGGAGGGTATCTTCGCCCAGCGGCAGCAGATTCCGGAACTGTAGCCGCTCGGCCTCTTCCGAAAAGAGCGTCGGCGTCTTATAACCTCCCCCACCCCCCAGCCGCAAGGTCAGCGCCTCAACCGGTCGGTACATCAGGGAAAGGCGCGGCAGCACAAACCATCCGTACGGCAGTTGGTAGTCGGTGCGGAGGCCGCTTTCCAGCGAAAACTGCTCGGAAACACGCCACGTATTCTGCACAAACCCTCCGACCGTTGTATGCTGGTAATCGAGAGGCGATGCGGTTTCTCCTTGCGCCTGGGAGAATTGATCGGTCCACAGGTTCAGACCCGCCACCCATTCTGCCGACCCACGGACGTGCGAGAGGTTGACTTCGCTGAAAGAGGCGAGCTGCGTTCCGGCAAACGTAAACGCCGGAATGTCGATCTGACGGTCGTAGTGGCTGATGGCGTTTTTCACCGTCAGGCGAGTATAGTCGTTCACCTGATGAGTCAGCGAAAACTCCGTCGACAGACGGGCGGTCCGGTTGCGTTCGAAATAGGGATCCGTGACCGGCTCGCCACGCACATACGCCAGGTTGCCGCCCAACCGGTCTTCCGTGATCAGCGTCACACCGACGTAGGCCGTGGTGCGCTCGGAAGGATAGAAAAACAGGCGGGGGTGCACCGTCAGGCGGTCGAATTTGGGAATGGCCGTCAGGCCGAGGTCGGCCGGATCGTAGGGCGTCCCTTTGTTGTAGGAGACAAACGCGGTGGCCCCTACTTTTCCCCATTTCTCAGCGTAAAAGCCACTCGCGTCCAGGCCCAGCGCCGAGGTGCCGTTGAAAAGGAAGCTTACCTCCGGCCCCTCCTCCGGGGTCTTGGAGACGAGGTTGACCAGCCCGGCAATGGCCCCGCCGCCGTAGAGCGTCGACACCGATCCTTTGATCACCTCCACCTGCCTGAGGTCGAGCGGGGCGATCTGCATCAGGCTCAGCCCGCCGGAAAAGCCCGAGTAGAGCGGCAATCCGTCGCGGAGCAACTGAGTGTATTTGCCGTCCAGTCCCTGGATGCGGATGCTGGAATTGTAACTGGTGGCCGACGTTTGCTGGGTCTGAATGCCAGTGCTTTCGTTGAGCAACATGCGGATGTCGCCGGGTTTCATGTTGCCTTTCTCGGCCAGTTCCTCCCCGGCGATAAACTCCACCCGGGTGGGAAGGTCGGCGATGGTGCGCGTGCTGCGGGTCGAGGTGATGGTGACTTCTTCCATCGCTTCGGCCGACGGCGTCAGGTAGAACGTCTGGCCCTGCAGCGAGTCGGCCAGGGGAAAGGTACGTTGCACCTGTACAGTAGCATACCCTACGTAGCGGAAGCGGATGTCGTAGGTGCCCGCAGGGAGCTGGGTCACGAGGGCGGTGCCCTGCGGATCGGTCACTGCGCCTTTTTCCAGCGCGGGCAGGTAGACCGAAACGCCCGGCAGCGGCTGCTGAGTAGCCTGGTCTTTCACCGTAGCACGGAACATGGATTGGGCGTGGAGGCCGCCGGAAATCAGCAGCAACCACCCCAGGAAGCGGAGGTTCATGATTGTAAGAATAATGGAGGTAACGTACAACGAACGGGGGGGCGTAGTGACTACGGCCCGTCAGCAGGAGAAAAAAGAAAGGAGGTTATCCCCGCCGGGGTGGCTTGAACAAGAGGCGAATCACCGATTGGGAACCGGTGGCTTGGTAAAAAGCGACGGGAAGCACGGGTTCTACCCGCATGGGCAGAAAGCGAAACGACACCGCGTGGAGGGTAAAGCCCGCACAGACGCCACAGGTGTAAAACGGAGAACAGGCGTGCGGGACACGTTCGTGTTCATGCTGCGCGGTGTTCTCCTCCGAGGTCCATGCGTCCTCACACCCTGACTCGTCCCCACAGCACGGACTGAGGGAGAGAAGCAGCGAGAGCAGGGCCAGGAAAAGGGTGATCGGTTTCACGGCGACAAAACTAGGAGATTACGCTCAAACAAGCACGAGGTTCTACCGGCGTAAAACCTTTCTTTGTTGCCCCTCTCTTCTGCAATTTAGGCTCGGTACTGCCACCGTATGCGCATCCAGACCACATAGCCTAGCAAGCCAGGTCTTTAACCTTCTGCTACCTGCTTCTTCGTTGGACTTTTCAGGTGGTTTTATCACGTAAACTACGAATCTGTTCACTCACCCTCTTATGTTCCGCTCTCCTTTAGGTTTCCCTTTTCTTACTCTCAACGGAGCCTCCACCGGATTGTCTTGGAGTGCACGGAGGAACTGGCACGCTGTCGTAAGCAGGGACATTCCAGGACGAGACGATTATCTGGCATTCGGCTAGAAAATGGTTCCGCTCCCTTGCAGAGCAGATCAGACACCCTTTGAGCTATTTAGTTACTACGCTGTCATTTCCGATGAAGTATGCGTCACTGTGGCACCCTACACACCGCTTCCACCGGCCTGGGGGTATCGCCCTCAATTGCAGTACCCCACCGCCGCCGCCACCCGTCGCCTCCGAAGACGTGTGGCTGGAAGCCGAGTGCGCGCAGGGGGGCACCCAGTGGACGGAAGTAGCCAGCTCGCTGGCGTCGAACGGCAGCATAATGACCCGACAAGGGAGCGCTTTGTACACACCTTCCGATCAGGTGGCCGATCGCCTCCGCTTTCAGTTCATCCTGGACCAGGCAGGTCAGTACTACCTGTTCGGGCGCATCCGGGCCATGACCACCAACCGTAATTCGTTTTGGGTGCGCATCAACGGCGGGGAATGGATGCTCTGGGAGCAGTCGCCTACGGGTACCGGCTATACCTGGTACCCGAAAGACGGCGGGGCCTTTGCGCTGGCGGCGGGCGTGAACACCCTCGACATCGGGTACCGCGAACCCAATACTAACCTGGACAAGCTCTACCTCTCCACCCAAAGCAGTGCGCCTTCCGGCTATGGCGTTACGGCGTCCAACTGCCAGAGTAGCCGGAAGGCGGGCACGACCCGTCCGGCGGCAAACGTTGCCTCCTGGCAGGTCTACCCCAACCCCGTTGCTACTCACCTGAACATCGCCTGGGAAGGGACCCATACCGTCCGCTTGTACAACACCCTGGGTGTAGTCGTAGGCGAATGGCGCATGACCGACCAAGCCGTCTTGCCAGTAGCGTTCTTACCTGCCGGGGTCTACTACCTGCAGTCGGAAGGGCAGCCTACGCAAAAGCTGGTCAAACCGTAATAGCCTACCAACCTTCAACCCGGATTCGCAAAGCCTTATCTACATCTCCCTATAGTCCATCAAATAAAAAGCCGTTTGCGTACGCAAACGGCTTTTTATTTGAGACGCCAAAAGTCAGCTTCTGTCCTATGTCAGCTCGACTCCGGTATCAAGGGTCATACGCAGAGCGACTCCGTTGATCCGCTATCACTGGTTTTGACGCGCAAACGCCTCCGAATGGATTTGTTTTGCTATGCGGTATCCATCCATTTTCCACTTATACCAGCCTTACGGAATTTTCAGTTGCATGTAAGGGCTCTTTTGTCTTTCTTCCTAGATAGCTGTAGCTTCTTTGCCCTTTTGTTCCTGCTCTATAAAATAGGCAGTCTGAAAGGCTCATTGCTTGACTATTTTGAAACTCCGACGCTGCCGACCTCTGACGACCTGTAATAAATAAATGCCTTCTGAGTAGCGGCTCATATCAACGGACACGCCCCTATGCGGACCCGTCACCAGGGTATGGTACCACAATTGCTGTCCCCTCAGGTTGTACAGCGCAATCGCGGTACGCTCATTGGACCCGCCAACGGTCAGTTGCACCCGATCGTGCGTCGGATTCGGACTGAACCGTATATCTACTGATTCGAACGGATCTACGGACGTTATGTCGGGCGTATAGTCCGCATTGATGTACAACTCTTCCGGTACCGGCAGTCTGGTCAGGAGGTAAGCCGCGTTCCTCCAAATGGTCAAGGCCTCAGACGATACATTCGCGCCGTCTCCTTTCACCAGGGCGCCATACGCAAAGGGCAGCACGACCGCATCGACCTGAAGCACGTCGGCCGGATCTGCCCCGAGTTGAGTACCGGCCGGCAGGTAGTTGACCACCAGCGCCTGGTCGGGGTCGGTGACCTCGGGCACCGTCGCCAGCAACGTTCCCGAAGTAGAGATATCCAGGTGGTTGACGATGTCAAGGGCTTTGTCGCCACCATCGGACCCGTCGTTAGCCGCCAGCTCCGCGATCATGCGCACCTGCTCACCTGCTGAGAAGTCAATCCCTCGAAACAGGTCGTGGCGTTGATTGACTTGGGGAACGGTCAGATAGAAATGCTGAGTTGTTGCCGCCACGGCGTCCGCATCCGTCACAGCCCTGCCGTCCCGAAAAATATTCGTCTTGTTATAGATGATGGGGGTCTTGATGTTTCGAATGCCCACACTTCCACCGGGCTGGAACAGGGGCGCTCCAGAGCTAAGCGTTTCCTGCGCGATGATGAGATCGAAAAACTGAGGGTCGGGGAGCTTGCTTCCATCTTGCGGAGTTTCCACATAGGTGACCTGGAAGTTCTCATCCGCATTCAACATGCGGATAACCGGATCGTTGCCGGGCGTAGAACCTCCCCCATTGCCCGGGTCCACCCCAAACTGGTTGATGTAAAGCACCTGTTTATAATTTGCAGGATTACGATACAAATCCGTAGGCACCGGTAGTCCAGTCAGTAGGTAGACGGCATTTCGCCAGAGGGTCAGGGCCTCAGACGAGATGTTTTTCCCTTTGTCCCTGACCATCGCTCCGTAACTGAATGAGAAGTTTACCGCATCGACCTGAAGCACGTCGGCCGGGTCTTCCCCCAGCTGGGTACCGGCCGGCAGGTAGTTGACCACCAGCGCCTGGGCAGGGTCGGTCACTTCGGGCACCGTCGCCAGCAACGTTCCCGAAGTAGAGATATCCAGGTGGTTGACGATGTCAAGGGCCTTGTTGCCACCATCGGACCCGTCGTCAGCCGCCAGTTCGTACGTAATGCGCAGCTGCTCTCCCCCCGCGAAATCGATTCCGTTGAAGAGGACGTGGGATTGATGGGCGGCGGGAACGGTAATAAAGAAGTTTTGGGTCGGCGTAACCGCCGCGTCTACATCCGTTACAGCCCTGCCGTCCGTAAACGCCCCGATTTGGTTGAAGATGACGGGAATGGACACGTTTTTCACGCCCAACAGACCACCGGGCTGAAGGTAGTCTGCCCCCGGATCAATTGTTTCCTGCGCGATGACCAGGTCAAACGCAGCCAGGTCAGGAATGAGACTGCCGTCCGGTGGCGTTTCGACGTAAGTCACCTCAAAATAGTCGTCGAGTTCCAGCATGCGGATCACAGGATCATACCCCGGTGTAGCACCTCCTCCGTCGCCGGGATCTACCCCAGTCTGATTGACGTAGAGGATCTTCTTAGCTAATGCCGGGTTGTAGTATTTCACGGGAGGCACCGCCAACCCGGTCAGCAAATACGCCGCATTTCGCCAGAGGGTGAGTCCCTCGTCGGTGATGTTTTTGCCGTCTTCTCGGACCAGGGCGCCATACGCAAAGGGTAGCACGACCGCATCGACCTGAAGCACGTCGGCCGGGTCTTCCCCGAGTTGAGTACCGGCCGGCAGGTAGTTGACCACCAGCGCCTGGGCAGGGTCGGTGACCTCGGGCACCGTCGCCAGCAACGTTCCCGAAGTAGAGATATCCAGGTGGTTGACGATATCGATGGCTTTGTCGCCAGGTTCAGTACCGTCGTTGTTGGCCAGTTCATACGTAACGCGTACCTGCTCGCCTGCCGAGAAGTCGATGCCCCGAAACAGGTCGTGGGCTTGATTCGCCTGGGGAACGGTCAGCTCTAAACGCTGAGTCCCAATCGCCACGGCGTCCGCATCCTGCACGGCCCTACCGTCCCGAAAAGCGGAAGTTTTGCTGTAAATGATGGGAACGGACACCTCACGCACGGCCAGCTTTCCGCTGGACTGGAACAGGGTCGCGGCCGAAGCGATGGACTCCTGCGCGATGATCAGATCGAAATCCGTCAGGGCGGGGAGCTTGCTTCCATCTTGGGGGGTTTCCACGTAGGTGACCTGGAAGTTTTTATCCGCATTCAACATGCGGATAACCGGATCGTTACCGGCCACGGAGATGCCTTGTCTGCCGGAATTCACCCCAGATTGATTGACATAAAGCACTTGTTTTACCTGTGCCAGGAGCGAGCGGGGCGCCCCTGCCACGCAGCATAGGAGTAAAAAGAAGATTGTTTTAACGTTCATGGTGGGTAGTAGGATGGAAAGGATTATAAGGAAAAGTGGTTCAGGCTGCAGGGATCTACTCTTCAAGCGGAAAGGTTTTCGCTAAGACAGGAAGGCATAAGCCCCTTGCTGCCGATTGCGACGGGCTGTCGAATAGCCAAGGCTCTGGTAGGGAGGATGGTAAGCAAGACGGTATTCGCCCAATCATGTTTGATCCTGTGCTGAACGCAGTGCCTACATTAAAGGAAGCGAATGCACGAACCGATATGATTTTTCGGATCAGCAGCGGGCCGCAATAGAGTGTTGGAGCCCATCGAAACCTGGCGGCTAGGGTGATCCCGCCACCGCGTGGTGCAACACCCGCCGCGTCCATCACGCTTGGAAAGTTCCTTTAGTTGACTCATTGAGCTTATATGCACGAGGCCGCTTGAAAAAATTGTCCGTTTTTTTCATAGGAATTCCATTCTCTCTTTCCACAAAATCTACAGACCCCACGTCTCATGTGTCTCGACCAAGCACCATTGTTCAGGTTTAAAAAGCCTAACCGGCTTCTATGGCGTTTCCAGGTTAAATTTCATAACCGTTTTCCTTTCATTCAAGTATACTTAGGTAACCGTCTTCCTGGGATTGCCTATTCTTAGGCTCTGTTTTTCAGACTCGCTTACCCTTCTCCGGGGCGAGTGCAAACCCTTTTTCTATGCTCTGTTATTTTTTTAAGGCCGTCGTGCTCGACATGGACGGCGTTGTGACCCAAACGGCCCGCCTCCACGCAAAAGCGTGGAAACAGCTGTTCGATGCCTTTCTGAAAAAGCACGAAGGGCAACCTCCCTTCGACCTTCAACACGATTACAACCGATACATTGACGGCAAGTCACGCCTGGACGGCGTACGCGACTTTCTGGCCTCCCGCGACATTTCTCTCGCCGAAGGCGGCCCCACCGAGGGCGGCCCCACCGAGGGCGGCCCCACCGAGGGCGGCCCTGATAACTCATCGGACGAAGAAACGGTGTACCGACTGGGCCAACGGAAAAACGAGTTTTTTCTGCAGATCCTGGACAAAGAAGGCGCGCAGGCGTATCCCGATGCCCTGGAGGCGTTGCACCGGTGGCGGGACGAAGGACTCAAACTAGGCATCATCTCCTCTAGTCGCAATGCCGAACGCATTCTCGATTCGGCGGGGGTGCTCGACCTGTTCGACGTGCGCGTTGACGGCATAGTGTCCCAGGAAAAAGAGCTGGCAGGCAAACCCGCCCCCGACATCTTTCTGGAAGCCTGCCGCCAGTTGGAAGTCGCCCCGACGCGCACCGTCGTGCTCGAGGATGCCCTGGCGGGCGTAGAAGCCGGCCGGCGGGGCAGGTTCGGCTGGGTGGTGGGCGTGGCCCGGAAAGACGACGAAGAGACATTGCGCCAGGCCGGTGCCGACGTGGTCGTTCCCTCCCTGACCGATCTGACCGACTACCTGCCGGCAGACGACGCTGACCATGCCTTCCGCATCACCTACCTCGGCTGGCGACCGGAAGACCAGAAACTACGCGAGGCACTGTGTACGCTGGGCAACGGTTATGTGGCGACCCGCGGCGCGGCAGAAGAAAACGGCAACAACGACTTTAACTACCCCGGCACTTACCTGGCGGGCGGCTTCAACCGGGCCGAATCGACCGTCGGCGACCGAATAATTGAAAACCAAGACCTCGTCAACTTTCCGAACTGGCTCTGCCTGAGTTTCCGCCTCGAGGGCGGCGACTAGCTCAATCTGGAGCGCGATTATTTTTGAGGATTCCCCCTTCAGTTCAGGTAGGTGAAAAAGCAACTGCCTCACGGAAACGTAACCACTGCCGCTGCGTACGAAGACTTATGCAGCTTTTACCCTGTTACCCAAGCACGTATTCCCCTATTTTTTTTCTACAGTATGCCCCTGGATAAACTATTATCGAAATTCCGTACCCTTGCCGAAGGAATTATTGCCGAAGAAGCCCCTCGGGTTGACCAGGAAGCGCGTTGGCCGGAGAAAAGCATGCGGCTTCTGCAACAAGAAAGGCTAACTGGCCTGGTCGTTCCTCAGGAATGCGGCGGATGGGGACAAGGACTGTATGCGTTGGGACAAGCCTGCGAAGTTATCGGGCAGGTATCGGCTTCTACTGCACTGTGTTTCGGTATGCACGGGGTGGGAGCCGCCGTGATGGCCGCGAAAGCCTCCCCACGACAAAAGAAAGCGTTTTTAGAACCCATCGCCCAGGGCCTTCACTTGACCACCCTGGCCCTGAGCGAACCGGGAACCGGAGCTCATTTCTACTATCCTCAAACCCAGCTGTTGGCCGTTTCGCCCGATGAATTTCAACTGGAAGGGCAAAAAACATTCGTGACCAACGGAGGCCACGCCGACTCCTACGTCGTCTCTACCGTTGGCGTGGAGCCGGAGGCGGGTTTTCACCAGTTCTCCTGCGCGATCGTAGAGAAATGCGCAGCAGGGCTGGATTGGGGACCCGCCTGGAACGGGATAGGCATGCGCGGTAATTCCTCCCGCAGCCTCACCCTGCATCAGGTGACGATTCCCGCTTGGCATCTCTTGGGCGAACGCGGCGACCAGCTCTGGTATATTTTTCAAGTGGTCGCGCCCTACTTTTTAACCGCAATGGCTGGTACCTATCTGGGGCTGGCCCAGGCGGCTCTGGATCGGGTACGCCATCACCTCATGCAACGCCATTACAGCCACAGTGGTCTTTCCTTGCATCAGGTCCCGCTTCTGCAACATCGATTAGGGACACTCTGGGCAAAGGTGGAACGGACGCGCCAACTCCTTTACCATGCCGCTCGTCAGGGCGATGCGCAGGGGGCTGGGGCCGTGATGTCGCTCTTGGCAGCCAAGGCCGAAGTAGCCCATTGTGCCGTCGAAGTAGTCAACGAAGCCATGACGCTGGCCGGTGGCAGCGCATACCGGGAGGATTCCGCTTTCGATGTGCTGCTGCGGGATGCGCGAGCTGCTCACGTCATGTCGCCTACCACGGATTTACTCTACACCTGGATTGGTCGTGCCTTGTTGGATCAGCCCTTGCTCGGTGATTGAATGATTCTTCTCTATACAAGCTTTCCCCGCGAACTACTGCACATGCTGCAGGCCGATCCGGCGCTGGCTTCCGTCCAATTTCTGGAGGTAACTGAAGCGGAACTGATGGCCGGCCGGGCTGTCTCCCCGTCGGTTGACCTGCTGTTAATTGGGGAGCACACTGACAACCCCATTCGTTTGGCTCAGCAGGTGCAACGGACGGATCCTCATCTTTCAATTCTGCTGATGAGCGACCCCTTGTCGTATCCGCGCGTACAACAGGCGCTACAGTTGGCACCGGGAATAGGCCCCTCGCTAGCCAGTATCTCCAGTGCGGGAAAAGCTGGGCTGGCCGCTATGGTGAAAACCCATCTGGCACGAACCGCGCAGCGACGCAATTATGTGCGCCTCAAAGCTTCCCTCCCCAACCTCTCCCTGCCAGCCTACCCTAATGCTGAACGCATTAAAGCAGACTTTGCTTATCAGGCTTTTGAAGAAGCGCCCATCGGCATCCTTCTGCTCGGCAAGTACGAAGAGATCCTTTCCTTAAATCCCTTTGCGGTAGGCCTGCTGGGTACCAGCGAACGTAACTTGTTGGGCAAAACGCTTTGGAAACTTTTTCCTAACGCAACACAGAAGGAATTGCGGACATTTTTGCAGGCGCACACCGCTACTCAAAACAGGCAGTACTTTGCCCTGGACGAGACAAATCGGTACGTAGAGATCACCTTAAAACCCCTTCCTTTGGAAGAGAAGGGACACTACCGTACGGTACTCATGCATGAGGTAACCGAGCAACTGGAGGCACATCGGCGCGCGGTGACCAGTGCTCACCAACTACGACTCCTTACCGATGCCATGCCGGTTTTGATCGGCTACCTGGATCGCGAGGAAAAATACCGCTTTGCCAACCGCGCTTACCAAGCCTGGTTTCATCAGGACCCTGCTACCCTATTGGGACGACCCGTTCGTAAGGTCGTAGGCGAGCAGGCGTACGCAGGCGTGAAAGACTACATTAGACGCGCCCTGGCAGGCGAACGGCTGGACTTTGAAGCCCGCATGCCATACCGGGACGATTTTACCAAATACATCCGAACCAGCTACGTGCCGGACGTGCAGGCAGGTGAGGTAGTAGGGTTTTATACCCTCGTCACAGACATCACCGAATCGGTTTTGGCGCAGCAGCAAATGGAGGAAAGCGCGCAGCGCTTTCGCCTGTTAACCGAATCCATTCCCCAAATGATCTGGACGGCCATGCCGGATGGATACCTGAACTACTTCAGTCAGCAATGGTACAACTACTCCGGCTATGATGAGGAGCATTCCACCGGAGAAGGATGGATCAAAGCCGTTCACCCTGAAGACCTTACGAATCTGTACCAGCGGTGGACGCAGGCGTTACGCACCGGCGCTCCCTACCAGGTGGAGGCGCGGGTAAAGCGGGCCGATGGCATGTACCGGTGGCAACTGATCCGTGCACTTCCGCAACGCAACGAGGAAGGCACGATCACCCAATGGATGGGGACCTTTACCGACTTGCAAGACCAGCGTCAGGCCAAGCAAGCGCTTCAGACCCTGGCAGAAGAGCTTGCTACCACCAATGAGGAATTGCAGGCCGCCAACGAAGATCTAGCTGCCTCGAACCAACAACTTCTCCACGTCAATTCGGATCTGGACAATTTTATTTATACTGCTTCACATGATTTGAAGACTCCCATTGCAAACATTGAAGGTCTGCTGTATGTGTTGATCCGCCATTTAAAACAGGAACTTCCTACCTCATCGCGCACCCAACACATTACGACCCTTATGCAAGAGTCGGTAGAACGGTTTAAGAAAACGATAGATAACCTGAATGATGTAATCAAGCTACAGAAAGAGTACAACGGAGAAATCGTTACCGTGGACCTCAGAGAAGTGATTCAGGAAGTGTGGCTTGATCTGGAGCCACAACGCCAAGCGGTCGGTGCGCAGATCGAAATCGATATTGCCGATCCAGCCTTGATACGCTTTTCAAAAAAGAATGCTCGAAGCGTCGTCTATAATTTACTGAGCAACAGCCTGAAATATCGCTCGCCCGCGCGGGTGCCGCTGATTCGCATCCACGGAAAACCAAGCAAGCAGTACTATAGCTTGGCGGTAGAAGACAATGGCTTGGGCATGACTGAGGTCCAAGTAGCCAAGCTTTTCTCCATGTTTCGCCGCTTTCACGACCACATCGAAGGATCGGGCATTGGGTTGTACATGATCCGGAAAATGATAGAAAACGTTGGCGGAACTATTGAAGTAGAGAGCCAGCCTCAGGTAGGCACTACCTTCCGCGTCTACTTTCCTGATCAATAGGGTATGTCTACCACCAATAGGGTTGAGGAAGGTTACTGCCCCTTGTAACTGTCGCTTGGGTACGCGCCACTGTACTGGTAATTACGTCGTTTACTCCTCCACAGCCATCCGCATTCCCGATAGAGTTGACGTAGCAGAAAGCGATCTAGCATGCTAACCTTCTGACCAGGATCTGTGGATTAAGACCGCTTGAACCTCCAAGTATTGTGAACCTACGGGTAAATGGCTCCCAGATTACCAGAAGCTCTTTTAAAGTGAAAAATGAATTCTTTCTGACTCTTCGGATTGGCTGGAACAATAACAATCACCGTAACCCTGCCGAAGCATCTTCAGTGCCAATGAGAGACTGCCGCTGGGCGGCAAGTGGTTGGGCTTCTTGAAAGTTCATCGGCGTTTGTTGGAGAGATAGTAAGTTAAGTTACCAGATAGAGTACATGTCGCGCACTTAACCAATGCGCCCAGATGGCCTCGCCATGACTCACTGCACAGCATCTCTTCAAATGATAGTTGCTCCCGCTGCTTATCCAGGAACGCTATAGGTCAATTTACAGGTCCTTGTCCGGTTGGCATACCCAGCGCTTTTTTCGGCTTGTCAGACTCCTGCGGCACCGGACTATCTATTGAAAACCTTTTCGTGCACCCAACCAGGTTAATCCATGAAATTCGCGAGAACGATCGGGTGCAGTTTGATTTCGAACAAGGCAAAAAAGGTATGAATGCCGTCAACAGCGGCATAGCGGATTGCATTTGAGGTATGTACCAATGCGGCGCGGCAAACTGCTGGGTTAATATGCTTGCGCAAGCGTATTAAACGCGAAGGCGCGGCCTGGATTTGGCCGCGATGGTCGGCAGTGCGTGGATTCTCCCCCTGAACTTCAGCGCCTTTCCTCTTAAAGTAGCATAAAATAGCACTAAGGCCGAAGATTTTCTTGTTCGCGCAAGGGTACAACTTATTATTTTCTGCTTCCTGCCTGAGCACAAGCTCCGGGGTCGGGGTCCGGCATTTTGCTCAAATTCCGGGCGGACACCTCTATATTGCTTCGCCTCTTCTTTTCCCTATCCCAGCCGGGATCGCATAGTGCCGCGCCCACCACATCAGGTAGGTACTGCAATTTTTTCTTTATAAATTGACCTAATTATTAGAGTCAATTGCCTGAGACCAACGTAACACATGGGTACTAAGCGGGCGAGTCGGCACCCAAAATGGCCTTTTTTCCTTTCTCTGCTGACGCTACCCTTTCTTTCTCTTTTTTCCCGGTCCCTTCCTGCGCAGGTGCCGCGCACAGCGGATCGCGAGCGGTCGGCTGATGTTGCTACATGGGGGCAGATCCAGTTCAAGCAATTTTCGACCGCCGACGGGCTACAGAGTAATTCCATGTACTCGGTTACGCAAGATGCCTACGGCTTTATCTGGATCGCTACGGCAGGAGGCGTCGCCCGGTACGACGGGACACGGTTCGTACCGCTGGAATCTCTCATTCCAGATCAGGGCGTTCTCACCGAGGGTGCGGTTTGCGTCTATGCCGATCAGCAACACGGGTTATGGATCGCCAGTGCCAACCCTACCGAACTGATTCGTGTGGATTTACAAACCAATGTGGTCACTCGGATTGCGGCGGCCCCCAACAACAACGCGGGCAACCCGCGCATCTGGGAATCGCCCACCGGAGAAATCTGGTTTAGTCTGCAAGACGGGCTGGGTCGGTATTCGTATCAGGACCGTCGCTACCAGCATTTTCCCTTGTTCCTGAATGGCACCCCTGCGCAGGTGTTTCAGTTTTGCCCGGGCCCCGACGAGGCGTTGTGGGTCGTGACCGGCAACCATCTACTCAAGTTCGATCCCCTTACCGGTCAGTACCAGCGCGACCGTACCGGCCATCCGGGACAACCTCTGTTTCATACCGAAGAAGGCTTACTCACGGCCATTCGAGAAACGGCAGACGGGCGGTTCTGGATCAGCAACTGGTACGAGCCCGGGCAAGGGCTGATGCTGTACGATCCCCGGCAGGAACGGGTCCTGAAGCGTTATGTCACCGCAGGGCAGGCGCAAGCGGGTGAGATTCCTGGTGGAGAAATTCGTCAGATTCGGGTGAATCGCACGGGGCTCTGGCTGGCGGGCAATACGGGGGGGCTCTCCTACCTGGATCTGGCCCATGACACGCTTCTGCATTGGACCTACACCCCGGAACAGATCCACGGGCTCAGCGATGCGCAGATCATGGATTTTTTCCAGGACCAGGCCGGTAACTGGTGGATTCCCACGGCCAACCAACTGAACTACGCAGACCTGCACGAAACGCACTTTGACCTGCTGACGCACGTCCCTGGCCAACCCAACAGCCTGATTGATAACCTGGTCTATTCCCTGGCGCTGCTGCCCGACGACCGACTCCTGATCGGTACCAAACGCGGGGTCAGCCTCTACACGCCGCAAACGGAGACATTCTTCAATTTCCAGCTGCCTGGCTACAATCATAACGAATACAACAATCAGATCCTGACGATGCTGGCCCGGGCCGACGGAACGGCCTGGCTCGGAACTTGGTCGGGCCTGAGTCAGGTGCGCCTCTCGGACGGAAAGCTGGTGCGGCAATTGCTGGGCGACATCAATGTCGGGTTGCCGCCGGGCGACCCGCGCTACTATCCTTCCCTGGGAGCCATTATGGAATTGTTCGGCACTTTACGGGGGCCCTTTCTTCTCCAGAATAACTTTGGCCTGTTGCGCCTGTTTCCTGGAGTGTCCTCCCCGGACCGTCTCCCCTTCACCCCCCTGGAGCAGAGCATGCCCCAGGACGCGTCGCCCCTGATTCCCTACGCGGCTCTCGACTCAGGAGCGTATCTGATCAGCCACCGCCACCAATTCGCCCGCTTTTCAGCGCACGACCTACGGATTCTGCCGCTCTCCTTCCCTACGGCCGACAGCCTCCTGACGCAGCATGCCCTTACTGACTTCATCCTGGCAGACGATCGTACCGGATGGTTTCTGGCCGATAATCAGGTATACCGCATCGCGCTTCCGTCCGGACGCATTACCCGCCAACCGCTCCCCCCCTCGCTGGCCACGCAAACGCTGGTGAGCCTCTTTCCGGACCGTTCGGGCGATCTCTGGCTGTCGACCCTGCAGGGAGTCGGGCATTTCCGACCCGCCACACACCAAGCTACGTTCTTCGATGCGGCCGTCTACCTGAACGGAAACGTCGACAGCGAGGAGGGGACCCGCCACTTTGTGCAGGCCACCGACGGCACGCTCTACCTGGCAGGGAACAAAGGGGTGACCGTCATCCACCCCGAAGCGCTGGTGACCAATACGTTTGTGCCTCCGGTCTACATCACAGAGTTGCGCGCCAACAACCAGTCCCTCTCCTTCGACTCAAGCCTGACCGTGCTGCGTAACGTCCAGCTGCCTTACGATCAGAACAACCTGTACCTTCGGCTGGCCGCGCTGAACTTCACCGTGCCGGCGCAAAACCAGTACGCGTACCGGTTGCGAGAGGTCGATACGACGTGGGTACACCTGGGATACAGCAACGAATTACGGCTGAGCAACCTGGCGCCGGGGCGCTATACGCTACAGGTGCGGGCGGCGAACAACGACGGCGTGTGGAACGAAGAAGGATTGCAGCTTTCGCTCCTTATCGCGCCCCCCTGGTGGAAAACAGGCGGGGCTTACGCGGGCTATCTGGTCCTGCTTCTGGGCATGGGATATGCCGTCCTCTGGTTTCTGCTGCGTCAGCGCATGGCCCGCAACGAGGCGGAGCGCCTGCGGCAGCTTGACGAAGTCAAAAGCAGATTTTTCACCAACATTACCCACGAGTTCCGCACGCCCCTCACCGTGATTCAGGGGTACGCCCGCCAAACGGAAGACGGGGCCGGTTACCTGTCCCGGCAGCGCCTGCGGCAAAACATGCAACGCATTTACCAGCAAAGTCAACAGCTCCTCACGCTGATCAACCAGATTCTGGATCTCAATAAACTCGACGCCGAGGCCCTTCCCATCCAGCTGGAATCTGCCGACCTGATCCTTTTTTTGCGTTACCTGACGGAAAGCTTCCGGTCGCTGGCTCAGGATCGGGGCATTCACCTGCAATTCAAGACGAATCAGGCCGCCTTCCCCGCGCGATTCGATCCGGACAAATGGCAGAGCATTGTCAGCAATCTGGTGTCGAATGCCCTCAAATTCACCCCCGCAGAAGGAGCGGTCCAGGTGCAGGTCACCCTATACCATCAGCATCAGAAAAGGGACGCAAACACACAGGAAGACTGGCTATCCTTATCGGTCCGCGATACGGGGGTGGCCATTCCCCTGGCCGAACAGGGCCGGATCTTCGACCGCTTTTATCAGGCCGATACACCCGCCCGCCGGGTCGGTAAGGGGACGGGAATTGGCCTGTCGCTAACCCGCCAGTTTGTAGAACAGTTGGGCGGTACCATCTCGGTTCACAGTGCGGAAGGCAGTGGTACTACGTTTACCGTAGACCTTCCCGTACAAGGGTTGCCCCCGGAAACATCCCTGCCGCACGCCATTTCTTTTCTGCAGGAGAACGTCGAAGGCACGTTGCCCTCAACGGAACACCAGTCCCCGCCAGTACCGGCGCACCCGGACGAAGAACCCTACGACGACGGGCGCCCCCTGGTGTTGGTGGTGGAAGATACGCCGGAAGTCACCCGATACCTCGTCAGTTGCCTGGAAAGTCGCTACCAGCTCATCACGGCGGGCGACGGCTCAGACGGAATAAAACAAGCCCTGGCCCGGGTGCCCGACGTGATTATCAGCGACATCATGATGCCTCGCACGGATGGCTACACGCTGGTGCGGACCCTCAAGCAGGACGTGCGTACCAGCCACATTCCGATTCTGATGCTGACGGCCAAAGCCACCCAATCCGACAAGGTAGCCGGACTGAAAACGGGCGCGGATGCCTACCTGATCAAGCCTTTCGATCCGGAGGAGTTGTTGGTACGCCTGGAACAGTTGCTCCGGTTACGCAGGCGGTTACAGCAGCACTACAGTCAGCACGTTGCGCCAACCGGACCACCCTCCCCCACGCTTACCGAGACCACCGAAAACGAATTCCTGACGCGCCTGCAAGCGTTGGTAGAAGCCCACCTGGACCAGCCCGGGTTCGGCGCCGACGAACTGGCTACCGCCCTTTCCATGAGTCGCACGCAGTTGTACCGCAAACTGCGTGCGGTGCTCGACACTTCCGTGAATCATTACATCCGGTCGGTCCGACTTCAGGTCGCCCAGCAAATGTTATGCAACCCTTCCCTGACCATTACCGAGGTCGCCTATGCGGTGGGCTTCAGCAGTCCTCAGTACTTCAGCCGGACCTTTAGCGAGACGGTGGGCCAAAGCCCTACCGAATGGCGCGAGCAACGGAAACACGCCTGAACTGCTCCAACCTCACTTTCCTTTTGCAGGCGCAGTACTTCCCGCCAGCAGTCATATTGCAACACCCCCACAATTAACACACTGTATGTCAGCACGTTACATGCGTGTTACACCAGTATACAAGTTTGGAACAATAGTGCACGACCTCTCCCCCGCTCCCTTCTATCTTCGTTGCACGAGGTTTCAAGACAGACTCGTATCACGCCGGAAAACGCCGTGTTACCGCCCGTCTTCGCAAGGCCACGCACCCTGCTTCTACTCCCAAACTCAACTACGTATGCGACATTTTTTCTCCTTCTGTGCCCTGACCGCAGTGCTGGTTTTCGGGTCTGGTATCCCTGGAGTACAGGCCCAATGGGTCGACTCTGGCTTTTCCAACGACTTCAAACAGCCTACCAAAGCCAAACTCGTCAACAAAGCCTGGTGGATTACCAATCAGGCTACCGGCGCCATGATTTCCACGAATGGCGACAAGGTCGTGGTGCAATCGGCTTTAGATTATGAGCACTCAAGCCAGTTTGTCATCGAAGCTGCGCTGGACGAGGAAGGCGAATCTGACAAACAATGGTTTTACATCCGGCATGCCAAGAGCGGGAAATACCTGACGCTCGTTTCCGACCAGAGTGGACACCCGATTGTGCTGCGCGATAAGCAGGAGAGCCACTACCAGCATTTCCGGCTTCTGCCCTTCGACGTCACCACCGGCTGGCCGTCCATCAAGCCGCGCATTGGTACTAACCTGCGGGTCACGGTCAATACCACCACCGGGATCGTCTTTGCACGAACATTTACGCCGGGGCCTGGTGGCATCTATGCCAACGATGAGCAGCAGTTTACGTTCACGCAGGCGATCCCTACCTCTGCGGTGACGCGCTATGTACTGATGGGCATCAACAATGGCGATTACATCAGCGACCTGGGCGAGAAAGTCAACGGAGCGCCGGTCAAACACATTTTGGAGTCAGATTTGTCGTGCATGTGGCTGTTTATCTACGTGCGGAACGACGGCTATAACAACTACTACCACATACGGAACTACCTGACCGGTCAGTACCTGAGTGCTCCTTCCGATGCAGCCGGGGCGGCGTTAATGACGGTAGACAGTACGCATCTGAATGCCCGAAGTGTCTGGAAACTGGAGCCGGACGAATTTACCATCAAACTAAAAAATGAGGCTACCGGCTATTACATGAGCTCGCGGGGCGAAGCCGCCAGTGGTCATCCGATCTACCAGACGGTAGTAACCACCGCGGGCGTGCGCTGGCATCTGGTGCGCAACGACGTAGCCGATATGGTCCCCAAAGAAGGTGACTTTGCTCACCTGAACCAAGCCGATACCTACGCACCCCACCTCTACAATCCCAGCAACTGTTCGTTAAAACAGGAAGAGCTGCTGTACTACATCGGTTTACCCCGTAACGTTCTGTTGTACCCGCTTGTGCGACAGGCCCTGGCACAACTCGATCGTTACGATTATGGTCCGGGAACAAGTAATGTAGATTACGCTCTTGCGAATTTCAAACCTACTAATCCCGGCCATCGGGTGGAAGTCGCCTACGCTGTACGCCAGTACGTGCTACGGTACCTGGTAAACAAGCCACGCGCTAGCTGGACCGAGGCGGAAAGAACGCTGGTCGTTTACTTGGAGCAAGAGGCGGGTCGCCTTCGCCTTGAGTACGCAAAAGCGTTGAACGATGCCTGGACAGCCTTCATCCAGGGACACGTGGGCGGTACGATGAGCGATCTTCTGGAAATTCCCAATCCCACCGACTTCACCCCGCCCGCCCCGTATCATGCCGCCGGTGCACAAATCACCTTGATGGAACAGTACGCACGCGCTACCCGTACCTTCGGCTACACGAACCAAGGGCTGGTTTCCTTGGGGGGCAGCGTAGCGGCAGCAGGGGCCACGGCATTGGTTCTTACTACGCTGATGAATGCTACGGCATTCACAAGTGCGGCGTATGCGTCGGCTCTATCCAACTTTACGCTGGTGACCTCAAATCTTGAGTTTTTCTCTACGCCTCAACAGATTGCATCCGCCGCAACCCAGTTAAGCCTGGCGACTACGGCACAAAGCAATGCTTCTGCAGTGGCCAGCGCAATAAGCAGTGTTAGTAGCGCCGTGGCCGTGGTGGCGGTAGTAGCAATGGCCTCGATGATTTTATCTCAACAGGTAATCGCCGTGCGTAACCTGACCGACTACAAGGACGCTATTGCTCTCAAGACCCTTCGTGCCGGCCAACCGGTCTGGGTCGATCAAATTATGAAGGGGACGAACGAACTGGATAGGATCGGGCTTCTTCAGGACCTGGACGTCATTTTGGGCGCCCCCAACCTGTACCGGGAATGGGAAGAGACGTACGGAGGCGGCATCGAGGAACCTCGACTTCCCAACTTCGACGGCTGCGGGTTTCCTCCTGTTTTCTTTGTGCTTTACTCGTTTTCCGGAAGCAAACAAAACGAAACGGCCCGCCTCGAATGGGTAGTCGGGGCGGAAAACAGTCTGGCAAGCTACATCATTGAGGACAGCGTGGCCGGCGCCGGGGGCACGTTCCAGCCGGTGGCCACCAAGCCCGCCACGGGCCTTACGCCGGGCAGCAGTAGCGAGCGTACCCTGACCCACCGGCTGGACCTCCCGCCCCCCGCACCCGGCACGCATTTTTATCGCCTTCGCTACACAGGAACCAATTACGTCACGCCGTACACGGTGAAGATCACCATCACGCCGCCCCCGGTGTGTAGCGGAGACGTAACCCTGGTCACGCAGGCGCAGGTCGATGCCTTTACGTGTGGTGAAGTGACCGGCAACCTGACCATTTTCGGCAACCTGATTACCGACCTCCGTCCGTTGCGACGTCTCAAGAAGGTAGGAGGCACGCTGCAGATCAACGGTACCCAACTGACGTCGCTGGAAGGCCTGGACAACATTACTTCGGTCGGTAATCTAACCATCCAAAATAACCCCCTGTTGGCTTCGCTCACCGGATTGGCCCACATGGCTCCCCTGGCCCCAGACAACGAAGTAACCATCCTCAATAATCTCAAACTAACCGACCTGACGGGCCTGAAAAAAGTGACCTCAGGCAAGTCGGCGCGGCTGATTATTCTTGCCAACGCCAGCCTGACCAGTTTGGCGGGATTGGACAGTCTGGACCAAAGCAAAGTCGTCGTTGCGGATAACGACGGATTGACGGACATCAGCGCGTTGCAACAGGCGCCGCACCTCACCAGCCTTACCCTCAGCGGGAACGCCTCGCTAGCCACTTGTTGTGTCGTGCAGCAGTTTGCCAATGCCGACGATTTTACCATAAGCAACAACGCCGCCGGTTGTAGCTCGCTGGCAGAAATCACGACGGCGTGCGCCCCGCCCCCGACCAACATCGCTCCGCAAGCGGACGCCGGGCCGGATCAAACCGTAGGAGCGGGTCCGAATGGGCGCGCATCGGTCACACTCGACGGATCCGGCTCCAGCGACGAAGACGGCACCCTTATCCGCTACGTTTGGAAGAAAGACACGACCACCCTGGCGACAGGGGTGAACCCTACCCTGGAACTGGCCGAGGGACTCCATACCCTGGTGCTTACGGTCACGGACGATCAGGGCGCTGCCGATTCCGATGAAGTAAGCATCACCGTTGCACCCTACACACCTCCCCCTGCCGAAACCGCCCTCTGGCTGGAAGCCGAATGCGCCGAAGTAGGAAGCCACTGGCTGGCTGGAAGTGCGGACGATGCCTCAGAGGGTAAATACGTTACCATGCAAAATCGCTACGGAAGTGCTCCCGGTGGGCAAGCGGCAGCCCGGGTACGCTTTAGTTTTCAGGTCGACGAAGCCGGGACGTACCACGTTTTCGGACGGGTACGGACGGTCAGCTCCAACCATAACTCGTTCTGGCTACGCATCAACGGTGGCGATTGGGTACTGTGGGGCCTGCCGGTAAGCAGCGCCTTCTTCTGGACCGAAATCAAACAAGGCGCGATTGCCTTACCGGCTGGCACGAATACGATCGATGTGGAATACCGCGAACCCAGTACTTATCTGGACAAGCTGGTGATCACCCCTTCGGCTACGCCCCCCGCTGGGCTGGGAGAAACGGCCCTCAACTGCAGTACCCCACCGCCCCCGCCGCCGGTCACCAAGCAGTATTGGCTGGAAGCCGAGTGTGCCCAAGTCGGCAACCATTGGCAGCCTGGCAACGCCGTCGATGCATCTGAAAGCCAGTATGTTACGATGCTGAATCGATACGGCAGTGCGCCGAGTGGCCAGGCAGCCAACCGGGTACGGTTCACGGTAGAAATTGAGACGACGGGCACCTACCACATCTTCGGGCGGGTGAAGGCCATCAGTTCCAGCCATAATTCGTTTTGGGTACGCATCAACAACGAGAACTGGATGCAGTGGGGGGTGCCTGTGAGCAGCGCCTTCTTCTGGACCGAAATCAAACAAGGCGCGGTTGCTTTACCGGCCGGCACGAATACAATCGATGTGGAATACCGCGAGCCCCGCACCTACCTCGACAAGCTGGTCGTGACTTCGGAAACGGAAGCCCCCACCGGCCTGGGTGGTATCGCCCTCAATTGCAGTACCCCACCGCCGCCGCCACCCGTCGCCTCCGAAGACGTGTGGCTGGAAGCCGAGTGCGCGCAGGGGGGCACCCAGTGGACGGAAGTAGCCAGCTCGCTGGCGTCGAACGGCAGCATAATGACCCGGCAAGGGAGCGCTTTGTACACACCTTCCGATCAGGTGGCCGATCGCCTCCGCTTTCAGTTCATCCTGGACCAGGCAGGTCAGTACTACCTGTTCGGGCGCATCCGGGCCATGACCACCAACCGTAATTCGTTTTGGGTGCGCATCAACGGCGGGGAATGGATGCTCTGGGAGCAGTCGCCTACGGGTACCGGCTATACCTGGTACCCGAAAGACGGCGGGGCCTTTGCCCTGGCAGCGGGCGTGAACACCCTCGACATCGGGTACCGCGAACCCAATACCAACCTGGACAAGCTCTACCTCTCCACCCAAAGCAGTGCGCCTTCCGGCTATGGCGTTACGGCGTCCAACTGCCAGAGTAGCCGGAAGGCGGGCACGACCCGTCCGGCGGCAAACGTTGCCTCCTGGCAGGTCTACCCCAACCCCGTTGCCACCCACCTGAACATCGCCTGGGAAGGGACCCATACCGTCCGCTTGTACAACACCCTGGGTGTAGTCGTAGGCGAATGGCGCATGACCGACCAAGCCGTCTTGCCAGTAGCGTTCTTACCTACCGGGGTCTACTACCTGCAGTCGGAAGGGCAGCCTACGCAAAAGCTGGTCAAACCGTAGTAAAAGCACGTGCACGCGGGGTTTAAGCTCTGATTAAACCCCGCGTGCACGTTACTTACTAAATGCCTTGACGACAAGAACAGGATCCTTGGATAAGTTTTTAAGAGTATACACTTCCGTAGCCGCTGGAATGATAAAGGTTTCTGCATACGAAAAGGTGGTAGTACCATTCTTAGTCACTACGGCGATTTTCTGGCCTTCCACCAGGCTCAGGACGTGTGCTTGGTTGTGGGTGCGTACCTGTACTTCTGTTTTCAGATAAAACCGATGCACGTCATACAGATGTGCCGGATGCGTAGCCAGATGTTGCAATTCCCACTCCGGAGTACGTTCGACAAGGTGGGGCTTGGCGATTAGCTCCGACGCCACACGGGTGCCCGATCGCTCAAAGACCAGATTCTCCATGCCCCTTTCAATGTTGAGCGGTCGGGGATTGCCCTCCAGGTCGAGCCGTAACCAGTCGTACATTTTGAAGGTGTAGATGTAAGGCGTAGCACTTATCTCCAAGACCAGGTTGTCTTTCCCGGAACTGTGGATCGTCCCGGGGGGAATCAGAAACAAATCGTGCTTGTGTGACTTAAACGTCTGGATAAACTGCTTGATGTCGAGTTCCTGTTTTTCCCGCTGGCTGGTTTCCAATGCCTCTTTGAACACAGCCGGCGTAATGCCTTCCTGAAACCCAAGATATACCTCAGCTTCGTCCTTGCAGTCAAGAATGTAATACGTTTCTTCCTGGGTAATCTTTTCCCCGAAGTGCTGGTGGATGTACGCCTGGTGTGGATGGCATTGCACCGAAAGGTTCCCCCCATCGAAGGTGTCTAGGAAATCAAACCGAATCGGAAATTCATACCGGTACGTGCTAAAATCCTTCCCTAATATCGCATCACCTGCATGAAACATGAGGAAATCAAACGAATGCTCCAGCATCAGCCCTGCGCTTTCCAGAAGGATGCCGTTCTCCGGCACAATCAGTTCAAAAGACCAGGCATAGTTCACTACGTCCTCTTCCAGACCTTCGATGTTGTTTTTAATCCATTGACCTCCCCAGGCACCGGGTTCAAACCAGGGCCGTACTCGGATGGGAGAAGTGACGATACGTTTAATGCTTTCGCGCCAGGCATCGCCTCGCATCCACGTGATTTCTTCGGTGCGCTGGCCGTCCACCAGGAAGTCTATATCATTTTTGAGCGCGTTCTTGTGCTTGTTCAGGACGATCCAGTCGACAAAGTAAAAACGCTTGTACATCGTTTTGGGATCATCCGCCTGCGAAGCGCCCAGGTTCCGTACCGCACCCGCTCTGGACCGAAACTGGATTTCGTTTTTGCTGATTTCAAAAAAAACAAGCTTACCCTCCACCGGCACTAACGAAGCGCCGATCCCGTAATAGATCACGGGTCCGTCGGCGCGATCAGCCGCCAGGGAGTCTAGTTGGTCCTGCTCAAAAAAGTCCTGCAGTGCCAAGGCGTGGGCAACCCTGCCGAAGATCGGATCATCACCACCCAGGTAGGGCGCGATGAGGGCATCAATGCACACTTCCGGCTTCAGCGCCCTTTCTACCTGAACCCAGGTGGGCACCACCCCCTGCTTGGTAAAAGCGGCTGTCAGGCGATCTTTTACCTGGTCGAAGCGGATGCCCACGTAACCCTCGATCCGGATGCAGTGGTACGAAGCCAGGGCCGCGGCCAGTGTATCGTAGCCCTCGAAAATCAGACCGTCTCCGAGCGGATGCGTAGGGTATATGTCGTACGTAGCGGGAGAGGTTGCTTTCGAAACGGGTAGCTCGTGTTGTGAAGTTTCCCGTAGCGCTACCGGGATGAGTTTAGACATCGATTCTTGTATCATTTCGTTTTTTAGTTCTCTCCCTTAAAGATCGCCGCCCGGCCGTACGCTTCAATCAGGCAGGCCTGATGCAACAGCCAGTAGTACCGCCCTGGCGCATTTCCCGACCAATCCTCGTAAAAATGTCCGTCGGAGGTGCGGGCATGTTCCCAGGCGTAATCAGCATTGTGAATAAATACGTCTACGTACTGTTTGGCGGTGGCGTCGTAGGCAGCTAGTTTGATGAAGGCACTCATCAATTCTACATTAAACCAGGGGTCGTTCGTCTGGTAAAACAGACGATCGCGAGTGACCCGGGTAAATTTAGCATGAGCAGACCGCGCGGTAGCAATGGCGTGTTCCAGGTACTTCGCTTCCTGCGTAATCTCGTACAAATTGACGCCCGCCATGATCATCATCGCCGCATTGTAAGTCCATTTGGTAGGATTCACCTGACCGGTGCCGATGTTGATGTCGTTCCAGTAAAGGTTGTCAGAGGGGTCGCGCAAGGTAGTGTAGAGCCAGTGGTAGACCCGTTTCGAAAACGAAAGGTACTTGCCCTCGCGGGTCTCTTTGTACAATTCGCTGGTGACGTAACTGGCATAGGCGCTGGTGTTGGCCGCCTTCATGCAATTGGGGCCGGCGGTGCAGTGCTGCGCCACGGATTCTAACCAGTAGAGCCCCCCTCCCATCCGGTCATCTTCTCCTGACATGATGAAGCGGGTGATGGCCATCGCCCTGTCCAGAAATTTCTGCGACTTTGTCAACCGGTACGCCTCGATCAGCTCCATGGCAACAATCCCGTTGTCGTCGTAAAAATGGTCCGACGAGGTCTCCGCTACGGGGTAGGCCTGGTAGGCGGGTAACGAGTCGCGATCGTCGTAGAACGCCTCCAGTCCCTCGAATTCTTTATCGAGTAGCGCGCGATTGTCGTACAGTGCATACAACACATTGCCGGCCGTCAGCATGCCGACGTAAGGCCAGAGGTAACAATAGTTGTTGTCTCCGGCTTGTTCGGGTACATTTTCCTTGTAGAGGTTCCCGATCCGGTAGTGCGCCTGGATAAAATCGTAAACTTCCCTGGCTTTCTCTTTGTGCGTCGGGCCCGTAACGGGAGTCGAGTCTGGGTTCACCGCTACACTGATCTGATCGTCCACCGGTTCTTTGCATCCGCACAGGTACAGGAGCGCGGTAAGTCCCACGCTCAGCAAGTTAGCCTTGATCATCGCCTTAGTTCCGTTTAAATTCGTGATAGTAATGGTCGGCTTTGGGATCAAACACCACGCTAACCGTAAAAGGCGCACCGTTGTAGGAGTCCGCAAATTTCCAGGCACCTTGCCAGTACTCTGCGTCCGGGCCCAAAAAGTAGGTAAAATAGTAACTGGCAGGCTCCTGCCCGTCGGGTCGTACGTTATACACCTGCTGACCTTCTACCAGCGACCCGTTCATGTCTGCATTGTGGTAGCTGCCCAGGTACGATTCCTGCCCTCCGATCGTCACTCTGAACCGGTATCGTTCTTCTTCCCAGCCCAGCCAATCGGGAGCCTCCGGCGCACCCGTCGTCAGGAAATCGAAGTAGCCTTCGGTGGATCGAAACGTATGGTCGCCTACGTAGGTCAAGGTGGCTTTGGTGGTCTGGTTCGCCAGGATGTACAACTCGATGGCAGACATGGCTTCGAAGGTGACGGTGGCCAACGAAAGGTTCATCCGCACCCGATAGACCCCTTCGGGCAACGTAAATGCAGTAGGCTGTTGGCCGCTTCTGAGTTTGCCCTCTTCGTTCAGGTAGTAATAGTGGACCGTCGAATCGGGGTGATTGGCATCGGCAATGAAGTAGTCTCCGGCCTTGAGCAGGGTAATGGATTCAAACACGCCGGGCTTGATTTCGTCGGTGGGCAGCTCCGGGCTGATTTCTTTGAAGGCCACGCCCTCGGTAAGTTGTTCGGCTTCGGTAGCCTCGCCAAAAATGTACATGAAGCGCGGAAATTCGGCGAGCCCTTCCGGACGGGTCAGGACCAGATCCATCGACTCGGTATAGCGCGTGAGGTGGTAGCCACTGGACGCCTCGACGGTCCAGCTCACTTTTCCGGTTTCGAGCTGTTTGATGCCCGCTTTGGAAGCGATGATGTTCAGGTAGACCGGACTCAGGGTAAGGGCGTTCCTGCCGCCTTTGTTGTCGGCAGGAAGCGCATAGATCGGATGACTAAAATCGCCTCCCTCGACATCAAACAGCACCCTGTAGAGCACCAGCCCCCCGTCGGCCGCCTGGGCTGAGGACCAGCTGAAGGTCACGCTGCTGTCCTTTTCAGGATTGATCAAGATGGCACTGTTGCTGCTGGGGGCCTCCAGCGACCCAAGTTGTACAATGTCGGTTTCCAAAGTATACGGGTCTTGCTGACAGGCGGTGGCGCAGACAACGAGCAGGGCCAGCCAGACGACAAAAGGTCTTTTTATAAGTTTCATTACCAGTTGGGGTTTTGTGATAGGTTGTCGTTGAGGTCTCTTTCGCTTTGCGGAATGGGCCACAGGTAGTGCTTCGCAGGATCGAAGGTTCTGAAATCCACCCGATGGTACCCGCCGTCTTCAGACGAAGCGTTGGTTTGCATCCCGTGTGCCCAGCCGTTGAGCACTTCTTCGGCAGTGTTCCACCGGCGGATGTCAAAGAAGCGGTGTCCCGCTTCGAATGCCAGTTCTACCCTTCGTTCGTTTCGGACGATACGCCGGAGGGTGGCCTGATCGGTGCCGGGGAAATCCAGTGCCTGCGCGGTCAGGCCGGCGCGTTCACGAATGGCCCCGATCGTCAGGTTCCAGTCTTGTTCGGTGAAGGTTCCCAGCTCGATCTTCGCTTCGGCATAGTTGAGCAGCACTTCGGCGTAACGTACCAGAATGAGGTCCAACCCGGAGTTGACCAGGTTTCGGGCTTCGGGGTCATAATACTTAGCGACGTAGTAGCCGGTCGGTGTTGCGTTGGAAGAAAAGTTGAGCCCGTCGGGTTCGGCACCGGGCACCGTGCGGAGGGTCACCTGCGTCCCGTCGAAGGTAGTCCACAGATAGTTGTCGTGGATAACAGTCGCCGACAGCCGGGGGTCGCGGTTTTGATACGGGGCATTCGGGTCATATCCCGAGGCGGGATCGTCGATGGGCAGGCCATTGAGGGTCGGGTAACTGTCGACCAGCTCCTGAAGCGGCGAAAAATTAGCATATCCTCCCTGGCTTGGCGGGATCAGCGAGTATTGGAGGTTGTGCTCCCGATCCACGGGCACGTACTGCAGGCTCAACAGCACCTCGTCGTTCGCCTCATGGGGCATCTTAAAAAGTGTACCGTAGTCCGGGTACAGGGAATAGCGGCCCAAAACCTGGGTCGCCAGCGAAGAAGCCACCTCATACTCGCCCTGGTACAGATGTATGCGTGAGGCCACTGCGGTCGCGGCGTCGCGCGTGATGCGCCCGCGCTGCTCGGCAGGGTAGCTTTCGGGAAGATGGCTGATGGCCAGCGCCAGCTCGTCATAGACAAAGCGGATCACCTCGCGTTGCGGCATTCTCTCCAGCACCAGCGATTCTTCAATGCTGATCTCATCGGTGACCAGGGGGACGTCTCCGAATAACTCCGACAGAAAGAAGTAATGCCACGCCCGGATGAATCGTGCCTGTGCGCCATACGCCAGGCGATCTGCTTCAGACAATTGAGTAACGTCGTTGATGTGGCTCAAAAAGATGTTCGTTCGTCTGATCCCTTCGTACCGCACCCGCCACTGGTCGGTGACCACGCCGTTCGAGGCATCGTAGTTGCCATTGGCGATGTTTCGGTAGTTTTCCATGCCCTTCGTGTAGGCGTCGTCCGAAAGAGCGTTCAGAAACAAATAGGATTCTGCACTCATCAAATCGGCATAGATCGCGTTTAGAAAGATTCGGGCGTCTTCCTCGGTCTGCCAATAGGTCAGCTCACTGCGCGCGTCCAACGGGGCCAAGTCCAGCTTTGAACAACCTGCCAGGAATATTCCGGTGGCCCATAGAAAATAAGTGGTGATTTTTTTCATGTCGCTTGTGATTAAAAGGTGATCTCAAGGCCGGTGGAATACACTCTGCTGACCGGGTACACCCGACCGCTGGAGGCGGCCCCGCCGCCATTCAGGCTGGCGCTCACCTCCGGATCCAGGCCGATGTTGAAGGGGCTCCATGTGAGTAAATTGAGTCCGGTAAGGTAAATCCTGGCGTTGCTTACGTGAATTTTGGAAAGCAGCCCGGATGCCACAGTGTAGCCGATCTGCACGTTTTTTAGGCGCAGGTAGTGTGCATCGTAAATCCAGAAATCGGACCGGGCCGCATTATTCACCGATTCCGATCCCACGGTCAGGCGGGGGTAGGTTGCGTCGGTATTTACCGGCGTCCATCGATCCAGGTGCTGCTTAAATACGGGGCCTTCGTTGTTGTTGTGAAACGCTTCTACCACCTCACCCCGAACCCACTGCTGCCGTTTGCCTACCCCTTGCACAAAAATTGAGAAATCCAGCCCTTTCCAGTCGGCCCGGTAGGTGGCCCCGAACGTGTAGCGGGGAAACGGATTGCCTATGATGAACCGGTCGTTTTCGTAATCAATCTGGCCGTCGCTGTTTCGGTCAATGTATTTGATATCGCCGGGTTTTACGCTTGTTGCAAACAAGGGCGTCGCATGGGCCGCGATTTCGTCAGCTGAATTGAAAAAGCCGTCCGAACGGAGCGCGTAGTACGAGTACAGGGGATACCCTTCTCGCAGGATGTTCTGCACATCAAAGCCGGAAATGAATTCCCGCCCCTGTAGGTTCACGACTTCGTTCAGGTTGTCGGAAACGTTGAGGCTGAGGGCATGCTGCACACTGCCGGTGCTCTGCTGGACCCGGACCGACGCTTCCCACCCCTGGTTCCTGACGGACCCTGCGTTTTGATAGGGTTGCCCCAGCCCATAGGTAGCCGGTACCGGAAGTTGCAGGAGGATGTTTTCGGTAAGGTTGTCAAACACATCGAACGTGAACTCTAGCTGGTTTCTGAAAAAAGAGAGGTCAAGGCCCAGGTTCTTCATGGTAGAGGTTTCCCAGGTCCGGTTGGCGTTCGATACGGAGTAGTAGGCGCCCGGCACCCCCACGTTGCCAAAGGCATAGACGTTGCTGGATACGCCGACCAGGCTTTGGTAGCCGTACAGGTCGTTGATATCCTGGTTGCCCAGTTGTCCCCACGAGGCTCTGATTTTAGCAAAGGAGACGACGCTCGCCAGGGCATTGAAAAACGATTCCTGGCTGATCACCCAGCCCGCCGATACTGAGGGAAAAATGCCCCACCGATTTTCCTTAGAAAAGCGTGAAGAGCCGTCGTAACGCAGGTTCGCTTCCAGCAGGTATTTATCGGCAAACGCATACCCTGCCCTGCCGAAGAAGGAATTGATTGCCCACGCGTTGGCCGAGCCGGTGGTGCCGCTCCGCAAGATCTCGGAGGCGTTGTTGATGACCCCGAATTCGTTGCCGGGCACGTCCAGGCCGGTGACGCCGAAAAAGCGGGTTTGATACCGTTCGGTAGAAGCACCTACGAGTGCGTCTATGCGGTGTTTTCCAGCAATCGTCTTTACGTAATTGGCCGTTACGTAGGGATTCAAGTAGAGCGACCGGCTGTACTGCTCGGACACCGAATTCTGGTTATCGCCCCCACCGGGATACGCATACTGAATGGACTTCCTGAACTCATGGGTCTGGTTGCTGGTAATGTTTCCCCCCAACACGCCTTTAAGTTTCAGGTTGGGCACGACTTCGTATTCCAGGCTCACGTTGCCTAGCACTTCGTCGTTCTGGCTCTGGCGTCCCCCGCCGGTTTCCAGGCGCGCCAGGCTATTGCCGTTGCTGCCACTGACGAGCGTATAGTTGCCGCTCTCATCTACGATGTTATAAAGGGGAGGCGTCCTGACGGTGGGTTCGATCAGCCATTCGGTAAACCAGGCATGGTCTTTTATGTCGTTGCGAACGGCCGAGATACGGCCGCCTACTTTCAACCGATCGCTGATTTCTTTGTCCAGGTTGATCCGGAAATTGTAGCGTTTGTATCCGTAATCCGGTCCTTTGAACAAACTGTTTTGAGATAAATACCCCAGCGACATAAAGTAGTTGAGTCCCTTATCGGCTCCGCTCAACGAAAGGTCATGGCTGCTCTGCGGGGCGTACTCCTGAAACAAGGATCGGTAGTGAGACACATTGGGGCCATGTTCCTTGTAGTCCAGAATCTGTTGCTGCGTAAATGCCGGGGCCATGCCCGAATTGACCAGGGCCTCGTTCCGCAGGGTTGCATACTCCCACGAGTCAGCCACTTTCGGGAAGTTGGTGGGTTGCTGGAGGCCGACCATCGTACTGTAGGTAAACTTGGGTTTGCCCGCTTCGCCCGATTTGGTGGTCACCAGAATCACGCCATTGGCAGCACGGGAGCCGTAAATAGAAGCAGACGCGGCGTCCTTGAGGACACTCACGCTGGCGATGTTGTTGGGGTTGATGTTGTTTAGCGAACTGATGACCCCGTCCACGACAATGAGGGGCGTAGTTCCGTTGATGGTGCTCAACCCCCTGATGTTGATCTGTGGATTGGTGCCCGGCTCTGACGTGCCTTGTTGCACCACGAGTCCAGGCGTTTCGCCCTGTAGGGCCTGGTACGCATTGACCACAGGCTTGCCCTGGATGGCTTTTGAGTCGATCTGGCCGACCGCCCCCGTTAGGTTTTCTTTTTTCTGAGTGCCGTATCCCACAACGACCACGTCCTGCAATTCCGTGAGGTTGTACTGCAGGTGGACCTCCAGGTTGGACTGCTGGTTCGTGATGTCGATGACTTGCTCGTCAAAGCCTACGTACGACACGATCACAAACTGACTGCTGTCGTACAGGAGGCTTAATTGAAAGTGCCCCTCCAGATCGGTGATGGTCCCGTTGGCAGTTCCTTTCTCCAGCACAGTGGCTCCCGGCAAGGGGCCGTCGTCGCTGGTGACCTGGCCGGAAAGGGTACGGCCTTGTGCTGACACGCGGAGTGAGGCAGCGGTCAACATGAGTAGAAATACGAGTCTTAGTGTATGCATAGGTTGATTTAAATTAAGTTCAAATGTTTGAACATATTAAAAGACACTAAAAATTATTTTCCCATGGTAGTTTGTGGTTTGAAACAAAGGGGTGGTGGTGAGGGGTGCTGCCCCTCGCATTAGTAAAGAGCACGATTAGGCTGAGCGCCCAGGTGAAATTTTAGATGAGCGCCTTTTTTCAGAGTCTTTAAGGGAATTTGCCGATCGGTGTACGAGGCACCGTTGAGCTGGATCGCCTGGATATACGGGTGGTCCGGTGCGTTACCGCTGGTCTCGATGACCAACGGCTCTCTGCCGCCCGTCGCAATCTCAATGCGGTCAAACAGAGGACTTGAGAACTGAAAAGAAGGCGCTGTTTCGACCAGCCCTTTGACATCAAACAGGCCGATCGCGGCCATCACGTACCATGCCCCCAGCTGCCCTTGGTCTTCGTCCTGACCGTAGCCGTACCCATGGATCTCTTCTGTGCCATAAAATTGGTTGCAAATTTCTCGCACCCATTTCTGCGTGAGCCAGGGATGATCGGTGAAGTTAAACAACCAGGGAATGTGCAAGTTAGGCTGGTTCCCCTGGTTGTAGAGGTACGTTAATCCCGCAAAGGCATCGATGTCTTTGCCCCCGAACTCCGTTTTTTCGGACACGGTAAAAACGGAGTCCAGCCGATGCACAAATTTCTCTTCTCCCATGTGAGCAATGAGTCCTTTCGGATCGTGAGGCACATAAAAGGTGTATTGCCAGGCATTGCCCTCCTGAAAGCCGATCCAGGGTGCGTACGGATCGAATTCTTCGATAAACTGGCCGGAAGGCAGTTTGGGTTTTACAAAGTCGGCAGTTTTGTCATAGAGATTTTTCCAGTTTTCGGATAACTGCATCAGCGTCTGGTACTCCTTTTTCTTTCCCAGGGCTTTGGCAAACTGTGCGACCGCATAACTGCTGTAACAGTATTCCAGGGTGTGCGACACGGAGAATCCCGAACCCGACGTGCTGGTATTCCATCCCGGGAGGTAGGCCACGTACCCGTTTTCCACAAACCCCTTCAGGTCGGTTTTGCCCGCGCCTTCGATGCGGTGGGCAAAAGTGACTTCGTTCTTATAGGCCGCCTCAAACGCCAGCTCCACGTCGTAATCTCTGATTCCGCATTGGTAAGCCGAAGCCATGATGAGTCCTACAAAATTGGTCCCCACCCCGGATACAAATTTAGAATTGGCAATGCCATCGCCCAGCCAGCCGGCATTCTTGTAAACGGCCAGTTGGGTTTGCACAAAGTCGTTGTAGTAGTCGGGCCAGACCAACGCCCAGAGTTGGGTCAGGTTCCAGAAAGCGCCCCAGACCGAGTCCGTGTTGTAAAAATTATACGTAGGCGTGCCCGTCTCGTCCAAAGGGATGTGGCCGATGGTGCCATCGTTTTGGGGAAACTGACCGTTCACATCACTGGCCAGCCCTCTGCCCAGCAAAGCATGGAAAAGGCCCGTATAGAATTTAGTCTTGTTCTCGGGGGTGGAGCCGCTGACGCGGATCTTCGAGAGTTCGTTCGTCCAGGTTTGTTGCGCCCGCTGTTTGGCCTGCTGGAAACTCAGGTCCTGGGCTTCGGCTTCCAGGTTCTTTCGGGCATTTTCTACCGACGTGTACGAGAAGCCTACTTTCAGGAGAACGGCTTCCTCCGGCTGGGTCTCAAACCTCAGGTACAGACCGGCCCCTGGTCCGGTTCTACGGGTCTGGCCTTCGTACTGAGTGGCACCCGAAAACGTGCCTACTGCCGTGGGTTTCTTGTCCACAAGGCCGGAGAAATACATGCGTACCTCCCCGCCGGGTTGGTATTTCTTCACGTATTCGGGATAGGTGATCACCCAGCCTTCAATCGTATTGTCCTCCCGGTACGACACGTAGGCATCTTTGACTTTTCCGCTCTCCCCCAACTGGTTGCCCACATCCAGGAGGATGTAGGCACTATCCGTCGCGGGAAACGTGTACTGCTGAAAGCCGACCCTTTTGGTGGCCGTCAGCGCAGCGGTGATGCCGTAATCCTTGAGGACTACCTGATAAAATCCCGGAGCGGCCTGCACGTCTTCTTTGTTGAACCTGGAGCGGTAGCCTTCTTCCGGATGCGCTCGCGGCCCGGGCACCGTTTGCAGCTTGCCGGTCGTAGCCATGAACAGAAAGCCTCCTACCTGAAACTCATGCAGATTGGCAAACCCTTCGATACTTGTATGGCGGGCATCGTAGCCTACGGCCTCCCATCCCTGCTCGTTGCCCTCACTCCCATTGGTCGAAGGTCCTAATTTGGCCATGCCGAAGGGTACCGCTGCCGGGGTGTAGAAAAACCAGCGGCTGTGCGCTGTACCGATGTTGGGGTCTACATAATCGAGTACGGAATGGGGTTCTTCGGTTGCTTCCTGCTGCGGGCCGTTCCAGGCTGGGCCTTTCCAGGCTGGGCCTTTCCAGGCTGGGCCTTTCCAGGCTGACAAACCGAGTAGCGCCACCAAAAGGATTGTGATGCGTTGCATGGGGTTCTTTAGGTTGTTTTTTTAAACAAATACGTGGTACTGAAAACATAGAGCGCACAGATCAGCAGCACGACAAAGCTTGCTGAAACGCCAAACGCTTGGTTGATAAGGCCCATCACCGGTGGGATGACCGCGCCTCCGACCACCGCCATGGTCATTAAGCCGGAAATTTCATTGGCTCGGGCAGGCATTCGGTTGAGCGTGAGCGAGAACACCAGCGGAAACAGGTTTCCCGAAAAAATGCCCATCAGTACGATGCTGGCCATGGCCAAGCCGGAGGTGGGGGCACACATCAAGAAGAGGACACTCAGGGCAGTCAGCACCGCAGACCAGTTCAGAAACCTTGCATTGTCTAGCTTGACGAGCAGCATCGCCCCTGCGAAGCGGCTGATCATCAACGCAAAGAAATACACGCTGATTCCTAAAGAGGCTTTCTCCAGCGAGAGGCCAAACTTCTCGACCAGTAAGTTTTGGATATTCGTGTTCATGCCCACATCCAGCCCCACGATCAGAAAGATGGAAAGGGTCATGAAAAGCACCAACGGGTTTTTCAGCAGGAGGAGACTGGATCTGAACGAAGCGCTTACCTCAGTTTGCGTCTCTGGTATGGGGGTAAGGAGCAGCCACATGCCCAACGCCACCGATACCACGCCGTAGACGAAAAACACCAGTTTCCAGTTTCCAAATTGCGCCACCATCAGGGTGACAATCACTGGACCCAGCAACGAACTGATCGCTTTGACAAACTGCGATAAACTCATGTAACTGGAAAACCTGTGCGTGGCAACCACCTCTTTCAAAAGCGGATTCGAAGCGACCTGGATGATTGTATTGCCGACGCCCAGCAGCAGAAACGAAAAGAGTAGCGTGGTATACGAGTAGTGCAGAAACGGCAGAAACATCCCCACGGCCGTGGCCATCACCCCCAGGATTAGAGCCTTTCGTTTGCCCAGGTGATGCTGAAAAACCGCGACCGGAACCGACAACACAAAAAACCACACAAACACCATGGAAGGGATCAGTTGCGCCAGTTCGGGCGAGAGGTTGAAATCACGTTGGGCATACCCCGTGGAGACGCCGACGATGTCGACAAAACCCATGGCGATGTAGCACATCAACACAGGCAAGGTTTTGCGTATCGGATGAGAGGTGGGTTCGATGGTCAGCATTCCCTGAGGTGTTATATCGTTTTCAACGCGGCGTAATACGGTGTTGCTAAGGCTTCATAATAGGTATCGTCCAACAGCAGCGCAGCGCCCAGCATGGCGGAGTCTTCTCCGAACGTCGAAATATGAATCGCTACCTCCGGCAAGTGAGCGGTCAGCGTAGCTAAAAAATAGGGATGGGCTTTCGCGATGTTGCCGCCAATAATCAACACATCAGCCCTGAATCTGGTGAGAAAAGGGGTTAAAAACCGGCCTAATTCGCGACCGAACCACTCAAATGTCTGTATCGCCGGCTGATCGGTAGGGATACGCTGGCAAATGGCCAACACCCCCTCTACGCGGTGGCCCGAAAGCTCGAAGTATTTTTGTACCAGTCCTCTGGAAGAAAAGACATCATCGGCCAGCGCGTCGCCGTGCCTCTTGTCGTATAGGTACCCTCCTGGTGGGACTTGCTCGCCCTGAATAATGGGGGTGCCATCGATCAGAAAGGAAGCTCCCAGGCCGGTACCCAAGGTGAGCGCCACGTGACGTGCGTAATGACGGGTCTTTCCGACCCGGGCCTCGGCGATTGAAAATGCAGTAGCATCATTGATAAAGCGAACGCGCTGCCCAGGCAGGTTGAGCCTTCCGGACAGCTCTTCCCGGATGTTCGCCTGGTAGAGGGATTCGTACTTGCAAACCCCCTGAAACAGTCCGATGCCGTGGTAATAATCAAAGGGGCCGGGCATGGCGATGCCTACGCCTTGAAAAGGAAGGTGCAAAGACGCGCTCGTTTGACGGATGGCGGCGGCCCAGGTAGCCAGAATCGTTTCTCGGGAAGCCTGAGGATGAACCGGGAGCGTCACATGCGTTTCCGGCAAGAGTGTTTTGTCCAAATGTTCATACATACATGAGGAGACATGACTTCCTCCTATGTCCACACCGATACTTCTCATGATACTAACGGGTGATTTCGATGGTGTAAGCAAACATATCGTTTCGGTAGTACCCTACATTGTACTCCAAAGGGCGACGACCCGGATCTGACACAAATCGCTCCCGAATCAGAATGGGGTCTTCTTTCTTAATCGTAAGTAGGTTGGCAAAAGGCCCCGCTAGTCCGGCCCGAATCTCTTCTCGGGAGATCGCCGGAACGGAATGGTAATCCAACTCTAGAATCTCGTACAAAGGTCTGCTAAAGTCTTCTTCTCCCGTCAGGCCGATGCGTGGTTGAAAGAAGCTTTCGAAATAGACCATCGGCTCTTCCGTCCCTTTCAGTCGGGATAGCTTTAAGACCTTGGTATCGGGATCAATGTTTAAAAAATTGGCAATCTTTTTCTCGACCTTCACCCAACTTACGGCAATCTCCAGATTCTTGAAGGGAATGCCTTTCGAATTCATTTCCTGTGTAAAACTGTGCCATTCGCTCAGGCTGGTGCTGATCTCTTTAGAGGCGACTTTGGTACCCACTCCCTTTTTCCGGTGGATCAATCCCTCATATTCCAGCTTGTTAGCCGCTTGTCTGATCGTGTTGCGAGAGATCCCCAATAGCTTGGAGAGCTCAATCTCTTTGGGCAAAAATGCGCCATTTTTATACTCTGGCTGCTCTATGAGCTTCCGCAACAATTCTTCCACTTGTAAATGCAGTGGAACCGGACTCTGATGATCTATCTTGTACTCCAATGTGATTAACGCTAATCCAGAACCTTGTACCTATGTTCAAACATAGCGTAATGTATAAAGTCTAATTGGCTTTCACAACTAGTTAGCCAACAATACTTGAAGCGAACAAAATAAAGGGTGTTGCCGCTAGTACAAAAATTGCACAATGAACATCCTAGAGGGCAACAGGACCTCTAACTAACCGGCCGCATGCTGATGGAATATATAAGTCGACAGCCGTTAGGGAACGTAATCTTTCTCTTTTGTGCGGTAGTATCGGCAGACCGAATTATACAGACGGAATACACGTTAAGAAAAGAATCGAAGCGCAATTGCGGAAGAAGTATTAAGCACTTCAGCTATACATGTATAGACTTCAATAATAAATAGTGTTAAGGCTTACCCACACGAAGAGCACAATGCTGCCCGCCTACATCCACTTCCAGGAAATACAGTCCAGAAGACTGTGAGGTGAGGTCTACCGTTCGTATATAACTTGGATCGTTATAATGCCATTCTCTCAGCACTTGCCCCAGCGGATTGCGCAGACGAATTTGCTGAATGTTCGTCTTGGCTTCTATCGTTAGCCCTCCTCTGGTGGGATTGGGGTGAACTTTCAAAAATACCGGAGGTATTACCTGCTTGGCGATGGGGGTTGGTAGGTCACCGATCAAAATTGGGCCAGGGTGACTTCCCGCTTCTCCAAAGTCTAAGAACTTGGTAAAATCGCCCTCGGTACTTAGGCTGAACAACGTACCTCTATCTTGATCCCCTCCTATAGAGCAGGTGCCATAGAGAAACCCATCGCTACCTTCTTGTAATGCTGTTTCTGGAAAACCACCATCGGTGACAAGATTTAAATGGTGCAATACTTGAAAGCTATCACCATTGGAACTTATGCTGAATACGGTTCCATTGCCATGGTTGCCCCCCTTGGAACAGGTACCGTAGAGCAAGCCATTTTGGCCCTCGATGAGTTCGGCTTCAGGTTGAATTCCATCCAGTGTGGCTTGTAAGTGACGCAACACTTGAAATTCTTGCCCATCGGTACGGAGTTTAAAAATAGTCCCCCCGTTGTGTTTCCCTCCCTTCGAACAGGTACCGTAAAGATAACCGTCCCTGCCTTCGATCAGACCCGCTTGCGGACCACTTCCGTCCGTAGACGACTGCAAATGATGTATTACTTGAAATCCTTGCCCATCCTCATTTATCTTAAATAGTGTACCACCAAGTTTACTACCGCCACCGGAACATGTTCCGTAGAAGAACCCATTGCTACCCTTTAGTAATCCGGCAAAGGGGCGGGCGCCGTCGAGATTTTCGTCCAGATGCCGAAGCACTCGGAACTGGCTCCCGTCCGCATTCAGGGTAAACACCGTTCCTGCCTGTTGGCTGCCTCCTCCATAGCAGGTGCCATAAAAAAAGCCATGGCTGTCTTCGGTGAGCCCCGCTTGGGGGTAAACGCCGTCGGTTGAAAAATTCAGGTGACGCAGCACCTGGAATGCTGTGCCATCCGGACTTATGCTGAACAACGTTCCGCCAAAGTTATTCCCCCCTGCGGAACATGTGCCGTACAGGAGGCCATCGCTGCCTTTGATAAGCTGCCTCGGCGTCTTTCCATCAGAGACCCCACGAAAACTATACAGGGTTTGAGGAGCGCCTTGCGGATCAATCCTGAAAAGAATACCATCCGCATTACTCCTATCCAGTGCTTCACTAGTTGTGGTACCCCAAATGACAGGTTGTGCTGAAAGCGAAAGACTAATAAGAAACAGAACCCAAAAACAAATGAAGTAACGGTAGGCCATTAGATCTAGGATAGGGTTACAGGAAGGGTATACGCGGTATACTATAGAGATGACCGACGTTTGCAATCGTGAAGATAGGGTAGAAATTAGAAGTAGAATCGAGCTATTCTTCATAAACCTTACTTAAGGCTTGCCGGAATTACGCGAACAAGAGTAAGCTATTTCCCACTCTTTTCTCGGATTTTGCCAGGCTCGGTACCAATCACTGGTTACCGCCCATATCCCCTCCTGTAGCGCGAACGAAGATCACATGCTACCTAACTCTTTGGTTCAACCCATGCTTTTGCTGTCATGCATATGCCAATTGCTAGAGCAAGCGGTAGTACTTGGCTGCAGCCGTGTACGTGCAGCCGCTTATACGCCAAAGGCCTGCTCCCATTAAGTTGGGGCAGGCCTTTGGTCACTCAACAATCCACGCTGCGTTTGTCTGAAGAACTTGTTTAGGCAGCGCTACTGCTTCACAAAGCGCGCATAGCCAATGCCTTCACGGCTGGTACTTTTGATGATATAGACGCTTTGAGTCAGGTGAGATGTCGCGATTCTATTTTCTCCCCTTACCATCTCTTGTCGGGCCATCAGCCTTCCCGTTAGGCTGTAGATCGCAACCTCCCCCGGCTCCGTGGCGTTCAGAACAAGGCAATCGGTCGTCGGATTCGGATAAATTCTGTGTTGGATCGACTGGTAGCGATCCGAAAGGGCCGTAGGTGTATCGGTATACTCAATGGCACCCGCCGTAATCGAAGGGGCGTTCAGGTCCCTGTCGCGCCCAATCTGGTCTTTCTTGCTGTACGGCTTCAGCAAGGCAGCACTTCCAAGCCCCACCAGCACGCTTTGCTCCGACGTAATGTCGTACCAGACCACCCCCGCTGCCGGATCGATGTCGGCCAGGTGTACGTCCCCGGTGTGCAGGTTGGTGGTGGCGCCGGTGGCCTCCGTCAACCCTTCCATCAGGGGGGCATAGTAGGAGTTGCGCACTGAGATGGTAGCGGGGGCAGTGCCGGTCGCAATAGGAGCGTCGCCGTTGTCTACGAAGACGGAATTCATCACGTTGTACTGTGATTCGGCCTGATTCAGGAAAAGCGCCCCCCCGTTGGCGGCAGTGTTGCCCACAAATGTGCAGTTGACCAGCGTGGTGGTCGACTCTCCTGCCCCGTTCCACATCCAGATGGCGCCTCCGTTGTCGAACGCCGAGTTTTCTGAAAAGGTACAGTTGATCACTTGCGGCGAGACCGTCTCCAGTCCAATCGCCCCACCGTGGTTTTCGCTTTCGTTCTGAATGAAGGCGCAGTTCTCAAGGATCTGCTCGCCTTCGTTTGCGCCCTGCGCGTAGAACAGCGCGCCCCCCTTCGCATCCGGATTGAAAACGCCGCATTTATTATTCATAAACACGCATCCTTCAAAGATGGTGGTCGTGTTGTTGGTTTCGATGAAGGCCACACCGCCGTTCTGGCTGGATTCGTTCTCCATAAACACCGTGTTGTAGGCTTCTAACGTTGCACCGCTGGTAACACGGATGGCGCCGGCGTGTGCCAGGGATTTAGCACCTCGCAGCGTATCGCTGCGCAGGATCAGGGTCGGTCCGTTGAAAAGGGTAAACATAGCGCCCCAGTCTTCGTTCTCCAGCTCGGCCCCGACCAGCGTCAGATTTTCGAATACGGTTTCGCCGGCGGCTTCCAGTACAAAGCGCGCCCCATCGGCCAGGGTAATGCGGGCGCCGGGTGTCGTACCCCGGAACGTGCGGATGCCGCTGGCATGGGCCAGTCCCACCTGCTCCTCTAACGAGACGGTGCCGGCAATTTCGATGACGTCGCCGCTGACCGATGCACCAATGGCTTCGGAGAGGGTGGCATAGCTGGTCCCGTTGATCGTGATCTGGGCGTACAGACTGGCCGGGAAAAGCAGCAGAAGGCAAAAAAGGAATTGTTTTTTCATGGTTTTATCGCGTTATGAAGTTGTGGTAGTTTACTTGGTGGAATGCGCCTGTAGCGGCCCAAGGACCTAAAGCGGCTAGGGTACTATCAGCTTTTTGTAGATCGTTTTCCCGCCCGGAAGGCTGATGTGCACCTGGTATACGCCGGCAGACAGGGCGTGCAGCGGAAGCTCCATGCGTGGAACCACCACCTCGTCTGCCAAAATCAACCGATGGGATGCGTCGTAGAGGCGTAGTCGGCAGCCTCGGCCCAGCCCTTCCGTGTGTAAGGTGACGGACCCACCCACCGCAGGATTCGGGTAGAGGAGCAATGTATCGGGAAGAAGGGCCGGAGCCGAGGTGACCGTCGCTTCTTCCAGGTGAAGGTAATTGAGGTTGAAAGCGCCCTCGCCCATCTTCAGCAGCATGTACTGCCTGCCTTTTTGCAAGGTCACTTCCTGCTGCAGCGTGGTATACGTTTGCCAGCCGCCCGTAATGGGAATCTCTATTTTGCCGGAGGCATTCTCCCCGTTGAAGGCCACTTGCAGCGAGCTTCCCTCTTCTGAAGCCACCCGCAGTTCCAGCCTGTAAGTAGCCGTAGCGGCCACGTCGACTGTATACTCGAGCCACTCGCCGCCACTTAGCCAGCCCACATTGTAGCCTCCCTCCCCGCAGGTTTCCACATCCACAAACTCGTCAGGTCGGTACTGCCCGCCGTGGTTGGTCGAGTCGCTGTCGCTGTACGCAATGGCCTGCCCTCCTTCGTCGTAATCTTCGGACTCTATCCGGCCCGGTATCGGCCAGGGCACACCGCCGTAAGGCGTGCCGTGCCCTTTTGTCGGGATGACTTTCTGTAAGGTGCCGTCCGGGTGGTACGCCAGCGTATCTACACAGATCGAGCGCAGCCAATCGTTGCCCGACAGGGCACTGGTGTGGTAAAACGCATACCACTGGCCTTTGTATTCCACAATGGACCCGTGGTTGGTGTAGCTGTCGGTCGGGTCCATGTAAATGCCCTGGTAGGTCCAGGGACCCAGGGGGCGGCTGCTCGTGGCATAGCGCAGGCGGTTGTGTTCCGTCCCGGTATCGTGGTTGTCAGCATAAGAAAGGTAATAGAGGCCGTTTCGCTTGTGTACCCAGGTCGCTTCGTGGAAATCGACCAGCCCCTCCATCGGTTGCATGGCCCCGTCGATTTCCATCATGTTGTCGCGGAGTTTCCCGCCCTGGCAGACGCCACCCCCTCCGTAATAAAAGTACGCTTGCCCGTCGTCGTCGGTGAATACACACGGATCAATGTGCGATTCCAGACCGGGGAGGTAGCCCTGTACGGTAAAACCGCTGGCGGGCTGACTGCTGGTAGCCACCCCGATTTTCCAGGTAGAATTCCAAGCGGTTCCACTCGGATGCGGAAAGTAGAAGTAGTAGAGGCCGTTTTTATAGGCACAATCGGGCGCCCACATAAAGCCCCCTTCTGCCCGGCCCCACGGCACGTCGGCCGAGCGAAGGATTTCTCCGTGGTCCACCCAGTCCACCATGTTGTCGGTAGAAAACACGTGGTACTGATCCATTTTGTCTGCTCCCCGGGGGGGCGCCAGGTCGTGGGAGGAGTACACGTACAGGCGGCCGTCTTCCCAAACGTGCGCCGAAGGATCGGCGGTAAACAGATGCCGGATAAACGGGTTGGCCGGCCGCGTAGCGACACTGTCTTGTGCAACCAGGCTGGCGGAGAGAAGCAGCAACACGCCGAGTGTACTAACGGTGATTTTCATGCGTTCAGGAGCTGAGGAATGGTAAATGGAATCAAATCAGAGGGCCGCCCAAAGGCCGCTTCAGGGCGCCTGACGCGGTGGGCTCCGCTCGGGCATGGCCTCCGTCAGGGGAACTTCCCGGCGCAGCATTCGGGCGGCTTGTCCCGTCAGGTAGAGGTAGTGGTCGCTGGGCATGCCGTCGTTACCCATGAAGTGCGCCTTCTCCGAATTCGGTGGGCGATCCGACACTTTGAAGATGGCCGTTCCCTCGTCTACTTCGTCGAACATGGCGACGTAGAGCATCGGCGCACCGGCCGTGAGGGCGGCGTGGATCTGGTCCCAGAAGAAAGAGCCCCGCAGCCGGGGAATTGCGCCGTAGGCCGTATGGGCGGCCAGGCCGGGACTGGAGAGCGCCAGGTTCTGCCAGCTAAAGCCCGGATATACCACGGGTACGTAGTCTACACCCCGTGCTTTGCACCAGGCGATGTCCTCGCGCACCTGATCGGCATAGCGTCCTTTGTCGTTGTGCAACAGGGGCGTAAAACGCTGGACCATCCACGGCATCACGATGTCGACCGAGGCAATCAGTTCGTGCAAGTAAGGATCGGGCACACAGTCTTTGTTCAGGGTTCGGAAATAGGTAGGCACGCCCAGCATGACCGAACAGCCGCCATAGACCGGATCGTTTTTCAGGAAATCGATGAGGCGATTCACGCCTATGTCGCGCAGGTTGTAGGGGCGGTCCGGAAACCCGACGCCCCAAATCACCACCAGGGGTTTGCCGCGGTGAAACAGGTACTGCTGACGCTTGCCGTACCGGGTCACATGCAGGCGGTCTACCAGCATTTTCCAGTCTTCCATCACGGACGAGCAGTCTTCTCCACGCTGCCGGAGCCCTGACAGGTCGTACATCACGGCCAGCGCACGGTCGTGTTTCCCGGCCGCTTCCAGGGCATGCTGCAGAATGATATCTTCGGGCTTATCGGGTTGCGCGTGCTGGCGCGTCACGCCAAAAAAGCGCTGCATAAAGACGCCGTCAATGCCGTAGTCCGCCATCCATTTGAAATGCAGATCGGTCGTGCTTTCGTCGAGCGAACTGAACACCCGGGCAGGTGTGCCGTCGGCCTCCTTGAAGTCGGTTGCGTAGGTCGTGGTGTACTCCGACACGTCGGGCCAGAAATCGATGGTGTTGTGTTCAGGATCGAACTTTCCGTCGCGTCCGTAATGCCCCCACTGGTTTCCGGAGCCATCTCCGGGCGCCCGAAACCAGCCCTGGTAACCGGCCATGACCCGCCCCTGGTAGCTGGCGTACGTTCCTGCTTTTCCGTGTCGGGTCTGGGCGGGGCAGACCGCCGGCAGAAGCCCGCAAAGGGTGACGATAAGAAATGTGATTCGCATGGCGTTATGTTTTCAATCTGCAGTGGGGACCGGTGACAACTCCGCCTCATTCCACCGTTGCGCCGGAGTAGCCCCCATGGTCAACTCAAGCGTTCCGCCGTTCCGAAGGGCGTCGTGGGTGAAGAAAGGCGTCGGCAGAGGTTGTCCGTTCAGCGTCGCCGATTGGATGAATTTATGGGCGGGGCGATTGCCCTGCGTGGTGATGGTAAAGGTCTTCCCGTTTTCCAGGTGCAGCCGCACTTCGTCGAACAGCGGGCGCCCAATGGAATACTGGCCCGTTCCCGGACAAAATGAGTAGAACCCCATGGCGTTGAGCAGGTACCAGGCCGACATCTGCCCACAGTCCTCGTTGCCCGACAGCCCGTTGGGATCGTTGAAGTAGAGCGAGGTCAGGATGCTGTCGGTCAGCTGCTGGGTTTTCCAAGAGGCCCCGACAAAGTTGTAGAGGTGAGCAATGTGGTGGCTGGGCTCGTTGCCGTGTGCATACTGCCCGATCAGGCCCGAGATATCGGCGGAGCTTTCTTCTCCTTCAATTTCGGAGCTGATGGTAAAAAGAGAATCGAGCTTGGTCTGGAACGCCGAAGCCCCGCCCATCAACGTGATGAGTCCCGGCACGTCGTGCGGCACAAACCAGGTCCACTGCCAAGCGTTGCCTTCGGTGTAGTCGTCGCGGCGGTGCCTGGAAAAGCGCGGGCTGAACGGCGTACGCCAGCGGCCGTCGGCATTTTTGCCCCGCATAAAACCGGTCTCCCGGTCAAAATAACGCTGGTAGCGCGTGGACCGCTCCGCGAACCGGGCGTAGTCGTCCGTTTTCCCCAACGCCTTGGCCATCTGAGCGATGCACCAGTCGTTGTAGGCAAACTCCAAAGCTTTCGAGATCGATTCGTTCTCCCGATCGGCCGGAATGTACCCCCAGATTTCGTTGTAATGCTTGGCCCGCGGCTTGATCTTCTCCTTCACCGCTTCGGAGGGGAAGCGGATGCCGGACGTATCGTAGAGGGCCGCCTGCACCATCGCCCGGTAGGCGGTTTCCACATCGAATCCCCGGATTCCTTTCTGGTACGCATCGTATATTACCGGAATGGCGTGGTCGCCTGTCATGGTGCCGGTGTAGTTGGCGGCCAGCTCCCACTTGGGCAGCACTCCACCCTCCTCGTATTTCGCCAACAGCGAGTTGATGAAAAGTTCGTCCTGAGCCGGTGACAGGATGGTTTGCAGCGGATGAAACGCGCGGAACGTGTCCCACAGGGAAAAGACGGTGTACATCGGCTTGCCGTCCGTCTGGTGAATCTGCTGGTCCATGCCACGGTACCGCCCATCCACATCGGAAAATACGTTGGGACTGATGGCGGTGTGGTACAGCGCGGTGTAGAAGATGGTGCGCTGGTCCGCAGAGCCGCCTTCCACGTCCACCTTGCTCAACTGCGTTTCCCAGGCCGTAGCCGCCGCCGCGCGGGTAGCCTCAAAATCCCAGTCGGTAAGCTCAGATTCCAGGTTTCGACGCGCGCCCGCGGAATCGACCGCCGAAAGCCCGACCTGCACCAGCAAGGGCTCCTCTGCCGCCGCAAAGGTCAGAACCGCCTGCGCGTTTGTGCTGCGCACATGTCCCGAGTCTTTTACTTTTTCTCCTTGCACAAAGAGCTGATAGGAGAACGGCGTATTGAACCGGGCGTAGAAATATACATGATGTTCTTGCGCCCATCCCTGGGTTTGCTTGTAGCCGATGATCTCCCGATCGCTGATCACCCGAAACTCGTTCACCGGATTCTGATGCCCGTGGATCGTGTGCGCCAGGTCGATGATCAGGTGACGCTCCGCCTCCGCAGGAAACGTATAGCGATGAAACCCAGCGCGCACCGTGGCGGTCAGTTCGGCCCGGATGTCGTAGTCTGCCAGCCGCACACGGTAGTAGCCGGGCGAGGCCTCTTCCTCCTGATGGCTGAACCGCGAGCGATAGCCAGCGTCGGGATTCTCCGGAGTACCTGGTGTTACTTTCACCGCGCCGGTAGAGGGCATGAAGAGCACATCGCCGTAGTCGCCGATGCCCGTCCCACTCAGGTGGGTATGGCTAAACCCCAGCATCGAGCTGTCGGAATGGTGATAGCCCCCGCAGGCGTCCCACCCCAACGTCCGGGTATCGGGGCTCAGTTGCACCATGCCGTAGGGGCGAGTTGCGCCCGGAAAGGTATGCCCATGCCCGCCGGTGCCAATAAACGGGTTGACGTAGGCGGTAGGAGCCGTGCGCTCGACGGGCAGTTCGGCGACGCGTGGTGTCACCCCCGTACAGGCCGGCAACAGAAGCACCAGCAGCAGCGGTAACAGCGAATTCATAGACATGGGCAGGTTCAAACAAGTGATGTACACATCGGTTTTAGAGGTATTGACCAGGGCCAAGGCCAAACGGGGGCCGTTCATCCACCGGCGGACGGCAGACTTCCACAACCAAATCATAAGGATCGTGCCGGGACTTTCGTGTTCGAAGATTACCGGCTGGGTCTTCGGATGCCGTAGCCGGATTCGCCGTGGAACCAGCGCGCGCCCTGCCCCACCAACCAGAGGTAATGATCGGTGGGCAGTCCGTCTTCGACGCCCACAAATTTCAGCCCCCCGTCGCCGTTGAGCGGCGTGTTGCTTTCGTTGCTCACTTTGTAAATGGCGGTTCCCTCATCAATCTCGTCGAACATCGCTACGTACAACGACTTGGCGCCTTCGGTCTTGGCCCCGGCGATCTGCTTCCACAGGAAATCTCCTTCGAGCCGCGGAATCGCGTTGTAGAGGCTGGGATCGTTGTGCATGTTGGCCCAGCTAAAACCCGGAAATACCAGCGGTACGTAGTCAACGCCGTGCTGCTCGCACCACTTCTGGTCTGCTGCCACGTTGTTCGGGTTGTAGCCATGGCTGTCGTAACGTCCTACGGCCCAGGGCATGATGAGGTCCACCTTGCGAATCAGGTCGTGTAGCGCCGGGTTGTTTTCCGTATCGGCCCCAAAGGTGCGCCAGTAGTAAGGCACGCCGAGCATGATGGAGACCTGCCGGGTGGCCAGGAGTTTGTCGACCAGGGCGCTGACGTCGGCAATGCTATAAGCCCGGTTGTCGTTAAATCCTACTCCCCAGATGGTCACCAGCGGTTTGCCATTGTGCCGCAGGTAGGTAGGATGCACCTTGCTATCCAGGAGGTTGAAGGTAGAGACCAGCTCGTTCCAGTCTTCTTCCAGGTAGGCGACGTCGGCGCTGGAGCTACCGCTCAGGTCGTACATGACGCTGATGGCGCGTTCATACGTCCGGGCGGCCTTCAGCGCATTGTCGAGCACTTTGTTAAAATGGCGCTTGCCGCGTGCATTGGTGGGTTTGATCTCCCCCACAAACCGCTGCATGTGCACCCCATCCAGACCGTACTCCTGCATCCATTTGAAGTGCAGGTCGACCGAAGCTTCGTCGTAGGGGCTGTACAGGTAGGCGCTTGAGCCGTCTGCGTAGGCAAACGGGGTCTCGTACTTTACAGTATACTCGCTCATGTCGGGCCACATGTCGATGGTAGAGCAGCCCGGCTGAAATCCGCAGCCCCCTTTTTCATAGTGGTACCACCCGCGGTTCGAGGCATCGCCCCGGGCGGCAAACCAGCCCTGATAGCCCGCCATCACCAGGCCGGTATACGCAGGGTATTTTACGTTCGGGTCGGCAAGGGTATCGTCCGTATGTACCGAGTCGACAGGCAATGGGTCGGGCGTAGGCGCGGGTACGGGCTCGTTCCCGCACCCCGCCAAAGCCACCACCAAATAGAATACTGTGTAAAGTTTGAAGTCTCGCATGCTTGCATAAGGTTCGTAATGACAGGCTCCTGCCGGGAGGCTGCACGGTTGCGGAATGTGATCAGAACGCGGGGCCGGTTTAGTAGTCGACCGCGACGGCCGGAGCGTAATTGTATTTCGCCTCGGGCACATCGATCAGCGCACCGATCCTGAAAAAGTACGTGGTGCCGCTTTCGAGCGGCGTGGTCGACAAGTCCATCTCGAGCGTAAACACCTGATTGGGATCGACCGCGGTGCTGACATTCTGCTCCTCTTTCTCCAGGTGCATGGGCTCGCCCACGTGCGGGTCGGGGTGGGCGTACAGTCCCACTTTCAGCACGTTGCTTACGCTCGTCTGCTCCAGCTTGAAGGTGGCCGTGACCAGGTCGCCTTCGCGTGTAATCGTGGCCTCCTTCACGCGGATGTAGGGCGTTACCAAAAAGTTTAATTCGGTCTGGCCCTCGATCTTGACCTCCTGGGCCTCTACCACCTTGAAGTTGCCCCGGACGGGTTGTACGGTATAGGTATTGGCAAACAGACGCGTGTTGGCGTAGCTCCCGTCGTTTTTCACGATGAGGTACTGAGGCGTTACCGGATCGTACCCGTGTTCGATGAGTTCGATTACCGTACCGCGAATGATGTCCTGCTCTACCGGTTCGCCCGTGGCTTCGTCGATAAACCGACCGTACAGACCCGCCGTTGGCGGATCGTAGTTATCCAGTTGGTTGAGTTCGCAGGAAGTGAAAAGGGCCAGCCCCGCAAAGAGCAGCAGAACGGAGAAGATTTTCATGTTCGTATCGATAATAGGTGGTCAGGTCGAGGTTAGTACTGCGGATTTTGGACCAGTCCGTTGCCGCCGATGCCCTGGATGGGGCGGTAATAATCCTTATTCTGGAAAGTCTGCGGTACGTAGTTGGCGACCTGAGCTCTGACAAACATGTATTTGGGCGTCTCGGTCCGCAGGTCCAGCACGGGCAACAGGGCGTGTTTCATGCGGTTGTTGAACTCGAGATGGTACTCCCGGCGCCGCATCAAGTCCCACAAACGCTTGTTTTCGAAGGCGAGCTCCACGGTGCGCTCCCGCATCACGTTGGCTGAGGTTAGCTCGATGGCGGTGGTATGACCGGCCCGTCGGCGCACAGCGTTTAGGGCGTCGCGTGCGATTGCCGCATCGCCCAGCCCACTTTCTACCACGGCTTCGGCATAGTTCAGCAGGATTTCGGCATAGCGGAATTCGAGCCAGTCGGTGGTGCTTTGGTTCCACCCCGGCACAATCGGATTGGTGGTCATGAATTTTTTGAAGGAGAACCCCGTCTTGGTGTTGTTGCCCCCGTAGGGATCGAAGCCCGAGTAGAGGTTGGGCGTGGCGCCGCCGTACGTGTAGTACGTAACGCCATTGACGTCGGTCTTGGCCCGGGAGAGGAGGCGGGCCGTTCCGTCTGGCGCAACGTAACCGGCCTGGATGATGATGTCCAACCCTTTCCACGTCGAGCCGGGCAGCACCACCGTTGCTTTCAGGCGGGCGTCTTTGCCTTCGAAAATGGCCTGCGGATCGTCGAACGTAAGATAGGTTCTGGACGCATCGAAACCGCCATAGTCGGCCGTGTTGCCGTCTTCGGTAGTGACGATGGGGGCACTCTGGCCGGGTGTATCGTACCGTTCGTACGCATCGACCAGATCGAGTGTTGGGTTCATCCGACCCGGGTGGGGCCAACCGTTGGCGACTTGCGCCGGCTGAAACCAGATGTCGTAGTTATGCCCGTAGTCGTTGCCCACCAGCGTCCGTCCCTTGATAAAAATCGCTTCCGTTCCAACGACGCGGTTCGGGTCTTCAAACATCAGCCGGTAGTTTTCCCCGGCTTCGTCGGGGGTGGCGGGCGTGGCGCCGTAGAGCGAAAACCTGCCGGATTCCATCAGCGCCCGCGATGCGTCGAGCGAGGCTTGGTAATAACCCGCCGCCAGGCTTTCGTTCAGGCCAATCAGGCCCTGTTCAACGGCCGTGCCCGACAGCGGCGCCCGGCTCCCGAATTTGGCGATAGAAGCCGCATGCAGCGCTACCCGCGACTTCAGTGCATAGGCCGTCCACTTGGTGGCCCGCCGGGGATTGAGGTCTTCGCCAAGCTTGGCAATGGCCACGTCACACTCGGCCAGTACAAAATCCCAGGTCGCCTGTTCGGTGCTGCGCGGCACTTTCAGCGCCTCGACGTCGCCCTCGAAGGTTTGTTGTGTGGTGATGAGGGGAACGCCGCCGTAGCGTTTCACCAGCGCGAAGTAGCAAAACGCCCGCAGAAAGGAGGCTTCGCCCAGGTAAGCATCGCGCTCTTCGTCCGTGATGTCGAGGGTGGGAATTACCTCAAACAGCAGGTTGACGTCGCGGATCACCCGGTAGCCCTGGTCTTTGCCGTCCTGGGTGTCCCACCAGCGCAAATCTTCGTTGGCCAGAAAGTCGGCCCGCTCGCTGTGCACCGCTTCGTCGGTCAGCATGGCCGACACAAAGCCTCCGTTGTTGGGATCGCCGACGTTGTAGTTAAACCCGTTTTTAGGAAAGAAGGTAAAGTCCTCGATCGGCAACTGGTAATAGAGGTTGGCCATGTAAAGCTTGGTTCCTTCCGGATCGCCAAACAAATCGTCGGCCGTAATGCGGTCCAGGGGCTGCAAGTCCAGCACATCGGCACAACGGGTCGATAACAGGGCAAAAATCAGGAGGAGGTAGAGTCGTCGTGATTGCATTTCAGTTCGGGTTAGAAGCTGACGTTTACGCCGAAATTGTAAGTCTTGGTCACAGGATAGGTGAAGCCTGCCGAGTTGAACCCGGGGGCGTTGGGGTCGCCGAGGCCCTCCAGTTTTTCAGGATCGAACGGCTTGACGAAGGGGTCCGCAAAGGTGTAGAGGTTGAATCCACTGGCGTAGACGCGCAAGGTCTGGATGCCTAGTTTCTTCAGAAACGGGAAGGGCAGGGTGTAGCCCAGTTCTACACTTTTGAGCCGCACGTAGGTGGCGTCTCTACGCCACACGGAGCTTTCTGCGTACATTCTGCCGACACTTTCGACGGTGCGCGAGGCCGGCCAGGTACCGGCAATCCATTCGCTGTCCGGATTATAAGGATCGGCTTTCCGCCACCGGTCGAAAAAGTAGGCGGGCGTGTTGCCCCGGAAGGCAAACATCTCTGCGTATACTTCCGTGAACCGGAGGGTATACTTGGCCGCGCCCTGAAAGAGGATGTTGAGGTCCAGCCCCTTCCAGGAGGCATTCAGGTTCAGGCCGTAGTGCATTTTAGGCGTGCGGTCGTAGAAGATAGGCGCTTCGTCCTGCCCGTCGATCACGCCGTCGTTGTTCAGGTCCAGGTAGCGGAAATCGCCGGGCAGCTCCCGGCGGATGTTGCCCTGGTCGCCGTTCTGCATCGGCGCGTAGAGGAGCTCTTCCTCGCTCTGGAACTGGCCCAGGTAGGTGTATCCCCATGCCAGATCGTTCCACCGGTTTTCGGCCCCGTTGCGGTACCGGTCCCAGCTGTTGGTGAACGCGCCGCGCTCTACGTGCAGGTTGCGGGTCCGCGCGAAGTTGAAGTTGCCGGAAATGTTGTACACAAACCCCCGAACGGCGTTCCGGTGCGAGAGCGTAAACTCAAACCCCTGTGTCTGGTTGCTGTTCAGGTTCTCTTCCGGCAACGTGCTGCCAAACGTGTTGGGCAGCGAAACATCGCGCCCGGCCGGAATGCCCTGCAACACACGCTGATAGGCGTCGGCTTCCAGGGTCAGTTTATTTTGCCACAGGCCCAGGTCGATGCCAATATCCGTTTGCCGGGCCGTCACCCAGCTGAGCTTCTCATTGACGATCAGCGGCGCGCTCACGCCGGTGGTCAGCGCTCCTTCTTCAAATTCGTACGAGCCGCCGCTACCGATCACGAACCCGGGAATGTACTGGTAGGGCGCTCCCCAGGGCTGCCCCACCAGGCCGAAGGAGCCGCGCAGTTTCAGGTTGGAAATAAGGGGCAGGTTCTGCATGAAATTTTCCTCCGACATGCGCCAGCCTGCCGTAGCTACCGGAAAGAAGCCCCAGCGGTTGCTAGGTGCGTAGGCGTAGGTTCCCATGTGACGAAACGCGAACTCTGCCAGGTACTTGCCCTTGAAATCGTAGTTCAGGCGACCGATGTACGAGAGGCTGGCGGTCTGGTTTTCCAGGCCGTCGTTTTCCATGCGCTGGCGGTCCGCAAACCGAATCTGGTCTTTGGTGTAAAAGCCGCTGTAATAGCGCGTCAGGTTTGACCACCGGTCGTTCCACTGCTGCTGTTCGACCACAACCACGGCGTTTACGTGGTGGGCTTGCCGAAACTGGCGCTCGTAGGTCACATACCCCTGCAGGGTCAGTTGGTTGTTGTTGCTGTTGTAGTTGCTGAGGTTGCCGGTGCCGACCCGTTGCGGGACAAGGTCGTACGCATCTTCGGTTGCGTCGTAGAGGTAAAGGTTGTAGGGTTTGTGGAGTCCTTTCGACTGGTAATTGTTGGCGTCGTAGGCCGCGACTCCTTTCAGCGAAAGACCCGGCAGGAAGGGAACCGCGTACGTCAGGGCAAACGAAGACTGAAAGTTGCGCGTGGTGTTTTCGTTAAAGCCGGTCCGGTCCCGCTCGGCCAGGGCGACCGGATTCTGAGTAGAAAGCACGGTGGTCGGATACAGCGGGTTGTTGTTGGCGTAGGCCGCCTCGGTGGGAAGAGTAGTGCGCGTCCCCTTAAAAATGTTAAAGAAGTTTTCGCCGGGTTCCCACTTTTCGTCGTACCGCCCGGCGAGGAGCAGCTGCGCCTCCAGGTGGTTGGTCAGTTGGGTGGTCAGGTTGGCCCGCAGGTTGTAGCGCTTGTACCCCATGTCCTCGCTTTTCAGCAAGCCGCCTTCGCGCACGTGCCCGAAGCTCACAAAATAATTGGTCCGTTCGTTCCCCCCCGAAGCCGACAGGTTATGTTGCATCTGGGTAGCGTAACGCTTCATCGTCAGCCCATACCAGTCTGTGCCCTCGTAGCCCGGTGCACGGTTAATGTAGTTCTGAAGTTCTTCTTGCGTGTAGTAGGGCTGCCCCCCTACTTTGAAAATCTGCGCATCGTTGTACATCTGTACGTACTGAGCGGCGCTGGCCATTTCTGGCATGTCGGTGGGCGTTACGGCACCGTACACCGTGCTGTAGTTGAACGAGGGTTTCTCAGTCTTGCCCTTTTTGGTTGTCACCAGAATTACTCCGTTCGCCGCGCCGAGGCCGTAGATCGCAGCGGAGGCATCTTTCAGGATGGAAATGCTCTCGATGTCTTCCGGATTGATCCGCTGAAACTCTCCACCCCCTTCGCGGCGAATGCCGTCGATCACGTAGATAGGCTCCCCAAACCCGCGGATGTTGATGGAGTTGTTGAAGTCGCCGGGCTGCCCTGAATTCTGGCGGATTTGCAAACCCGCGACCTTCCCCTGAAGCTTCTGCGCCAGGCTGTTGTGCGTTGTGGTTTGGATTTCTTCGTTCGTGATCTGCGCTACGGCCGCCGTCAGGCTCTCTTTCTTCTGCGTGCCATAGCCCACCACCACCACTTCCGAAAGCGCCTGCACGTTATCTTTTAACGTGACGTCTAGCGTGCTCTGGTTGGCCACCGTCACCTCCTGGGTTTCGTACCCCACAGCACTGAACACCAACACGGCCCCCGCCTGAATAGTAAGCGAGAAACGCCCGTCTACATCGGTAATGGTGCCGTTTTGCGTCCCTTTTTCCAGGACGTTCACGCCGGGAATCCCCTCGCCGGCTTCATCTGCTACGTGTCCGGATACGTCCACCGCCGCCCGGGTACTCAAGCGGGTATGCAGGCGGGGTTGTGCGGCCGCCACCCGCGTTTGGTCTGGCGTAACAAATCCGGGAGGATGCGGGGCCAGTAGGCCCGAATTGCCGGAGGTGTTGGGCTTGGTCAGCAGCAGATACACGTTGGGCTTTACCTTTTTGAACTGCAACGGCAAGGCGCGCAGCAGTTGCTGCAGGTCTTCTTCGGCCGAGAGGTAGGTTTGCACGCCCTGTTCTACCTTCACGAGGTGGTCTTTCACCAGCTCGGTTTCATAGACAATCGAAATCTGATAGCGCTTTTCCAGACTGCGAAGGGCATTTTCCAGCGAGATCTGCTGTACCTGGCTGAGGGTGGTGGGCGGCGTCGTGAGCGTCGCGAGGTGCTGCGCGGAGACGGGCGGACCGCCGCAAAGGCACAACACGATCCCCCAGACCCAACCCCGTGGGTAGGTCCTGTACAAGTTGGTCATAAACTAGATGGTTAACTGTGCTCTACTGTAAAATCAAGGTATCTTCCTTCTCCACAATCGATACGCCGAAGCCTTCCTGCAAAATCTCAAGAAGTACCTCCAGGTCGTCGGAGGGCAGCGTTCCGCTGATGTTGCGTCGTCCGGCGGTGGAGTCCCGGATAATGACCGGCCGCCCATACGTCTGCTGGATCACGCCGGCCAGCTCGTGCAACGGCATCTGGTCGAAAACGAGCTTGTGGGCAAGCCAGGCCGTATACTGCTTGGGATTAACCGTTTTTTCTACCAACTGTCGGCTCGTTCGCGAGTACTGTACGTAATCGCCGGGTTGCATCCGAATCAGCGAGTCGGCGGTAGCATGCAGGCGGAGTTGCACGCTGCCTTCTTCCAGGACGACCTGCGTGTGGGTCTGCTGCTGGTTGACGTCGAAGCGCGTCCCCAGCACCTGAATGTCGAGGTCGGAGGTGTGGACGGTAAACTTGACAGGACCCTCGGTTGTTTGTTGTTTTTCGACCTCAAAAAAGCCTTGTCCGGTCAGCCACACGTGCCGCCCGGCAGCCGACCACCGCCGGGGCACACGCAGACTGGCGTGCGCATTGAGGGTTACCTGCGAACCGTCGGGCAGGGTGATGACCTGGGTGCTGTCGGAAGCGGTATAGACCAGGGGTTGAAGCTGAAAGTAATACCAGCTGCCCCCGACCAGAAGCAGAAACATCGCCGCCACTGCCACCATCCTGCGCCACAGGTGACGGCGCTTGCCCGCAGGGACGCGCGGCGCCTCGGTGCTGTGTGCCAGCCGCCGATGCAGACGCGCAAGTTGCTGCTGTTTTTTTTCGACGGACACCGTACGGTATTCCGTATGAAGCTGCCGTAGCATGCGACGTGCCTCCTCCACCTCTTCGGTCTTTTCCGGGTGGTTGGCCAGCCAGGCTTCCCAGTACGCATCGCTCGCGGGAGTCGGATGTTGGACCCACTGCTGAAAGCGGTCGTCCATCATAAAATCCTGCGTCGTGTAGTGCTGGTAGTTCATGCGTAGCAAACAAAGGCGGTATCTGTCCCGCTCTACTTATGAAAAAACAGAACTTGTCGTGCTATACTTGTTTTGCAGATTTTTTTTTGAAAAAAGTTACCCAGCAGGTCCAGCGATGCCTCGGCACGTTAGCCAAGCACTCCGCTCCAGGCAGCACAGGCCGCACTGAGCAGCACGGCCAGGGTCGAAATCAGGCGTTGCAGGGCAGGATCGTGACGCAGGCGCGTCAGGGCCTGGTGAATCAGGTTCCGAACGGACTGTACGTTGCAGTGCATCAGTTCGGCAATTTCCGGGTAACTCATCTCCTCAAAATAGCGCAAAAACATGGCCTCTCGCTGGCGGCGGGGCAGCGCATCGATCGATCCTCGCAACAGGCGGCTCTGCTGCTGCGCGGTCGTTTCCTGCAACAGCTGTTCTTCGGTAGAAGGACTGTAATCCTGTTCGTAGTGCTGCGCTAAGACGTAAGGGTTGGTTTTGCGGGTCAGGACCTGCAAATGACGCACGAGGCGATGGCGCAAGCTGGTCAGCAGATAAAAGCGGACGGAACTTACCTGAGCCGAAAGCCGGCCGCGACTTTGCCAGAGCTCCCCAAAAACTTCCTGGATGCCGTCTTCCACCAACGCCTCTTCGGAGGTCAGCTTCAGGCCGTAGTTAAAAAGTGCTTCGTAATGTTCGAGGAAAAGGACCGACAAGGCTTGCGGATCGCCAGCCCGGAATTGGTCCCATAAGGCAGAGGGTTGTTCAGGGAATTGAACATCTTGTTTCATGGTGGTGGGTCAAGTTCTAAAAGAGAACTATTCCAACGAACTTAGAATTTTTTGTTAAAAAACAAAAAAGGCCGAATGCTAAATCCGGCCTTCTTGTAAGTACGTCCCTTATCAAAGGATAGGCATTGTTTCAAGGCCTGACCATGTGGGGCAGCCTTCCAAATGCGTCCGCTGTGCAGTATCGTGGCCTGCGTTCACGCAAGAAGCGCACGCGTACTCCGCCCGGACGACACACGTGCGGTCACCCACACGGCCTGGTAGAACACCCCATCTGCCAAGATGCGGGGCAGCCGCCAAATCTTGATCTTTTCTCCCTCTGGCTCCAACCCGCGCGTCCCGAACGGCTCGCCTTTGATATCGGACGGGTGGGTTTATTCCCGCACTACCTTGCCCACAAACACCTGTTCCGGGGTCTGGATTCGGTAGAGGAAGAGTCCTCTCCCCGCTTGGGTCGGTTGCCAGTGCACTTCGTTGTAACCCGAGGAACGGACGCCCGCCTGCACGGTGTCTACCTTCCGGCCGTCGAGGGTGTAGATGTCGATGCGCACCGGCGCACGTTGAGGCAGCGTAAAGTAGAAGGTCGTGGTTCCGGAAAACGGATTGGGAAAGCTGCCGCTGGCCAGGCGCGCGGCGTCGGCGGCGGTGATGCCGGTGGGGAAGTCGTAGGTCGATTCCGTGAGCGGCGACCAGGTCTCGCCGGACTTGGCCCGGGCTTTTATCGTAACGGCCGACGCCACCGCTACCGCCCCGGTGTACTGGTGCGCCCCCGCCGAAACGGCCGAGGTAATTTGCTGGCGTGGATCGCTGCCGTCGGTAGTATAGTAAATGTCGCCGTAGTTGGTGCTCATCTCCAGCGCGATGGCCTGCGCCTGGGAACCGCCCTCGTGGCTAAACGCCGGGGCCTCGATGTCCGGAAAAAGGCCGGCGTCCTTGAACTGCTGCACCACCACGGCGGTGCGCTGCGGGAAGTAGTCGGCCAACAGTTCTTCCTGGCGCGGCAGCCAATGCTCGTTGCGGGTGTACAGGAAGCGGTCCCCGTCGGAGGGGTGTACGTCTTTCCGGTAATCGCCCCAACGCGCCGATTCGGCAACGATGGCCAGGTCGATCTCGTCGGCCAGCGCCCGGTAGCGCGCAGCAGCCGCTTCGGGCGTCAGCGGCCCGTCGCCGAAGAAGTTGCGCTGGAGGTGGTCGGCAAAAAGAAGACGGAACTCTTCATTTTCCAGCAACCGACGGAACAATCCGCTCGGATTGTCCTCGTTGTTTTCGTCCACGTTGTTATACGCGACGTCCGTCATGGCCGTCTCGGCATCCCAGGAGTAAAAACGAAACCCGACGTCGTTGCTGAGGCGGTTGCGGGCGGCATACCAGTTGTTGTGGTCCCAATCTTCGTTGCCGATGTACATGTTGAACTGCATGTAGTCGATCAGGTTCTCCACATCCAGTAAGTTTTCCAGCGCCGGATTGGGAGTGCCGTCGGGATTTTTGCCCTGTACCTTCTGGTAATTTTCGTTGGTTGCGAAGCCTTTTTTCGCCTGGTCGAGAAGATGGGACCAGGCCGTCCATTCACCGTCCTGAATCTGGCTGTGGTCTTTGATCACGTCAAAGTCGTCCTCTTCGCCGTTCAGGTAAGTTTCCATGAAATCGTTGGTCAGCTTCTCGGAGATGTTGTACAGCCCCCAGTACAGCCCGTTCAGATACAGATGGACAAACTTGTCGTGGGGCGCCATGTGGCCCAGCGCACGTTGCGTCACCTTCGCAAACGGGTCCTGGAGGTACTGGGCGTTTTCCCGCTGCGTTGCGCTGTTTTTCGTCCAGGAGTAGTTGTAGCCCGCCCGAAGCACCAGGGCGTTGAACTCGGTCGTAGCCGTAGGTTCTTCAAACAGCGGGTAGTGGAGTTTAGAAGGCCCGTACTGGCTTCGGAACGAGACCCGAAACGAGTGCTTCTGGCTGTTTTCCGGCACGCGACTGTTGCCCCCGTGCAGCCGCAAGCCGCAGTTGACCTGAAATTCCTGTTGTGTGTTGGGGTCGAAGTATTCGATGGAAGCCGGGCGTTCCCAGTCCTCTCCGGCGTTGCCTGCCCCGGAATTGCCGGTGTAGATGTAAATCCCACCCGTATCGGCATTGTTCTGGTGAGAAAACAAATAGCCCACGTTGGTCACAATCGACAGGGTGGGAATGGAGGTCAGTGCTTCGTCGAACAGGTCGGCGTAGGGCGCGGCGTTTACCACTTCCGGGTCCATTTCGTAATCGGCCGGCGCGTTCCCCGACCCAAACTTCAGCGGACTCCACTCCGCCGGGTAGCCTGTCGGGTTCTGCGGCTGTTGCAGAATCGCATCAAGGAACAGGTACGTTTGCGTGACCACGGCACTGGACTGTCCGGCCGCATTGGTGGCTACCGCGCTGAAGGGCGTCGTCGTTTCAATGCGGACGGGCGCGGTGTACAGGGTGCCGGTCTGCGCCGTGGGGCGGGTCCCGTCGGTCGTATAGTAGATTTGATCGCCCTCGGCGGCCCCCGAAAGCGCCAGTTGGAAGGCGTCCTCGTAAAAGCCACGGGTGTGACTAAACTGCGGGACCTGCACCAGCCCCCCCGGTCCGTTTTCGGAACCGGGCGTCGGCTGGTCGAAATACACCAGTTGCCCTTCGTACAGGCCGTAGGAAATGTCTTCTTCCTGGTTGGGAAACTCCGGGGCGTACGCGTGCGCAATGGTAACGCCGTCGGGTTTTACGAGGCCCAGAAACTCGCCGGAAGCCGACAGTTTGAAGTTGGTATGCAGCGCGGCGGAAGGGTCGCGCCGATCCTTATCGGAGGCAAAAACCACCAGGTACCCTCCTGCCGGCAGCATGACGGCCGGCAGCTCCCACTGCATCAGTTCATCGGCCTTGTCGGTCAGAAACCAGCCTTCCAGGTTGACGACCGCCTCACCGGCGTTGTGCAATTCCACCCAGTCGCTGTAGTCACCGTCTTCGTCGGCCAGGGTGGCCTTGTTGCTGGCCAGAAACTCGGTGATGACTACCTGATCTTGTGCCGAAAGGAACGTGGTAACCAGGCAAACGAGCGCCGTGGTCAGGCTAATTTTTCGCAGTAGTGGGTGTTTCATAAAGGGGGATTTTGTAGGTGATGCAGTGGAACACGAAGCGGGGAATGCCGTCTTCCCACCTGCGTTTCGGTGAAGGAATGAGCCGTACCGAAACACCGGGCTGGCAGGAAAACAGCAATGCATCTTTATAGTGCAGGCGGGATGAAAAATCTACCCCATAGGAGCCGTAACCGAAGGAAATTGATCGCCGTTGGTTTCCCGACCGTTGGGCCTGTCTGCCTGAAAGCCACGCCTTTGAGCACACAGCACGACACCGAAACAGAGCTTTTGCTACAAAAAAAACACCGACGGGGGCGTTGTGCCCCCATCGGTGTTTCATGCTGCGCCACCGCGCTGCGGTACGACCGGCTCATCGACCGCTACCTGCCCACCCGCTGCGGCAGAAGCGTGGACTGCGGAGGACCCAGGTAGCTTTCGGCAGAGGTGCCTTCTTTCGTCAGGACGATTTTTTGCAAGACCAGCCCCGGGTCTACCCGGTAGTAGCGAAGGGTATGCGCACCGGCCGACAGGTGCTTGCGCAGGGCCGTCTGCTTCATCAGGTTGTTGGTCACGGCACTGTTCCACCAGTCGGGATAGGTCCAGTCGGCCGCCTGGGCGTGTTCGTGCAGGTTCATCACCTGCGGCGCTTCGCCGTCGATCGAGAAGGCGTAGAGCAACCCTTCGTCTTTTTGGAAATTCAGGGTAGGCGAAAACCACGCGTCCAGCTGAAACGTGCCCGAGTCGAGCAACACCACCTGATACTCCAGGTAAGAGCCGTCTTTGCCGGCCGCTTGCTTGGGCGCAGTGACCGGCCGGGTGGTAACGGCCGACCCGGTCAGGCCCAGGTTGGGAATCACTTCCCACATGACGGGACTTGCTTCGTGTTTGCGTTGGAAATTGGCGGCCTCGATGCTGACAATCCCGTAATTTTCCACGAACCCCGCGGCCTGCGGCGGCACCGCCGGCCGGACAGGAACCGTCAGGGTCACCTCACGCCCTGCTCCGGCAAGCACAATTTCGCCCTCGGTTTGCCCGGCTGGCACCCGACTCCAGTCGACACTCACGTAGATTTTTTCTTCGTACGGAACCGTGCCCTGGCGGGAAGACACGTTGATCCAGTCATGTTTCGGCGTTACCGTATACGAAAGGGGCACAGTGCCGGTGTTGTATACCTCCACGTAGTAGCGTTGGTCGTTGAGCGGATCGAACGGCGTAAAGCTCCGGCTGAACATCGCAAAGCGGCCTCCTCCGGCAGGACGCAGGGGGCTCTCCAGCTGGTAGCCCAGCCCGGCCGTAGGACTGGTCTGGATGTAAGACACTTCCGGCATCTTATTGACGGCCGGATCGCTCCAGCTGACGTGCCCCATGTGGGTCTGTTCCATGATGTGGTTCCACTTGCCACTGGCAAAGGTGTTGTGCTGCCGGGTAAGTTCGGCATCCTTGAAGAACAGTTCCTTCACCTTGTCGGCATAGAAATTCGTGGAGGCCCGGTTCTGCATGCGGTACAGCCGGTTTTTGCCCGCCGCCACGTACATCTCGTTCAGGTTCGCACACGCCGCCACCGGATACGTTACCAACTGATAAAAGGCATCTTGCGCTTCCGCAGGCAGTTGTTGGGCGATGCGCTGTGCCCTGGCAAGAAGCTCCTTGTACTCCTCCACCACGCGTTCGGCTTCGTTGAACTGGGTCAGGCTGTACGTAGTAGGTTCCAGCAGCTCCGGCTTTCGCCGGGCGTTGTACTTCGTGTAAAGCGCCAGAATCTGCCCGATTTCTTTGGCATGGGTGCCGCCAAACTGCTGGTCGGCCCACTGGGTATAATAGGCGGGCAGGTCGCGGGCCGTAATGGCATCGGGGTTCCAGGCGTAGTCCAGAAAGAAATCAATGGGAAGGTCCATCGGTTTCAGGTCGCCCACGTTCACGAGCCAGATCTCCTTCACGCCGTATTCGTAGGTGAGGCGCATCTGCTCCCACACCCGTTCGAGCTGCACGGTATTGAGCCACTTGTAGCTTCGGGGGCCGCCGACAAAATCAAAATGGTAGTACATGCCGTAGCCGCCCGCGCGGGGGGCGGCATCCACCGCCGGCAGAATCCGCACCTGTCCCCAGTTGTCGTCGCAGAGCAACAGGGTAACGTCATCGGGCACGCGCATGCCTTTGTCGTAATAATCCTGCACCTCTTTGTAAAGCGCCCAGACCTGCGGCGTTTCGCGGGCGGGCTTACCGGTTACGTCTTCGATGATGGTCCGCTGATCCTCCACAATGCGTTCCAGGAGTTCGATGTTGGTGCCTTCGCTCATCGCTTCGTCGCCGTCGCCACGCATGGCGAGCGTCACGACCTTCTCCTGCCCCTGCGTGCGTTCCATGCCTTCCCGCCAGAACTGGCGCAGCACGTCCGCGTTGGTTTCGTAATTCCAGGCCCCTTTGCCGTAGCGGTTCCATTCCACGTGCGAGCGCATGAGGGGTTCGTGGTGCGAGGTGGCCAGCACCACGCCCATTTCGTCGGCCAGCGGCGCACTCAGCGAATCGTCGTCCCAGAGGGACTTGCCCCACATAGCGGGCCACAGGTAGTTGCCCTTCAGACGCAGGATCAGCTCAAACACTTTTCCGTAGAACTGGTGGTTGAGCCCCCCGAACTTTTCGCGGGCCCAGCCGCCCAGGGCCGGATCTTCGTCGTTCAGAAAAATGCCTCGGTACTTGACCTTGGGTTCGCCGAGGGTGTGTTTTCCGGCTTTTACATAGATGTTTTGCCGCGATTTGACGGGCGCATCGGCCCACCAGTGCCAGGGCGAAACGCCCATGTGCTCGGAGAGGTCGAACATGCCGAAGATCGTCCCACGCTTGTCGCTACCGACAATGACCAGCGCCTGGTCGACTCCCGGCATCGGCTTTTTCACGGGCGTGATCAGGAACTGCTCCCACTTGCCCTGCAGGGCCGTGACGTCGAGCTTGCCCGCCTTCGCCAGTTGATCGATCAGCGTGCTCTTCCCTACGGTGCCGACGATGATAAGCCGCGGGGCCGTGTGCGTTTCGCCTTTGACCAGTTCGACTTCCTGACCGGCCACCCGACTTAGGTCCTGTTGAAACAGTCCGGCGGTGCGCAACACGCCGGGGTGATCGGACGCACTGACCAGGATGCTACCAGGGGAGCCGTTTTCTACCAGTGCAAAGGCACCCCGTTTTTTCTGGGTGGTCAAATAGGAAGTTTCCGAAAAAGGCGCTTCGGTGGCCAGCGTCGCGATGTGCTCAAAGCGGCGGTCGTCGGGCTGGGCCTGGACGCGCGTCACCCAGGTCAAGATCAGCAGCAGCACGGCTGCGGTGGAACGAAAGGGCATGGGAACGTGGGTTGTCATCTGCATTCTCGAATCAGGAGCGGTCGCCTTCCGGAAAGGCGGCCTGGCCGGCCCCCCTCGGGGCGTTAAAAATAAGTGAACGTTCTTGTACTGGATTGCCGCGCCGACAGTGCCAGGCGACGTAAAAAAAGAAAGAGGTTGTCCGGGAGGGCGTCACCCTTCGGACTACCTCTTTCCGATGATTGCTTCTCTATTCCGAGAAGGTGGTTGTTGCTAGTGCTTAATTGTACCCGGGGTTCTGGTAGTTGCTCTTGTAAGCATCATCGCCGTCCATGCGGTCCAGTTGCCCGATGGGAATGGGACGCAGGTACAGGTACGGTTCGATCTCGCGCTCGACGGTCACCGGCTCTTCGCCTGCCTTCGGAGAGATCTGGTACGTACCAGCGTATTCTTCCCACTTCTGGGTGCGCGCCAGGTCGAACCAGCGGTAGCCTTCCCCGAAGTACTCGCGGGAACGCTCGTCCAGAATGTAGTTGATGTCGACCGTAGCCGGGGTCGCCGCCACCATCGCGGCGCTGTTGTCCTCCACACGCGCCTGGTTGGCCGCCACGTCGAAACGCCACATGCCGGCGCGGGCACGAATCACGTTGATCAGATCGCGCGCAGAGCGCGGGCCGGTCGCGCCCTTCACGGCCGCCTCGGCCGCGACGAAGTAGAATTCAGAGAACTTCAGGATGTTGTAAGGACGCGAGCTGGCGACTTTGTCGTCGTTGTAATCGTTGCCCTGGCGGTAGACGCCCAGTTTCCAGAGGCCCGGAAAGATGGCCCGGGAAATCTTGTTCAGCGGCACCACGTAGTCGGCCCGACCGGGCAGGTACCCCGCCTGCGTTCCGCTGTTGAACGTGGTGTTGGTGTAGTCGATTCCGCCCGGATCGGTGGGCAGGAAAGTCAGGATCGGTTCGTTGGGACCGACCGGCATAAAGTTCGCGCCGTAGAGCGTGGTTTCCGGACGGCTGGGGTTGTAGAACCAGGTGCCGCGGTAGGTGGTGGTGAAAGTGCCGTTGAACCGCGAATCGGTGGTTTTGTCGGCAAACGTGTTGGTGAACACGCCGATGGAAGGCGCCATGCGCGACCACATGCGGCTGTAGGACTGACCCGCCTGCACCGTTCTGAACATGGCATCTACCGGACTCCACGCATCCTGCGCCGAACTGGCTTTGATGGTATGGAAGTACCAGGTCACCATCCACACCGCCTGGTTCTGGGCATCGCCGCCGTCCCAGCCGGTGACGTTACTCTCGCTGTAGCGCTGGCTGTATTCCGTATGATCGGCCCACAGCATGATCTCATTGTTGCGGTCGTTCTGCGCCACGTTCACGTCGTAGAAGGTAGGCTGCAACGCATAAGGTCCCGGGTTTTCGATGGCGGCGGTGGCCACGTCGTACGCCTGTTGGAAGTACCATTGGGCGTCGTGTCCGTCGGGATCGGTGCGCGAAGTTTCCGGATAGGTCGGCAGGTTGTTGGGATTTTCCAGCCACCACCCGTACGTCAGGTACGCTTTCGCCAGAATGAGACGGGCCACGTTTTTGGTTACACCGCCGATCACCCGAGGATCGTCGGGCAGCTCGTCGACCGCCTGGACCAGATCAGGGAACACGCCGATGGTGTACACTTCGGGCACGGTGTTGCGCTCGGAGCGGAGGTTGGGCGTGGTGTTGAACTCCAGCACGCCGCCGCCTAGGTCCAGGGGCACTCCCCCGAAGGTCTGCACCATCAGGAAGTACCCGAAGGCACGGAAAAAGCGCGCTTCGGCAATCAGCGAGGGCTGCATGCCGGCGGCCGTACCGTTGGTGATGATGCCGCTGGCCGAGTTGATTGCGGCGTAGGATGCATTCCACAACACATCGAAACGGCTGTTCGACGCGTCGGGGATGCCTAGGCCGGACAAATCCGCAGCCTGAAAGTTTCCGTCGGCCTGCGAGCCGTAGGTGTACTCGTCCGTGCCGGTTTCGGTGGCGTTGTAATAATACGGCTGGCCGTAAATGCGGCGCAGGTTGGCGTACAGACCCGTCAGGCCGCCCACCACCCCTTCTTCGGTAGCGAAGAAACCGGGTTCGAAGCGTTCGCGGGTGGTCTCTTCCAGCAGGTCGTTACACCCGGTAGGAAGAAGCAGAGCGACAAGGGCAATAAGGGATAAATATCGAAAGTTTTTCATGACTAGAGTAGGTTAGAACGTCAGCTTAAGTCCAATCAGGTAGTTGCGGGTCGATGGCGCGTTGACGGCAACCACGGGCAGGCGGCTCTGAATGGCAGTGGTGACCGCCTGGTTCTGGTTGCCGAACGAGTTGGTTTCGGGGTCCATGCCCGACTCACGGTTGTAGGGCGAGAACATCACGAACGGATTCTGGGCCGTTACGTAGAGGCGCAACTGATCGATGCCCACGTTGTTCATCCAGCTGGCGCGGCTGAAATTGTACCCCAGGGTGATGGTGCGAACTTTCAGGTAGGAGGCATCGAAATAAGCGAGTGTGCTGGCGTATTTCGGGTTGTCGCCCGAGGTAGCACCGCCGGGGCGGGGGTAGTCGGCATCGCGGTTTTCCGGCGTCCAGTAATTGACGTTGACGTTGTTGTGACGCCCGCTCAGCAGGTTGAGGTAGCTCGAACTGCCGTAGAGGGAAGAAATGAGCGTGCCGCCGTTCTGGAAGGCCCCGATCAGGGTCAGGTCGAAGCCTTTGTAGGCCAGGCGGGTGTTAAAACCACCCACGAAGTTGGGGTCGAACTTCTGAACCTGACGGTCGTCGGCGCCGATGGGCCGCACCGGAACGCCGTTCTCGTCGTATTCGCCAGTGTATTCCACCTTGATCATCCCCACGTTGCCGCCGGGCTCCAGCACATCCAGGTGCGGATCGCCTTCCTGCCACAGCCCGACGCGTTTGTAGTCGTAGACGACGTTGATCGGCGAGCCCACAAACCACCAGTTCCCTTCGTTCTCTTCCTGACCGGAAGCCAGGCTCAGCAGCTTGTTGCGGTTGGCGTAGAAGTTGACACCGGCTTCCCACGTAAACCCGTTCACGTTGTTGAGGATGACGCCGTTCAGCGACAATTCTACCCCTTTGTTTTCGGTTTCACCCACGTTGGCAGTGTAGCTGTTTACGCCCGCCGTGGGGGGCAAATCCACGCCCAGCAGCAGGTCTTTGGTGTGCTGCCGGTAGTACTCGACCGTACCGTTCAACCGGCCGGCAAACAACCCGAAGTCCAGTCCCACGTTCCAGGTTTGGGTGTACTCCCACCCCAGTTCGCTGTTGGGAAGCTCGGAAATGATGTACCCGGTGGCGTAGCTGTCGTCGCCGTTGTCACCGAAGTTGTAGAAGCGCGTACCCAGGCGGCCGAGGGTAGTGTACGGCGCAATGGCCTGGTTGGAGGTTTCGCCGTAGCCCACCCGCAGCTTCAGCTGGTCGAGGACCGGCAGGTTCTGCATGAACGCTTCTTCGGCGATGTTCCAGCCGACCGACACGGCCGGATACGTGTGCCACTTGTGCCCGGGTGCCAGGCGCGAAGAGCCGTCGGACCGCAGCGTGGCGCTCAACAGGTAGCGGTTGTCGTACCCGTACATGATCCGTCCCATCCACGACACCAGTCCCCACACCGAATAGGCCTGGTCGTTAGGATTGATGGTCACTTCGCCTTCGCCGTAGCCCAGGTTGTAGTACTGAAAATGGTCGGCCGGGAAGTCCAGCACCGTAATGGCCGAACTGTTGTACTTCTCTTGCTGGGAAGAGAACAACGCAATGGCGTTTACTTCGTGCTTATCGGCAAAAATGCGGTCGTACGACAGGATGTTCTCCGCCACCCAGCTCGTGGTCCGCGAGTGGTTGATCGACGCAGACGAAGGCGCATCCGGGTTGGTCGGGCTGGTCACGCCAATGCCCGTAAAGCTTCCTCCTTCGGTGGCGCGGAAGTTCAACCCCAGGTTGAGGCGGTATTTCAGTCCTTCCACGCCGGGAATTTTGAATTCGCCGTAAAGGTTGTTGTACGAACCAAACGTTTTGGTTTCGCTCAGCCACTTGTCCTGCACCTGTTCGATCAGGTCGCGCGTCCAGACTCTGTAGACGTCCTGCGAAGCAAAGGTGGCACGTTTCAGGTTGCCGTCCGCGTCGTAAGGGCTGGACAACGGAGAAGACGCCAGGGCATCGCCCACCCCGACCTGGTTGCCTTCCGTCAGGCCGTAGTTGTTGTTCGACGTCAGTCCGAAGCGGAAGTACCGGCCCGCGTCCTGGTCTACGGCCGCGCGCATCGAAATCCGGCTGTATTGGTTAGTCGGCAGCGGACTCTGGTCTTTGAAGTAACCAAGCCCCACCTGGTAATTGCCACCTTCCGAGCCTTTGGAAAGGCTTACGTCATGGCTCATGGTTGTTCCCGTCCGGTACAGCAGGTCCTGCCAGTCGGTGTTGATGTTGTCGAATTCGTCCGACGAATTAGGATACGTAGCGCCGCGCCCCAATTCCGTGGCCGTCCGGATGGCTTCCGCACGCATGCGGGCAAACTGCGGTCCGTCCATCATGGGGTACTTGCCAAACACGTTCTTGACGCCGTAAAAAGCGTTGTAGGAGATGCGGGCGGGCTGGCCCTTCTGGCCCCGCTGGGTGGTCACCAGAATAACGCCGTTGGCGCCACGCGAGCCGTAAATGGCCGTAGCCGAAGCGTCTTTCAGGATGTCGATGCTCTTGATGCTGTTCGGGTCGATGTCGCTGATCGAACCGGCGAACGGAATACCGTCCAAAACCACCAGCGGATCGTTGCTGGCCGTCAGCGAGCGCGTACCGCGGATGCGAATCTGCATCGTTGCGCCGGGCCGGGTAGAAGTCTGCGTGAACTGCACCCCCGGCAGGCGTCCCTGCAAGGCATTCGTGATGTTGCCGGTCGGAATCTCGCGCAACGCACTTCCGTCGATGGAGGCCACCGAACCCGTGACCGCTTCGCGGCGCTGCGTGCCGTAGCCGACCACCACGACTTCTTCCAGGGCTTTTACGTCTTCTTCGAGCGTGACGTCGAGGGTCGTGCGGCCGGACAGAGGAACTTCCTGCGACAAGTACCCGACGGCGCTCAACACCAGCGTAGCATTGTTCTGGACGCTCAGGTTGAAGACGCCTTCTACGTCGGTGATGGTTCCATTGGTGGTGCCTTGTTCCAGCACGTTGACCCCGGGAATGCCTTCGCCGGTTTTGTCGGTGATTTTACCGCGTACACTCACCTGGGCATAGGCCAGCGTGGTGGAGAGCAAAGTCAGCATTAGGGCACTTCGGCAGTGTTTGGACCACCGCCAGCTCGCCATAATGAAACGTAGTGTAGAGACTGTTTTCATTGGTTTGAGTTTGTATGTTGTTTGAACTGATAGGTAAGGTTCAGTGGGATGCGTTGGCTCGTCCCGATGCCCGAACTCCGTGAGCAATTCAACATCAGGACCGCTAACGCGTGCATCGCGGATCAGGCCGGGGTGACGATCCTCTGCACAGCGCGCTCCGGAAGGTGAAAGAAGCGTGTCGTGCGAAGTGTCGCGACCCTGGGCGCTGCAGGAGAACTCCGGAGCCTATACCAGGCCGGATGATGGCTGACTGCCGCACCGCTCTACGGATGGCGAAGCAAGTTCAGTGGTTCCTGCGGACGCTGCGGACCCGCGCGGTAGTACCAGGAAAAATTAGAATCATAAAGGAAGGTCAGCGCCAGAACGAGGTGAGTTTCAGCGACCAGGCCTTTTTCATCATTTCAGGTTGAACATCAATCGGCACGAAAAGTAGAAGGTTTTTCTTGATTATGCAACCGATTGCATCTCCCGATATATTTTTATGGGAAACTTAAGCGCACCTTGTCGTGCATTCGGGCTGAAAGCGATTGAAATAAAGAGCGCCGATTAGGCGGCTAAATCTTTAAAACAACGCGTATTTCCCGTGTCCCGGAGCCGGGTGTTTACCCCTGCCGAGTTCGTCAAGAAAGAAGGTAAAAAATGCGTTCAGGCAGGTTGGGATGCTCAAATAATCGATTCGGTGCGGCCATTGCGGACCCGCTCCTCTCAGGCGTACTTGCCAGCGCCGCACGCGCGGTGCAGTAAACGCAAAAGGTGCATGCTGCGTGAACATCCGCAGCATGCACCTTGGTTTTACTAGTTGTACTCCTCAGCTCAGGACGGACGCGCGTCGACCGCCGGCGTTTCCTGGAGGGTAAACTCCGGCAGCGGAATTCGCTCGCCCCCCTTCAAGGCCGACTCGTGGGCCAGAATGCCCACGCACGTGATGTTCGCGGATTGGCGCGCGTTCGGGTAAGGTTCCCGTTTTTCCCGGAGCGCCGCCACAAACTCGTGGACAAGGTGCGGATGCGAGCCGCCGTGCCCGGCCCCCTGGATGAACGAAAGGTGCTGGTTTTCGTCGGCGTTGTAGACGCCATGCTGGGTAAACGACTGGATCTCTTTGGGCAACAGGTGGGCATAGTCGGGGGCGTGCACGCGGGACGGCTGTTCGCCGGTGTGGATCACGTTTTCCTCCCCTTCGATCAGCGTCCACTCGAACGACTTCTTCGAGCCGTAGACGTCGAAGCTCTCGCGGTACTGCCGGGCCGTGTTGAACAGGGAGCGCGTCACTTCGGCCGCCAGGTCGGAGTCTTTGAACTTGATGTGGCAGGACTCGATGGCAAAAGGAGAGCCGTACTTGGGAATCAGGTGTTCGTCGATGCGCCCCGAACCAAAGCAGGAGACGTACTCCGCCTGCGCACCTGGCAGCGCCAGCACCGGTCCCACGCAGTGGGTCGCGTAGTGCATCGGCGGCAAGCCTTCCCAGTAGCCCGGCCAGCCGGCCATTTCCTGCTGGTGGGAGGCACGCAAAAACTGAATCCTTCCCAGTTCTCCTTTCTGGTACAGTTCTTTGACAAAGAGAAATTCCCGGCTGTAGATCACCGTCTCCATCATCATGTAGGTCAGGCCCGTTTCGGCCACGGCTTCCACAATCTGCCGGCACTCTTCGACGGTCGTGGCCATGGGCACGGTACAGGCCACGTGTTTCCCCGCCCGCAGGGCCGCCAGCGACTGCGCGGCGTGATTCTGGATGGGCGTGTTGATGTGGACGGCATCCACGTCGGGATCTTCCAGCAGCTGGTTAAAATCCGTGTAGCGCTTTTCGATGCCGAACGCATCGCCGATGGCGTGGAGCTTCTCGGCGTTACGCTGGCAGATGGCGTACATGTGGGCGTGGGGATGCTGCTGGTAGATGGGGATGAATTCGGCCCCAAAGCCGAGCCCCACAATGGCGATGTTGATGGATTGGTTCATACAAAGGAAAAGGTTTGTTTCAAGAAAGTAAGTCCGTCGGCCGCAAAGTCGTCCTGGTCCGGCACCAGGTTCCGCCAGATGCAGACGGCTCCGGCCAGTTCCTGCACCTTGGGCGTAAAGCTCTCGATGGAAATTACGCCCTGGTACCCCACGGCCCGCAGGCCACGCTGGTACGCGTCCCACCGCGTTTGCCCGGTGCCGGGCGTACCCCGGTAATTTTCGGAGACCTGCACGTGCAGCAGCCGGTCGCCCGCCCGCCGGATGGCCTGTTCGATGTCGGGCTCTTCGATGTTCATGTGAAAGCCGTCGAGGGCTACTCCCGCGGCGGGGTGGTTGATGTCGCCGACCAGCCGCATGACGTCGTCGGCCGTGTTGATCAGGTCGGACTCAAAACGGTTGAGCGGCTCCAGCGCCAGCGACACGCCGTGTTGCGCAGCACGCGCGCAGGCCCGTTGCAGGTTGGTGACGGCCCGGTCCCACTCCCGCTTTTTCTGTTCGGCAGGGACCATCCGCGCTTTGCCCACCGCCGAATAAGCGGGTCCGGCTAGGAAAGGTGCACCCCAGGTCTGGCACAGCGCAAAGCAGTCGTCGAGGTACCGCAAACAGGTTTCGTGTACGGCCGGATCGTCGTGGGTCAGGTCGCGGGTCGGACCGAAAGCGCCACACACCAGTGCCTTCAGCCCGTGTGCTTCAAGGGCTTCTTTCACCCGGGCGGCGTCGATCAGAGTGGGATCTTCCACCGGAATTTCCACGGCATCGTAGCCCATGGCCTTGATCTTGGAAAACAGGGACACGGTTTCTGTAGCAAAGGGCGAGGTCCAGAGCCAGGTGCTTACGCCAAAAGTAATGGCCATTGATTTTTTCGTTAAGGGTGGGAAGAAAGCGTCGTGACGACCTGCATGTCGCCCTGCATGATGCGCCAGTGGCCGGGGAAGGTGCAGACGTACGGGTACGTACCCGTTTTTGCCGGCGCGGTGAACCGCAAGGTGACGGTTTGCTGCGGATCGACCAGCGGCGTGGCGTGCAGCACTTCGGGAAGCTGAGGGACGTAGTTCTGCGCGGCGCCGTTCGGATCGGCGGCCAGCTTGTCTGCGGCCTCACCGACTTTTTGCAGAGAGCCGGGCTGGAGCACCAGCAGGTTGTGCTGCATAAAATCCGGATTCTCGAACACCAGCTCCACCGGCTTCCCGGCTTCCACTTCAAAGTGCTGAAGGTCGTATTTCATCTCACCCTTCAGCACCTTGATGCGGATCACCTGTGCGTCGGCCTGCGGGGCAGTGCCCACCGAGGCGTCGGCCGTTACTTCAGTGCCCGCCCCACCCCGGTGGGCAAGGGCGTACGCCTGCTTGAGCCAGTAGTCGTCGGTCGCGGCAGAATCGGGCAGTTGGCGCAGCGTGGCGGCGACCTGCGGCGACTCACTGCGCCGGGACAAGGCCAGCGCGGCTTCCCGCCGGACAATCGGATCGGGATCGTCGGTCAGGCGCGCGTCCAGCACCGCTTGCGTGGCGGCTTCCGTTAGCGGCAGCACCTGCAGGGCGGCTTTGCGAACGCCGGCCGAAGGATGCCGCAGGGCTTTGACCGCAACTTGCAGGGCGTCGGATTGGTCACCCTGAAGCGCCCCCAGTCCGTGGAGGGTCCAGAGCGCGTGGATGGCCGCGGGGGCCAGGCCCAGCGCATCCGGCGAAGCCTTTTCTACCAGCGCGGACAAGTTGGCGACTACGTCGGTTTTGCCCCGCTCCACCAGCAGACGCTGGGCCGTCAGGCGCCAGAACAAGTTCTCATTTTCCAGGGCCGCTACCAGTCCGTCGGCATCGTCCTGATGTAGCTGCGGCATGTCGGAGGGCGTTCCCGCCTCGTAGACCAACCGCCAGATGCGCCCGTGCGTCTGGTCGCGCAACGGGTTGACGTACGCATTGCCCTTGCCGTTTTCGGCCTGAAAGCCGCCGCGTTCGGGCGTGGGGGTCGGGTTATGCTGGATGATGAAGTTGTACCAGTCCAGCACCCACAGTTGTCCGTCGGGACCGACTTCGGCCGCTACCGGCGCGAACCATTCGTCGGCGCTGGCCAGCATGTTCCAGCCGTCTTGTTCCTGAAACCCGGCGCCGTCCGGTTCGATGCGAGCCCGGTGCAGCACGTGGCCGGTGGGTTCGCAGACAAACGCCGATTGGTTCCAGTAGTCGGATGGAAAGGTACGGGCGGTGTAAAAGCTGTGTCCGGCCGCCGCCGTAAAGCCACCGAACACGTCGACCTGCCTCACGAGCTGCGTCAGGGGGTGCATGGCGTAGTGCCCGTCGATTTTCCGGCTGCCCAGGATCGGGGCGCGCTCCGGCCGTCGTCCCGATTCGCGGGTGGTCGGTGTGCTCAGGGCCTGATCCTCCCCGTAATAACGATCCGGGATGCCGACGTAAACGCTGTGGGTGTTGTTGGCCGTGGAGGCAAATACTTCGAAGTTCTCGTTGAAACCCAGCCCCCACGTGTTGTTGCTGGTGCGGGTCACCAGTTCGAAGGACGATACCTGCGGCGTTTCGCCGGACAGCGCAAAGCGGTAGACCCCTTGCCGGAACTGTCGCGCCTTTCCCGCCACGGTGCCTTCAAACCCGGCGTAGCCCACGGTTCCCCAGATCTGATTGTCGAAACCATAGCGCAGGTTCGAAGGACCGGCGTGCGTGTCGAACGTGCCCCATCCGTCCATAAGGACCTCCCGCACGTCGGCGCGATCGTCGCCGTCGGTATCCTGCAGAAACAAAAAGTGCGGGGCCTGCGCCACCACCACGCCGCCGTGGGCAAAGACCAGACTGGTGGGCACGTTCAGGCCCTCGGCAAACACCGTGAAGCGGTCGGCCCGGCCGTCGCCGTCGGTGTCCTCACAAATCTTGATCCGGTCGTCGCCGACGTCGCCGTCCCGCTTGTCGTTCGGGTAGTCGACCGTCTCGATCACCCACAACCGGCCGCGGGCGTCCCAGGCCATGGCGATGGGGTTGACGATGTCGGGCTCGGCGGCAAACAGTTCCAGCGAAAATCCGGGCGGCACCTGCGTCAACTTCTTCGAAGCTTCGGGCGAAAGCGGGGCTTGCAACTGCGGCGCCGGATCGCGCTTTTCGTAGTTGGGGATGTTTTCGGCAGGCGAATACGTCAGGGTCGGCAGGGAGTCAGCGTAGGGTTGCCAGCGGGCGCGGGCCTCGTCTCCAACGGCCCACACAATCCCCGACAGGATGAGTTGTTGAAACATGGGGTGCCCCCAGGTGCGTTCGTCGTGGCCGTAGGCGGTATAAAAGACGCGCCCTTTGCCGTGCGTTTTTACCCACGTCCACGGCTCGTGGTGGTCGCCCTCCACCCGCTCCATCAGCACCGTACGGTCGTCGCTGAACATGTGGTGTACGTAGGTTTCGTCCCACGTTTCAAATTCCTCTACCCCTTGCAGGGCCGGATGGGCCGCCTCCACGATGTCGGCGACAAACGTGCCCGTGTCGTGCCGCTGAAACTGCGCACCGACCAACGCGACATACGATGGAGAATTGCGGAAACAGAAGCTGGCGCAGTGGATGGGAATAAAGCCTTTGCCTCCGGCCACAAAGTCGAGCAAAGCTTTTTCCTGCGAAGTGGTGATGGAGTCGTGGTTGGCGTAGACGATCAGGCCGTCGTACCGGGCCAGATTTTCGTCGTTCAGGTCGTCAGGATCTGCCGTATAGGTCAGTTGAATGCCCTGCTTGATGAGCGAAGAAGCCAGCATGGGCATGTACGCTTCGGCGTGATGGTGCTCGCTGTGGTGGCCCAGAAACAGAAGCGACAAGGGCCGCGGCCCATCACTGCCGTGGGAGGCCTGTTTGGGCGCCTGGCAGGTGAGCATCGCGCCCCCCAACAGCAGAAAAAAAAGGCACCTGACGCCAAAGGCCGGGCGAAGGAAATGGTGGAAGTACATAGGTCGTAAAAACAAGTAAGCGAATCTCGGGTAAGTTGTCGCTTTCCCGGTAGGAATTCTTCTTGGATGTTGCCGATTTTTGACTGTATTTTGACCTGTACGATGTATATTATCGCTGATTTCAGAAATTTTAGCCTAGTGGCATGAAAGCCGCCATCCAGAAAATCCCCATTTCGGCCGATCAGGCGTTTGTGATCCGGGAGCTGCGCGATCCGTATTTCGACCCCAACTGGCACTTTCACCCCGAATACCAGCTGTTTCTGGTGCTGAAGGGGTCCGGCACGCGCTTCATCGGTGACTCGATCGCCCATTTCGAGGAGGGCGAAGTGCTTTTCACCGGTCCCAACCTGCCGCACCTCTGGCGCAGTGACGACCTCTATTTCCAGGAAGATTCGCCGGGAACGCACGGCCTAGTCATCTACTTCGGGGAGCATTTTCTGGGAGAAGCGTTTCTCGAAAAACAGGAAATGCACGCGCTGCGGCAGCTTTTTCACCAGGCCCACCGGGGCGTGGAAGTGGTGGGCGCCACCCGCACCTACCTGACGGCGGCCATGCAACGGATGCTCACGCTGGAAGGCTTCGACCGGGTGCTGGCGCTTTTGCAGGCGCTGCACGTCCTGGCGACTTCGTCCGAATGGCGGCCGGTGGCCAGCCTGGGCTACTCGCATGCTTACAACCCGACCGACGCCGACCGGATGAACCGGGTGCACACCTACGTGATGGACCATTTCAAGGGGGAAGTTCGCCTCAGCGAGGCCGCGGCGCTGGCCAGCATGAGCGACTCGGCCTTCTGCCGGTATTTCAAAGCGCACGCCAACAAAACGTTTTCGGCGTTTGTCAGCGAGATCCGGATCGGGTACGCCTGCAAGCTCCTGGCGCAGGAACACCTCAGCATTACGCAAATCGCCTACGAGTGTGGCTTTCCGACGCTCTCCAACTTCAACCGCCAGTTCAAGCGCGTGACGCAGGAAACGCCTTTTCATTACCGCAAGCAGTTTCTGAATCCGCATTATTGAGTCGACTCGCCCGCCGGCGGGCGGAGCCTCCCCTCCCTGGTTTGTTTCTTAAAGTTTTCTTTAAAGTCGTCTTCTAGGTTTGTGTATGCCGAGGCGTTCCTCGCAGCAAGGGGCACGCTGTTTTTTGTACCCTCCTAGACCCAACTCACCATGCACACCTTCCGATTGCTTTCCTGGGCCGCGTTGCTCAGCCTGCCGCTGCTCAGTTGCACCTCCGCGGCCTCGACCCGTGTTCCCGATGCCGTCAAGCAGGCGTTTGAAACCAAATTCCCCGAAGCTACCTCCGTGCGGTGGGAACAGGAAAATCCCCAGGAATGGGAAGCGGAGTTCAAGCAGCACGGGGAAGCGTACTCCGCCAATTTCTCGCCCGAGGGCCAGTGGCTGGAGACGGAAATGGAACTCGACCCAGAAGCATTGCCCGATGCCATACGGCGTACGCTCGCCACTCAATTCGGGGAGTATGAGGTCGAAGAAGCCGAAGCGGTAGAGCAAGCCGACGGCACGCGCATCTTCGAAACCGAACTGGAACACGGCGAAACCACCCTGGAAGTCACCTTCCGGCCCGACGGCACCGTTGTGTCGCAGCTTCAGGAAGAAGACGATCAGGACCAAGACTAATCTATATTAGAGCGTAGAAGGTGCGGCCAGGAGGCTACTTCTGCCGGTGAGGTTCTTCCTGGCGGCCTTTTTTTCATACGACGATGATTTCTTCAACGGGTATTTTGTTTGCGGCAGCTTTGGTCGCCTTCTCGCTGAGCGCGATTTCCGGGGGCGGGGCCGGGCTGCTGTTGATTCCGCTGTTGGGCGGATTTCTGCCCACCGCCCAGGTGCCGGCGGCTTTGTCGCTTGGGACGGCGGTCAGTTCCGTCTCCCGGCTCGTGACCTTTTTCCGGGCGATTCGCTGGGACGTGGTCCGTTGGTTTGTGCCCGCGGCGGTGCCAGCCGTGGCGGCCGGGGCGTGGCTACTGGGCTACGTCAACCCGCAGTACCTGGAGCTGCTCATGGGGCTTTTTTTGGTCAGCAACCTTCCTCAGCTGTTTCGCAAACCCAACTCAGAAACGAGCGGCGCGCCGCTTCCCGCCTGGGGACTCAGCCTGATCGGCCTTGGTGCCGGGTTTGTGTCGGGCCTGACCGGGGCGGTCGGGGTGCTGTTCAACCGCTTCTACCTGCGGTACGGTATGGAGAAAGAAGAGATCGTCGCCACGCGGGCGGCCAACGAATTGCTTCTGCATCTGGTGAAGGTGGGCCTCTACGCCCACCTGGGTCTGCTGACCGGAAACGCCCTCCGCCTGGGTGGAGCCGTAGCCCTGGCAGCGCTGGGGGCCTCCTGGGGAATGCAATGGGTATTGCCCCGCGTCCGGGATACTTGGTTCCGACGGATCGGGTATGCGGCCATGGTGGTATCCGGCGTTTTTATGCTACAGGCGTCTGGTCGCCAGCTAGCGCAGGAAGCGCACCTACACCTGGCGGTTCGTGCTGTGGAAGGCGGGCTGGAAACCCGGGTGCAGTGGCAGGCCACGCAATGGACCCTGGAGCTGGAAAAACAGGAAGGCCTGGCCCTGGAACGAACCGTCGCACGGGCCACCCTGCCCCCGGAAGTCCAACAAAACGTGCGGGCGCATCAGGGGATGGCACCGCCGCACCTCATCGAAGAAGTATTCGGGTGGCACACCCACCACTACGAAGTTCATTTCCGGCAACCGGACGGCTCCGAACGCATCCTGGACGTAGCCTGACGCCGACATACCGTTTTCAATTCCATACCCATGCGTGATTCTTATTTTCTTTTTCTGCTTTGTTTTTTCGGGGGGCTTCTCCCCTGTTCCGTCGGCGCGCAGTCGACTTCCGTCACCGTTTCCGGACAAGTGAAAGACGCCGCCGCGCAAACGGGGCTGCCTTACGTGAACGTGGTGGTCGTCACCGGACCGGACTCGGCCTTTGTGACGGGCACGGTGACCAACGACGCCGGGCGCTTCACGCTTGCGCCCCTCCCTCCCGCCTCGTACGTACTGCAGGTTTCGCTGCTGGGTTACCAGACGCGCCAGGTACCGCTTTACGTGGGCAGCGCTTCCGACTTTCTGACTGTCGCGACCATCGAATTGCAGGAACAGGTGGCGACCCTCCAGGAAGTGACGGTCACCGGACGGCAGGAGGCCATCAGCGAGCAGTTGGAAAAGAAAACCTATACGGTCGCGCAGAACCTGAGCCAGCGCGGCGGGTCGGTGTTGCAGGCCATGCAAAATTTGCCGGGCGTTACCGTGCAGGACGGACAGGTGCTGCTGCGGGGGAGCAACCAGGTCATGGTCCTGATCGACGGCAAACAAACCGCCTTGACGGGCTTCAACAGCCAGACCGGACTGGACAACCTGCCCGCCTCGGCCATCGAAACGATCGAAATCATCAACAACCCCTCTGCGCGCTACGATGCCAACGGCAATGCCGGCATCATCAACATCATCTCGAAAAAGGAGCAACAAAAGGGCTGGAACGGCACGGCCACCCTCACGACGGGCCTCGGCGCGCTGTGGGTGCGGCGTGGCAACCTGCCGACCATCCGGCCGCAGTACCAGGCTACGCCGAAAATCAACCCGTCGCTGGCGCTGAACTACCGGACCGACAAGGTCAACGCCTTCGTGCAGGGCGACTACCTCTATACGCAGACTCTGAACAAAAACGAGTTTGTGACCCGCACCTACGACGACGGCACCGTGATTCAGCAGCAAACCAAGCGCAACCGCAACACCGGTTTCCTGACCACCAAAGCGGGCGTCGACTGGCAATGGCGACAGCACCATACGCTGACCGTGTCGGGATTAGTGAGCAGCGAAAAAATTCTGGACCGGGGCGACGAGCCCTTCTTCAACGGCGATTTGTCGGAACGCTACCGCCTCTGGCAGTTTCTGGAAGACGAACTGAAGACCACCGTAATGGCCACCGCCGCCAACGTGTACCGGTTTCCGGAGGCCGGGCATACGCTCAGTGTGGGGCTGAACTACACCTACCACCGGGAAAACGAAAAGTATTTCTTCGACAACATACTGCCCGACTATACCGGACACGACGCCTTCAAGCTGCTGTCCGACGAGCACGTGGCCGACGTCACCCTCGACTACGTGCGGCCCCTGACCTACGGCCGCCTGGAAACCGGCGCCAAATTCCGGCGGCGGGTGATTCCGACCGACATGCAGTTTTTTCCGGGCCTTCACTCACCGCTGGACTCGGCCGCGGGCGGCTGGGCCACCTACAAAGAGACGATTCCTGCCCTGTACGGCACCTATGTGTTCGAAACCCCGACCCTGGAGGCGGAACTGGGCCTGCGGATGGAATACGTCGGCCTGCGCTACGAAGTCAACCCCGACCATCCCACCTACCGCAGCAACGGCTACCACTACATTCAGCCCTTCCCGACGGTGCGCCTGGCCTACAAGTTCGACGAAAACAACCGCCTGTCGCTGTTCTACAACCGGCGGGTGGACCGTCCCAACGAAGTGGACATCCGCATTTTCCCCAAGTACGACGACGCGGAGATCATCAAAGTGGGCAACCCCGCCCTGCGGCCGCAGTTTACCAACACGCTGGAGGCGGGCTACAAGACCAACTGGGACGGGGGCTCGCTCTACGCGGCGCTGTACCACCGGATGGCGCAGGGCACCATCACCCGCATCGCCAGTACGGTGGGCGACAGCAGGCTGATCTACGCCATTTTCCAGAATGCCGGGCGGAGCTACAACACCGGGACCGAGGTGGTGCTGGCGCAGGACGTCACGCCCTGGTACTCGTTCACGCTCAACGGGAACGTCTACCGCAACCAGATCAACGCCTTTACGGTGCAGAACCTGTACCCCGCCCCCAATGTATTTTCCGCGCCCCTGCAACGGCTGTGGTCCGGCAACGTGAAGTGGAACCACACGCTGCGCCTGCCTAACGCCTGGGGGGCGCAAGTGACGGCGGTGTACCTGGCTCCGGATCTGATTCCTCAGGGGAAAATCGGGGCCCGTTTTTCAGTCGACGTCGGCGTGAAAAAGTCGCTCCAGCAAGGCAAAGGCGAAGTGTTTCTGAATGCCACCGACCTGTTCAATACGCTGGTGATCCGGCGCGACATTCAGGGCGCGGGCTTCTCCTACCGCAGCACCGACTATTACGAAACGCAGGTCATCCGCCTCGGCTACAGCTACAAATTCTGACGCATGGCGCCGTTCTTCCAATCGGCCGAGGCCCTGGCCCGGTGGCTCACCTCATCGCGGCCCGCCCGGTGGTTACGTACCCACTTTCCCGGCCTCTATGCATTTTTACTCCGCCGCCTGACGTGGGGACCGTTCACGGGCCTGACGCTGACGGGCTTGTGTGGTCTGCTGATCGTCAACGGCATGCTCTTTTCGGAAATGGCCGAAAACCTGGTGAACGGAGAGCCGATGGTGCAGATCGACCGACACGTCACGCAGTTTTTATTCCGCTACCGCACCCCCTTCTTCAGTCAGTTGCTCTACGGACTTACTTACGCGGCCTCCTCCTACGCCAGCATCGCCCTGACCGGCGCGATGGCGCTCATTGCCCTCTACCGCCGCCGCTACCGGCAAGCCATCGCCATTGTGTTGGTCATGGCCGGTATGGCCCTGTCGGTCTACTACGGAAAACAGGTCTTTCACCGCATCCGCCCCCTGGCAACGGTCGCCTATTACTCTGTCAATAGCTTTTCGTTTCCGAGCGGTCATGCGGCCACCGCCCTGGCGCTATACGGGCTAGCCGGCTACCTGCTGGCCAATACCCTAGCCGGCAGCGGGCGTGTGCTGGCATTGGCCGTCTGTACCCTTCTTGTTCTGGTGGTGGGGTTCAGCCGCATCTACCTGGGCGTCCATTTCCTCAGCGATGTGGCCGCGGGGTATCTGCTCGGGGGCAGCTGGCTCGTGCTGGGCATCATGCTGATGCGGTGGCGCAACCCGACGGAATCAACTTCTCCGTAGGTCGAGGGGCCAGGCCGGCGCCGGCTTTAAGTTTTCTTTAAAGTCGTTCCCTTCTTTTGCAGGCCTAGTTACGAACGTATGCCTTTTTATAAATCGTCCCTCTTCCGGTCTCCCGCTCCTTTGGTTATGGTCTGGCTTTGCTGGCTTTTGCCCGGCTACGGCGGGGCGCAACCGTTGGCAGATCCGGAGCCCCTCCGGCCCGGCACCCTCGAGTTTCGGTGGCAGCGGGATGTGCCCCTCCTCCTCGGCGGGGGCGGACTGGCCATTCTGGGAGAATACCTGGCGCAGGAAACGCACGCCCTCTCGCCGGATCAGCTCGCGGCCTATAACCGGGAGCAAATCAACGCGTTCGACCGGCCCGCCACGTACCGGTGGAATCCGCGCATCGCCCGGGCCAGCGATCTGGTGGCGGGTGTCGCGGCGGTGTCGCCGCTGCTGTTGCTGACCGCGCGCGACGTGCGGCGCGAGTTCATTCCGGTGCTGGTTGTGTACGCCGAAACCGCCACGGCCACCCTGGGCATCACTAACATTGTGAAAGGATCGGTGCAACGGGTCCGTCCCTACGTCTACAACCCCGAGGTGCCCGTCGCGCAGAAAAGTGTGTCCGATGCCCGGCACTCGTTCTTCTCAGGTCATACGTCCAACACGGCCGCGTTTAGTTTCCTGACGGCTTACCTGATTTCCCGCTACTCCGAACAACCCACCGTGAAAGCGGTCGCCTGGACCGGGGCCGCGCTGGTGCCCGCCACCGTGGGCCTGCTGCGCTTCGAAGCGGGACGCCACTTTCCGACCGACATTCTGGTGGGCTACGCCGTGGGCGCGGGCATTGGGGTACTCATCCCCCACCTGCATCGCTTCCAGTTACCGCCCGACCTGGAAAGCCGTCGGCTGGACTTCGGGTTGGCGGGCAATGGCCTCTATCTGGTGTATCACCTTCCCTAGCGATTTACCGTAACTTGCTCCGTATGAAAATCCTCCTGGTGGAAGACGAACCGGCGCTGCGCGACGAACTGCGGGCCTTTTTGGCCGAACAGGGATTTCTGTGCGAGTGGGCCTCCACCTATCGGGAAGGCCAGGAAAAGCTGCGACTTTACGCCTACGACGTGGTGCTGCTCGACATCACGCTGCCCGGTGGCACGGGCCTGGACCTGATGCAAGTTCTCAAGGAGGAACATCCCGAAACGGGCGTACTGATTCTGTCCGCCAAAGATTCGCTGCGCGACAAGCTGACGGGACTCAACCGCGGGGCCGACGATTACCTGACCAAGCCGTTTCACTTCGAGGAACTCAACGCCCGGCTCAACGCCCTGATCCGGCGGCGCAGTTTCCAGGGCGCTTCGCGGGTACGGTTTCAGGAACTGGCCATCGACACGCAGGCCAAAACGGTACAGGCGGGCCCCGAAACCCTGGACCTGACCCGCAAGGAGTTTGAACTGCTGCTCTACCTGGTGGTGAACAAAAACCGCGTGGTGAGCCGCCAGGCCATTGCCGAGCACCTGTGGGGCGACCATTACGACTCGGTCGACAGCCTGGACTTTGTCTACGTCCACATCAATAACCTGCGCAAAAAACTGGCGGCCGTCGGGCTGGAAGACTACATCCGCACCGTTTACGGCATGGGCTACAAACTCAGCGCGTCATGAACCTGTTGCAGCAGATCGGCCGTACCCAGTTCCGCTACGCTGCCCTGGTGCTGGTGGTGGCGGGCAGCGCGTTGTTCTTTGTGCTGGACGCGATTGTGACCGACGAGATCGACGAGCAACTGGCCCTGCGGGCCGATTACCTGTTCGCGCACCTGGAGTCTGCGCAGGCCCATCCGGACCCGTTCGTGTTGATCGAGCCGGTAGCGCCCGCAACGCCCCCCTCGGTCGTCGGGAAAGACACGGTTATGTACGATGCCTTGGAAGACGAAATGGAACCTTACCGCATGCTGACCGTGGTCCGCCCGGTCGACGGCACCGTGTACCGCATGCGCGTGATTGCCTCCCGGCTGGCGTGGGAAGAGCTGCTGACCAGCATCTTTGTGATCTTTCTCGTCATGGCCCTGCTGCTCACGCTGGGCAACGCCGCCGTCACCACCTGGAGCGCCCGCCGCCTCTGGCAGCCGTTTTTCGGGTTTCTGGAGGCGCTTCGCACCTTCTCCCTCCGCGCCCCCGCGCCGCTGGAACTGCCCGCCACGCCGGTAACCGAATTCAGTGAACTGCGCACCGCTCTGCTGACGCTGACCCAACAGGTACAGGCCGACTACACCACCCTGCGGGAATTCACCGAAAACGCCTCCCACGAGATTCAGACGCCGCTGGCCATCCTTCAGGCCAAACTGAATCGCCTGAGTCAGCATCCGGCCGTCGATGCGGCGATGGCCGACGACATTCAGGTGGCGCGCGAAGCGGCCGACCGGCTCTCCCGCCTCGGACGGAGCCTGCTGCTGCTGGCCCGCCTCGAAAACCAACAGTTCGATACCGCGCAATCCGTAGACCTGACCGGGCTTCTGCGAAAGCAACTCGAAGGGCTGGAAGAACTGTTCGAGGCCCGGCAGGTTACGCTGGATATTTCGCCCCTGCCGCACGTCGTGGTGTCGGGAAACCCGCTGCTTCTGGAGATGCTGCTCTCCAACCTTCTGTCGAACGCGCTGCGCTACACGCCCCCGCAGGGACACGTGCACCTGGCGTTGACGCCCGACGCCCTCACCATCGCCAACAGCGGCGAGGTCCTGGCGCTTCCGATCGATGAGTTGTTCCAACGGTTCCGCAAGGGCAACCCCGAAAGCAGTTCGCACGGGCTGGGCCTGGCCATTGTGCAGGAAATTGCCCGCACCCACGGATGGCAGATCCGCTACCGGCGGGAGGCAGCACTGCACACGTTTCGTACCACCTTCCGTGGTTAGGAGGATCGTTTAAAGCGCGGATGCGGAATCGCGGTCCTGGCTGCGAAACGTCTCGGCCAGCTGTTGAGCCTGTTGCAGGACATTTCTCACCACGGGACTAGCGTTGTCTTTGCGCCAGAGCGCATACAGGCTGATGGTTTGCGGCAGATCGATGAAGCGCACGCCCGGCAGGCTGCTGTACGCGTAGGAACTTGGCAGAATGGTGACGCCCAACCCTTTGGCCACCAGGCTCAGAATCATCGCGCCGAAGTCGGATTCGATGTAGACGTCGGGCTCAAACTGGTTCTCCTGAAAAAGCTGACGCAGGCAACTGGCATAAAACGTAGGGTGGTGCAGGCCCGACAAAATGAAGCGCTCCGCTTTCAAATCTTCAAGCCCCCGAAACGTATGCGCTTGCAGCGGATGGGCCATCGGCACCACCACCGAAAAGGGTTCTGAATACAGACAGACCGACGCCAGGGTCGGATTTTGGGCGGGTTCTCGCCGGAAAGCCAGGTCCATTTTGTCCTGCAATAGCAGCTGTTCCAACTGAATGTCGGTAGGTTCGATCAGCTCGATCTTGAGCTCGGGAAAGCTGTGGGCCACGCGAGCCAGCACTTCGGGCAAAAAACCGTAGGCAATGGAGCCGGGATAGCCCATCACCAGCGCACCATAGGCTCCGGCGTGCATCTTCCGGGCTTGCCGATGGATCTGATCAATCTCGTCCAGCAGAAGCTCCCACCGGTCGCGCAGAAAAGCGCCCGCGGCCGTGAGCTTCACGCTTCGCTTGGTACGCTCGAACAGCTGAACGCCCAACTCTTCTTCCAGCGACTTGATCTGTCGGCTCAGGGCCGACTGGGTGATGTACATCTTTTCGGCCGTGTGCCAGAAGTGCAGTTCGCGCGCCAGCGTAATAAAGTATCGTATTTGTTGTAGGTCCACCGCTACTGATCTGATTTGTGCATGAGTCAATCAACATTTGGCATTTTTCCGATGCTGCGCACCGCGTTCTTTTGCAGCCTAAAGTCGAATCATAATGATGATGCTGCAAAAGTACGTGCGGGAAGCGGTCGGTTGGCTGGGAGCCTTCTTTTCGCTGATGGCCTTTGCCCTGAACAGCCTGAGTATGCTCAGTAGCCAGTCGGTGCAGTACCTGGCCCTGAACATCCTGGGGAGTTTTCTGCTGATCGTGTACGCGGTGCTCAAAAAAGCCCCGGCCAGTTGGGTGCTGAACGCCATCTGGCTGCTGATTACGGCGGCCGCCCTCCTGAAGCTGTACCAAAGGATTTGAGCGGGCTTCGTCAACGCCAACCGAGCCCTTTACTGAGCCCCTCCGTAACTAGTTTGGTCCACGGCCCTGCTCACTCCGGTGGGCAGGACGCTTTGTTTTTGTAAGGACTGGAGAGATCGCAAGAGTGGGCTTTATAATTTGCAATTGCAAATTTACAATTGTAAGTTTAGAAAAAATTGATCGCTATGACCTTTGTGAGTACTTCCCTCGAGCGTGCGGACAAGTGGGACGAGATCTGCTTTCCCGTCCAGACCCGCCCCCTGGAGACGCTTCTCCCCCCCCACTACGAGCTTTTGGCGACCGACCGGCAAAAGGCCATCGTCGGAGAAGCGGCACCGGGGAAATTCCAGGTTTTTGCGTTGCAAGGAAAAGACTACAGCCTGATTCCCAACCAACTCCTCCGCGAAGTGGTCGATGCCTGCATCCCGGACTATCGGCTGGACATTCACTATACGGATCGGGGGGAATTCAGCATCACCATCATCTTGCCCCAACAAGTGAACGTGGGGCAGGAAGCGCTTTTCAAGTCGCTGATTTTCAACAACTCCTACAGCGGAAAATCTCCGTTTACCATTCAGGGTTCTACCTTGCAAGGCCAACACGGCACCCAGGCGCGCGTGAGCTACTACCGCACGGTGTGCTCCAACGGCCTGATGGGCTGGGCCGACGATTTTTCCTCGCTGACGCAATACCAGCAATGGTTGCAGGCGGGCCGATCGCCCAAAGCCCGGAAAAGCGTGGCACCCGCCGCACCGGATCTCTACAAGCGCATCTCCCACAAAAAGCTGGACTTAACCATTTTCCGGGACTTTCTTCAGGACCTCATTGCGCGGTTCATGACCCAGGAGAGTTCGGTGACGGCTCAGGTCTACGACTGGCTGGCGCAGGTACCCGCGCCCCCGCAGTTGCAGGACCTGATGGCGGAGACGGGCCTTCCCAAACAACTCTCGCGCATTGCGCTGGAACGCTTGCGCAAAGAAGAAAAGCTGTTGCGGGTCGATTCGTCCCTGTGGCTCGTGTACAATGCCATCAACTATGCGCTGCTCAACAGCCGCAGTTCACTGACCATCCGCGATCGCTACGATTTAGACGAAAAGGCCCTGCATCAGTTGGCCGCCTTGGCGCTCTAATTAGATGCGGCCAAGCCTCGTTCCTTGGTCTGCTTTTTTTAACCTTTTAACGTGTGAGGTATGGCTCGTTTACTTCTTACCACAACCGATTATTCCCGCCTGCGCAAGAGCGCGCTTCGTGCGCAGCTCTATGGTCAGGCCACCATGCCCTTGGTAACGGCCTTGCTGGATAGCGTCAACGCGGCGACCGTGATCGAACCTAGCGACATGCCACCCGACGTGGTGACGATGAATTCGGTCGTGAGAATTCGCTACGTCCACGAGAATCGCCGCCAGGACATCCGCCTGGTTTACCCTGAGGTAGCCGACGTCAGGCAACACTTCATTTCCATCTTGACCCCGATGGCCCTTTCGCTGTTGGGCAGAAAGGTGGGCGACACCCTATTCCTGGACGCGTACCCCTGCACGGTTCCCATCTGCATTGAGCAGATCGTCTACCAGCCGGAGACAGCAGAATCCTATTGTCTGTAGAACGCCTTCTTCACCATATTCTTGCAGCGCAACCCTCTGATTCAATCCGTGCCTGAAGTGCTTTTAAAAGCTTTTGATGCCATGAAACACGTCGTCATCTTCCGCAAAACGTATCGGCTGGCGCTGGGGGTGCTCCTCGTTTTCGTGCTGAGTCTGCTGGCCACCTCCCTGATTCGCCGGCACGTGCTCGCGGCCGACCGGTCGGTGATGTCCCTTTACCTGGATCGTCTGCTCCCGACCCGCGACCTGGCCTGTGTGCAGGAGCGGCTGTATCAAAACGAACTCTTGTTTCAGGAACACCTCCACGCCCCTTCGCCGGAAACGCGTCGACGCCTGGAAGCGCAGATGCAGGACCACCTGCGCGAGATGGATCTTTACATGACTCAATTCGCGCATACGTACCTGATCGACCAGGAGGTGCAGTCTCTTGCCCAGTACCTCCGCGACCTGCACCAGTACCAGCAGCAGCAACAGCATCTGTTGGCGCTGAGCAACGCCGGGCATACGCAGGAGGCGGCCCTTTTGTATGCTTCGGAAAGTCAACCGCTGTTTCAACAACTGACCCGTACACTTCAAACCCTGACTTCGCTGCAAACGTCCGAGGGACTGACGCTCTACGAAGGCTCGCATCACAAGTTACTGGAAGCCAACCTCCTGACGTACCTGCTCATCGGGGTTACACTCCTGCTGGGGGTGGCCGCGCAGGTGCTCTTGCTGGAGTCACGAGTTTTTCTGCGCACGCCTCCTAAACCCACACTGAATTGAAGGCTGTCCAGAGAAAGCCTACCGTCTCATTGAATCTACATCACCACCACGCTATGTCACACGTTTCATCATCCCCTCTTACGGTCCTTCCTTCACCACGCGTATCGTCTGTACGGCCGGACGTGACCAGGTCGTACGCCACCGGCCATATGCCTGGAAACGCGAGTATCGCCTTTGACTTGGGATGCCACAGCACGGTGGTGGCCAATCAGGAAGGGCTGCAACTCAAAGAACCGTCGCTGGTAGCGCTGTCGCCGCAATGGCCGGTCCGCGTGGGGGGCGCCGCGTTCGAGATGCAAAAACTCCCGCGCCGGCACTACCGGGTGACCAAACCGTTCTGCCAGGGCGCGGTGACCGATTCCACACTGGCATCACACATGCTTTCTGCCTTCGTAGAAAAGCTTTATCCGGGCGTGCTGCCCGCGCAGGAATTTGCCTGGGTGCTGGGCAACCTGCCGTACGAAACGACGATCCAGGAACAGGAAGCCCGGCGTCAGGTCCTGTGCAAACTAGGGGGGCAACGCACCGCCCTGGTGTACGAACCGCTGGCGGCGGCGTTGAGCTTCAGGCCCGCCCTACCCCCCGAATCCTGTGCCTTGCTCATGGACCTGGGGGGAGAAAGCGCCAAAATCACCCTCCTTTCGTTTCCCGAGATTGTTGCCCACCGCACCATTCCGGTGGCCGGTGATCGCCTGACGCAAGCCCTGCAGGAGTACGTCCACGCGGCCTACGAACTAGACATTTCCTGGGAGGCGGCCGAACAGCTGAAGCTGCACCTTGGCGCCGCGACGGAAGCCCTGACCATTGCGCCCCAGGCGTATACCCTGACGGGCCACCATATGCGGCACGGTACCCCGGTGCAGCGGACGATCCGGTACCAGGAACTGCTCTCGCCCCTGGAAGCACCCCTGCGTCTCCTCGAACAGGCGCTACAGGAAATGCTGGCCCAGGGTCCGGCCGGGATGACCGAAAAAATCGCCCGGCAGGGGATTCAGTTGACCGGAGGAAGTGCGTTGCTGCGAGGGCTTCGCCTGCGTTTGGCGACGACGTTGGGGGTGCCCGTCTCCATCCCCACGTTTCCGCTTTTTTCGGTAGCGCAGGGGTTATATTACCTGTTGCAACACCCTACCCACTACCCGGCCCTTCTGCGCTGAACTCTTCAGGTGACGGCAACGGGCGGTGTAGCGCCTACAAGACACGAGGGAGCACTTTAAAGGGGCGCTTTGGCGGCCGTATCCCGGGTGTGGCAATGCGCACAATTCCCCTTATGAGTGAGGTGATAGCCGCCGTCCACCGGACTTACGATATACTCACAGCCTGCCAGTTCAACCACCCCAAACTTGTGGGTGATGATCCAGCGAATACGCCCTTCCTCTACCGAAGGGGGCTCCACAACATACGCAGGGGCAATTTCCGAACAGGAAGCGAGCAAACAGAGTAGGCAGGGTAAGTATTTCATCGACCGAACGGAATAGAGTAGTCAAATCATTTTTACAATTGCAAATATACAGTTTTAAAAATTAGGACTCTCGAATCAGCTACCCTGGAATTAGAGAAGCTCGACGAAAAAAGCTCCTGTACGGAACCTCACATTTTGGGGCTGTCTTTTCCCACGCTACCAGCCTTTATGACACTGACGGGACGGGAATGAGCAAAGTAAGGGTAAACTGCGCTACTCAATTTTCGCGCAGTAAACAGCCTCCGTTACTTTCGATCGAGTCGATTTAGCTACCCGATTCCCAGTAACACCCTGGGTTGAATTTAACGCTTTTATGGCTACGTGGGCCGGGCCCTGCCCAACATGTAGGTCGAGGTGTTTTTGAAGGCGAGGAAGGCCGCGCATGGGAAGCATGTCCTATCTGAACGATTGCTCATCGCGAGCGATGACAACCGCCAGCCGGTGCCAGCCCTCGAACAGTCCGATGCCGTTTAGGTCGTAGTTTGTTGGTCCGACAACCTGTTGCCAACCTGTACAGGCTCAACCGAGCATGAATTCGACCACCTTACGCTAGACCGTAGGAGTGCTGATTGGTTCATCAGCGCGGCGATCGTTTGGGAGGGCGGTACGGGTAACGGCGGTTTTTAGGCAAGTTGTTGCACACCAACGCGACGCCCAACAGAATTACCACCCCGCTTAGGACCGGCATCAGCACATAGCCAAATCCCAGGTTCGTGATCTTTTCGCTGCCCAGATTGGCAATCAGGGCGGTAGCGCCCCCGGGTGGGTGCATGGTTTTGGTAATCTGCATCGCGACGATCGACAGCGCCACGGCCAGCGCACACGCCAGCCAGGCCAGTTCCGTGCCCTGAAACAGCCAGGCGACCGTTACGCCGAGGAGCGCACTGATCAGATGCCCACCCACCAGATTGCGGGGTTGGGCCAGGGGGCTGTTCGTAGCGCCGTAAATCAACACGGCCGAGGCACCAAAAGAACCGATCAGGAATAAATTTTCGGTCTGTGACAAAAAGTAGTGCTGCAACAAGCCGATGAGGCCGATGCCGATCAAAGCGCCTAAGAACGTCCACAGGTGGTCCCAGGGGTCGAGGATCGTCTGACGATAGACGATGTACCGGGCTTTCCGAAAAGCTTTTTTTGATTTCATGCCACTACAAAAACGGCGTGCGGGTGCGAAACCACAAACCTACGTAGGGTTTTGCTGGGCCACCATCGTAAAATATACGGAGGCGCCGGGTGAGATGCGCTTCCGGCGAATCGCGCAGGAGGTGACGGGACGCTCGTGACTCCCCTCCGACGTTTAGGACAGATTTGTTTCGTTTATGCGTGCGGCACGACCATCGGCTTGCGCGGCTCCCGAAATCATACGCTACCGTTCAGGAAGCTGGCAACCCGAACGGCCGAGACAGAAACGCCCCTCTCCCTCGCCGCTGACAGATGACCGCTTTAGCATATGAAATTTGCGGCATGGGTTTCCGATGAAACCCAATCACCCAAAAACATCATATACACCAAACGGATCAAACTACGCTTTTCATACATCCCACAAAAGCGTCTCTTTTGGCAGAAAATACTTCCGGACGCCGCATTTACTTCGCATGATTTTTAGCCAACCCCCTTTTACTTAACCTTTTGAGGTAGATGCGTTTACGGTATCTTTTCCCGGTGCTCCTGTGGTGGGGCGCCTGCATTACGTCTCCACTTTTTGGACAAAACTGCCTGGAGTCTACCACGAGCCTGACGGTCACGTCCACCGTGGTGTTGAATGCCTATCATCCGGGGGCGGGCAACGCGCTGGCCGGGAGCACCACGATCCGCTTGGGCGCAGAACGTGCCGGCGGGGCCAACGGTACCATTCAGGCCGGTGACCTGGTGCTCGTGATTCAGATGCAAGGCGCGGAGATTGTGCCGACCCTGCCGGACAACACGGGCAATTACGGCGACGGGCCGGGTGGACAGGACCGAGCCGGTTTTGTGACCAACCCCAACTACATCGCCGGGCAGTACGAATACGCCGTGGCGCAAAATACCCTCGGTGCGGCCGGAGGCACCCTGCAACTGCAAGCAGCCCTGACCAACTCGTATCTGCAAGAAACTACCCCCACCAGCACCATCGGGCGCAGGACCTTTCAGGTGGTCAAAGTCGCCAGTTTCTACGACCTGACGCTACAAACGGGAGGCAAAATCACCACGTACCCCTGGAACGGCACTACGGGCGGAGTCATTGCCCTGGACGTCAACCATACGTTTACGCTCAACGGCACCCTCGATGCCGACTACGCTGGCTTCCGGGGAGGATTTCGCCAGCTGAACGAGCGGACCGCCAACGATACCGGCTACCGCGGCGAAGGCATCGCCGGTACGCCCCGCCAGGTCTACGGATTCAACGACACGTTTACAGCCCTGGTCGGCACCACGGGGTTACCCCAGGGCTATCCCGGCACCACCAGCGGTATCTACGACCCGGATAAAGGCTACGGCGCACCCGGCAACGCCGGCGGATCTTCTGCCGAAGACGGGGGCGGCGGGGGCGGCGGCAACGGGGGGCGCGGCGGCGGCGGCGGGGCCTCCCCCAACTTTAACTCTTCCACCATCTCGGCGGGCGGCACGGCCCTGCGCCTGGACGCGGGCGCACGTCTGTTTTTAGGCGGCGGCGGGGGCTCTGGCGGCATAGACGACGAAACCACCAACCGGCTGGAGGTGTCCAGCGGCCGTCCCGGCGGGGGCATCATCGTCATCCGGGCCAATGCGCTTCAAGGGGCTGGTACCGGCCTGATTCGCGCACGGGGCAACCACGGCGACGACGGATCGAGCGCGGGGGCGAACACCGAAGGCAGTGGCGGCGGTGGGGCGGGCGGCACCATTGTGCTCCTTACCAGCACGGACAACCTCAGTCCCTTCACCATCGCGGCGACCGGAGGAAACGGCACGACCAGCGAAAGCATCACCGGTGGTAACGATGCCGGCGGCGGCGGCGGCGGGGGTGGTAACGTACTCCTGATCCGACGGGGCGGCACGTTTGCCTCGACGGGCACCGTGCAGGTCACCGAAGGCGCGGGTGGCCAGAACGGGACGGGCAGCTACGCCAGTGGGGGTGTGGGCGGTTTGCAGATCTTAACGTCTCCCCCGGCCTCCAACCTCGACTGCGCGCTGATCAACTTACCCGATGCGGCACCGGGAGGCATTCCGGCGGCCAGCCTCATCATCTGGCTGCGGGCTGACCAGGCCGTCACCTACAACGGCTCACAGCAGGTTTCACGCTGGACCGGCCAGAGCGGCGGCGCTTATCCGTTTACGACGACCGCGCTCACGACCCTCGGCACCACGCCGGACTACATCGCGGCGGCCACCAACACGGCTTTCAACTTCAACCCGTCCATTGCGTTTCGCAACCCGTCCGACTACCTGGGCGTACCCGAGATCAACAACTTTCCTACCGCGAACCTCTCCTACTTTGCCGTCACGCAGACCGCCGACAACGTCAACCGTCAGACCGTGGCCTCGTACCTGGCCCCGTCGGCCACTTCCGGCGACGACCACGATTTTCACCTGGAACTTACTGCCAACCAAGTGCAGCAAACCTTTAAACTGGGTCGCCAGCTTATCCACCCCACCGAGGTACGTGACGGCCGCACGCGGATTCTGGCCGGTGCGTACCGCAACGATGGCGGAGCCGCAGGGGTAGACAGCGAACTGCGCCTCGATTACCAGGCCCCTACGACAGCCAACTTAAACGCCGGCAACCTGCGGCAGTCCGGCGCGCTGGTGTTGGGTCAGGACCTGGACAACCTCACTTCAGGAGGTTTTAGCGCCACCGAGCGCTTTCGCGGGGAGATGGCCGAATTTATTCTGGTAGACATCACGCTGACCACCGTACAGCAACAGAAAGTGTCTACGTACCTGGCCATTAAGTACGGCGTCTCGCTTCCGGGTGCTAACTACCTGAACTCGGCGGGAGACGTTATTTTCCCGGGAAGCACCGAAACGACTTACAACCGGAATGTGGCCGGCATTGGCCGGGACGACGCTTCCCGGCTCCTCCAGCGGAAATCCAGAAGCATCCAGAATGACGCGCGCCTCACGGTAGAAACCAGCGCCTTCGCAATGGATCGGCAGTTTTCGGTCTGGGGCCATAACGGTGGTGCTCTGGCCTTTTCTACCGCCGACCTGCCGGCTGGCGTTACGCAGCGATTGGCCCGCGCCTGGAAAATGTACGAGATCAACACCCCCGGCGCGCTTGCGCTGTCGTTCGACGTATCGGGGCTCACCCTGCCGACCGGCAACCTGGTGCTGCTCGTGGACGACAACGGGACGTTTGCATCGGGAACGCAACGTCTGATTCCCGCTACGACGTATGCCGGAGGCGTCGTGACCTTCGAAAACGTAGACCTGGCCAGTGGCGAGGTATTTACCGTCGGCATCGCGCCATCGACCCCCGGAGGCGCAGCGACCGCCATGGGGCTGTGGCTGAAAGCAAACGCCGGCACCAGCACCACCACCTCCGGCGCGACGGTCGCCAGTTGGTCCGACCAGAGTGGCCGCACCAACCACGCCACTAATGCCACAGCAGCGGCACGCCCGACCTACGTCCCTAACGCAATCAACGGCAACCCGGCCCTCGATTTCGACGGCACGAACGACTACATCGGCGGTACAGCAGGAGCCTACTCGCGTTCCTACTACATTGTTCTGTCGCCCGATGCGGCCATCAGCCGTACCCTGGCCGGACAGATGCCGTTCGGCATGGGTTCTTCCGCCAACACCTACAACTACGGAGGGTTAGGCCTGGGCAGCATCACAGGCTCTTTCACCAACGAAGTCATCTTACACCTGGACGGCAGTTCGACCAACTGGCGGAGAGGCTTGACCGGCAACGCCACTTATGCAGCGGCGACGCCTTACCTGATCGCCGTGCGGGACAATGCGGCAGCCAACAGCCTGAACCTGTCCCTGAACGGGGTGAACGTCGACAACAGCCAGGTCAACAGCTTCAGCACCATCGTCAACACCGCCTACAACGTCGGCAACACCAACCCTGGCTCGTCGGGAGCGGCGGCCTTTTTCAACGGAAAGGTGGCTGAAGTGATTACGTTCACCAACCGAACGGCCGATGCAGAGCACGCACGCATTCAGTCGTATCTGGCCATCAAATACGGCCTTACCCTCGACCAGACTACCCGGCAGGACTACGTGGCTTCCAACGGCACCGTGCTCTTTCCGGCCACGCAGGTACTCCCCGACTTCAGCCTGTACGCCAACGACATTGCCGCCATCGGGCGGGACGACCTTTCGGCCCTCGACCAGCGCGCATCCCGCAGCGTCAACAGCGACGCCATCGTCACCGTGACGCATCCTACCAGTTTCACCCATAATTTCTCCTTCCTGGCCTGGGGCAACGATAACGCGGCACTGACCGAAGACCCCAACCCGACGGACGCACCCGCGAATGTCACCCGTCGTCTCCGGCGGGAATGGCGCGTGGCAAAAACCGGCACGGTTGGTCCGGTGACCCTTTCGTTCAACTTGAGCGGCCTGACGGTGACCGGCACCCGTGCGCAGGACTTCCTTCTGATGCTGGACGCCAACGGCGATTTCAGCGATGGCTTCGTCCAGACCCTGGAAGCCACCTCGTGGGCGGGCAATGTGGTCACGTTCGAAGGCGTCGACCTGGTGGACGGTACGGTCTTTACCCTGGCCACGGCCAAGGCACCCTCCAAGCCGGGAGGTGTCGCAACGGCCCTCTGGCTCCGCGCCGATGCGGGCGTCAGCTGTGCGACCGGCGGCTGCCCCGTGGCTTCGTGGCAGGACCAAAGCGGCAATGGCTACACGGCAACGGGCACAGCACCCTACCAGCCGACCGTTGCGAGCCAGGCGATGAACGGACATCAGGCCCTTCATTTCGACGGGATCAGCCAGCGGCTGACAACCAACTTCACCCAGAACCCGGCCACCGCCGCGTTTAGCGTGTTTACCGTCTCTCAACCCGAGGTAGAGGACCGGTTGCACATGCTTCTCTCGCAGAAAAACGGCGGCGGGGGGACGGGGCGCAACCTGTTGGGCTACGACAACGCTCCGGCCGGCACGCTCTACACCAACCTGGGGGGCACCGCCACCAACTCGTCCGCTACCTACACCACCACCGCGCCGGGCATCTACGGGTATACCTATGATCTCGCCACTACGTCGCAGCAGTGGTACCTGAACGGCCAGCCCGACCTCGCGGCGACCTACGCGGCGAGCAGTAGTACCGGCGCCTGGGTGATCGGTGCGAACAAAGGCGAAAGCGCTAACTTTTTGCAAGGCGCCTTGAGCGAGGTGATGGTGTTTCCCAAACGCATCTCGTCCCAGGAACTGCAACGGGTGCACTCCTACCTGGCGACCAAATACGGCATTACGCTGCAACAGGGCACCATGGATTACACCTCCTCTACCGGTACGCTTACTTATCCGGTCGACAGTGACCCCGGCTACCGTGCCTATCGCCACGACATTGCGCTGATCGGGCGCGACGATGCCACTGCCCTGCACCAGCAGTGGTCGCAATCGGTCAACACCGGCAGTGCGGTCAGCATGTTGAAAAACGAGCCGTTCACCGCCGACCAGCAGTTCATCGGTTGGGGGGATAACGGGCAGGATCTAAAGAAGGGCCAGGTGGCCGATGTGCCTTCCGGCATTGAATCGCGCCTGACCCGGGTATGGAAGGTCAGCACCACCAACCAGCCCTCCGGCACGCTTGATCTGACCTTTGACCTCACGGACGTGAACGTGGGTGAGGCCAGCAACCTTCGCCTCCTCGTCGACCAGGACGGTACGTTTGAAGACGCCACCGTTGTCTCGCCCACGATCTCGCAAGCCGGAAATCGCTACACGTTTCATCAGGTTAAAGTAGCCGACCTGCCCAACGGCAGTTATTTCACCCTCGCCTCCAGCAGCCTCCAGGATACGCCGCTCCCCGTCAGGTTGCTGACGTTCGACGGCCACTACGAAGCGTCGGCTGTGCGCTTGCGGTGGGCGACCGCGACCGAAACGGAAAATGCGTATTTCGAAGTATTGCGCTCCGACAACGGGTCCGACTTCCGTCCGATCGGCCGACGCGACGGACAGGGCACGACGGCGGAGCCGTACACCTACACGTTTGCGGATTACGATGTAACGGGCGGCACCTATGTGTACCGGCTACGGCAGGTAGACTTCGACGGCGCGGTGACCTATTCGCCGCTGCTCTCCGTGCAGGTGACCGCCCCCCCGCTGCAGGCTCAGGTATTCCCCAACCCTTCGGACGGCGAGGCGATCCAGGTGGTCATCCACCACCGGGGCAAGGGTGAGGCGGTTCAGGTATGGGTAGTCAGTCCGCTGGGGGCCACCGAATGGCGCAAGGAGGTGATGCCCGTGGGTCCTCCCGCGACGATTACGGATCAACTCCCCCGGCTTTCCCCAGGGCTTCACTACCTGCACCTGCGGCAGGGGGACGCTACGGTCGTACACAAGCTCATTGTCCAGTAAGCCCACCCTCCTGAAAAGTAGGGCTTTTCAGGAGGGTTGCTTTATTTCTTCGGATCGTGATGAAGGCCCTCCTGAAGGAAGGGCTTCTCAGGACAGCCTTCACGTCACAGTCACACACTTCTTTGTAACGCTCGATTTCAGTGCGTGAGCCGATTATCTTCCCTATTCAACTCACGTTTTGCTTATTTTTGAGCCGAATAAACTCTAGATTCGGCTCATGCGGTACAATTGGCAACACCCCGACTGGCCCATTTTCAGATATGCGCTAGCGCCCCTCGAAGAAGCGCTCTTCCGCTTTGCAGAACAAACCGGGCAGGTCACCGGTCTGTTGACGCGTGTGCCGGATCATCTTCAGCTCGAAGCGACCATCGACCTCATGGTGGCCGAAGCGATAAAGACGTCGGCCATTGAAGGAGAATACCTGTCTCGCCCCGATGTGGTCTCGTCCGTCCGCAACAACCTGGGCCTCAACCCTACTCCCGAAGCCATCCGGGACAAACGGGCACAGGGCGCGGGCGAGCTGATGGCTGATGCGCGCAGGACGTTTGCCGATCCCCTCACGGCCGAAAAACTTTTTGCGTGGCACACCATGCTTCTGCGCCAGGAGCGCCACCTCCACCTCGGGGCATGGCGCACCCACGAAGAACCGATGCAAGTGGTGTCCGGCGCACTGGGGAAGGAAAAAGTGCATTTTGAAGCGCCCCCCTCCTCTCTGGTGCCTCAAGAGATGGAGCGGTTTATCCGTTGGTTCAACGAGACGGCGCCGGGTGGAAGGCATGAAATCAAAAGGGCGCCGGTGCGGTCTGCCATCACCCATCTCTACTTTGAATCCATTCACCCGTTCGAAGACGGCAACGGTCGCATCGGGCGGGTCCTGGCCGAAAAAGCCCTATCGCAAACGCTGGGGCGTCCGGTCTTGCTGAGCCTTTCCAGAACGATCGAAGCGGACAAAGCTTCGTATTACGCTGCCCTGCAAAAAGCTCAGCAGAGCAACGAGATCACGCCTTGGCTCCTCTACTTTGTGGACGTCATTGTACAGGCCCAGCGGCAGACCATCGCCCTGATAGACTTTGTGCTGGCCAAATCGCGGTTCTTCGACCGCTTCCGGTCTCTTCTTAACGAGCGCCAACGCAAGGTGGTCAAAAAAATGTTCGACGCCGGGCCGGAAGGGTTTGAAGGAGGAATGAACGCCCGGAAATACGTGTCCATTGCCAAAACTTCTAAAGCCACCGCCACCCGCGATTTACAGCAACTGCTGGCGTGGGGCGTCCTGGTACAGGCCGGCGGCGGCCGCAGTACACACTATCACCTGCCCCTCTGAACGGAACGGGGCAGCCGACTCTCCTGTACCGCTTAACGCCCATAGCCTTTTCACCACACATCAATCGTTGTTTGATGCCCCTCCCCTATCGGCAGAATCGCTCGCCACTAGGCTCGCCAACATACCTATTTCAGAACCATAAGAGCTACCTATTATCATATCATTTTTGATATGATCAATACAATAAAAACGATACAATACTATCATAAATAGTAAGCGTTAAAGGCTATTTAGAAGCCTTATAGGTATTAACACATATATCTAATTTGATATGATTGTAAATATGATAAATACAATTACAATTGCATTGATAATTGGTATACAGTAGTATTGTGGTAGATTCATCACGTATCGTTTGTCTCATGATCTATGTAGTTGCCGGCACCAAAGGGGGAACAGGAAAGTCCACCATCGCCACGAACCTGACCGTTTTGCTTACCGTCCGCGGGCGCGATGTTCTGCTCGTGGATGCCGACGAACAGGAAACCAGCAGTGACTTCACGACGCTCCGCGATACGGCCCTCGAGGGCAAAACCGGGTATACGGCGGTCAAACTCACCGGTCCTACCCTCCGCACCCAAGTACTGAATCAGAAAGAGCGTTACCAGGACATTGTGATCGACGTGGGGGGACGGGACACCGGCAGCCAGCGCGCCGCATTGACCGTGGCCGATGTGGTGTTGGTGCCCTTTCGTCCGAAATCCTTTGATGTCTGGACGTTGGAAAAAGTAGAAGCGCTGATTGAGGAGGCACGTTCGTTCAATCCGACCCTTCAGGCTTTTTCGTTTTTGAACGATGCTTTCACCAACCCCGCTGTCAAAGACAACCAGCTGGCCGCCGAAGCGCTCCAGCAATCCGAACTCATCTCCTTCCTGGGCGTAATCGTCCACTCGCGCAAAGCCTTTTCTGATGCGACCTCCGCGGGCCTCGGCGTAATTGAACTGGAAAACCAGGATGCCAAGGCAATTCACGAAATCACCACCCTGTTCGATACCGTTACCAAGCTCGCCTAGCACACTTCCCTCCCGGCCTTTCCTGAGCACACTCCTCACATTTTCAAGCGCTATCTCATACCACTTATGATATGAAAAGTGGTAGATTAATCAACGTCATCGTTACTACATCTCTTACCACCTAGTTTGCTATCTTTTTGCATAGCATGCTCATATCGTAATCCTTAGGTACTTGGAACCTTTACTGGTAGGATTAATCATTGCCAAAATCTATCTTATTCCTATCATAAAAGATAGGAATCTAACACATAAAGCAATAGCATGTGTATGTATTTACTAACATCATAAATAGTATCTGTCTTAATATCATATTTCAAATCAATAAACATATATTATTCAACTTGTAGGTTAGTATATGATCTCTACCTGTATCATTATGTTACTGATCCTATGATGCATATTATTATACATAGGAATTAGCTATAGCCATTAACACTAAAAACAGTATGCTAGATCATACCATGTAGTATAGTATGACCTTCGAGTAAAACAGGAATTCGTACTGAAGAGGCAGATCTTTGTCAGAAACGCTTCGTAAACAGACAGATCTCGATATACTACGGTAGCGAAGAAAAGAATAACGACGCGAACTACTTGCCCATCCACCAGCAACAGAGAATTTGGTATGAATGAAATCCTTTCTGGTCAACCCAGAAGAGCCTATGGTTAGCAATCCTCATATCAAGACAGCATCACTAAACCTATACAATTTGATATGAAGCGTCATATTGCATACTACCTTATCCATGATGTGATTTGTAATCTTATTTGTAAACTTGTGCAACAATTGATCTGATCCATGGCACTCACTCCGAAACCTAAGCGCAAACCCGATACGCCCGCCTCGAAAGCAGACGAAGCTGAAATTGAACGTTTCATCCGCCAGGGGAGTGGCACCATTGCCGCACCGGCCGAGCCCCAGGCCACAGCTCCCGCCGCGACACCGACGGAAGAGGAGGACCCACTCCGCCAGGTACAACTGCGTCTGTACCAGAGTTTACTCGACGAACTCGATGAACACATCCGCTCGCTCTCGGTAGGCAGACGGCAAAAACGCCCGTCGCGACACCAGTGGATGGTAGACGCCATCGAAGAGAAACTGGAACGGGATTCACGCAAGCGCTAAACGGAGCAATTCGCAGAAGAGGGGAGGGCAGAAAGACTGCTGCTCTCCCCAGGCCCGAAGCTCTAGGTTACAGGTCGCTTCACCGAGCGCTACCATCATTTTCGGGCATCTACCTGATCGTATGACGGGGATGATGTCCACCGTTCCGTCTGAATGTAGGGCCTACGTGCGTTACAGGCGCATAACTAAATAATTAGTTCTCGGCCCAATTCCCTTTTTAAGGGCACGTATGCACGGTTAGACAAAGGCGGTTGACGCCGGTTTCCTCCTTCTTAAACGTGGTTGACTCTTCTTCTTTTTTAAAATTCAAAAAATCATCAGGCTTTTCTCCTTTTTATCTTTTTAATTTCTTTTCTCCTTTTATTCCTTTTACTTCACTGTAAGTTATTGACAATCAGTGTGTTATACCGACATCGGTAGACATCATCCCCGTCATCGGTAGACGCCATCCCCGTGAACGGTGGACATCATCCCCGTCATCGGTAGACGCCATCCCCGTGCATGGTGGACGTCATCCCCGTCATCGGTAGACGCCATCCCCGTGACGGTGGACATCATCCCCGTGGCCTTCATTGGAAGGTAGATGGGTGGACATCACCCCCGTGAAAGGTAGACATCATCCCCGTCGGCAATCTTGCTTTCAATTCCTACAGATGGGGTCAGAGCCGTTCCTCACAACCGGCTTACGCTTCTCTATCATTATCAAGAGGCATGGTGGACATCATCCCCGTGACAGTGGACAGGCTAAAACTATTGTCTACCAATTTGTATCTTTGGTTCTATGGCAAAGAACTCCTCACCTCCCGCCTCCGCCACGTCCCGGGAACGGGTGTGGCAAAGCAACAAACTGGTCAACGCGCGCTTCACGTTCGAACGCCTGGAACAGCGTATTTTTTTGAAGACCATCGCTACGATTAAGCAGGACGACGAAGAATTTCGCGAAGTGGAAATCGACGTCCGCGACGTCCTGGAGTATTCGCTGGGGGGGGTGGATTATCAGACAATACGCGACGCCTGTAGCCGGTTGTTGGGTAAGAAGTTTGAGATCGAGGACATTGTGACCAGCAACAACGGCGGCACCAAGCGCCGGTACCGGGGGTACGTCATCTACACCACCATGGAGTACGTGGATGGCAGCGGCAAGATCCGGGCGCACCTTTCGCCTCAGATTATGCCTTTTCTGTTGCAGTTGCGGGGTGAGTTTACCCAGGGAGGGCTCGACGAGCTCCTGAGCCTCAACAGCCACTACTCGTACCGCATCTACTGGCTACTGAAACAGCACGTCGGGCTAGGGGGGGTGCGCGAGATCGAAATTGAGGAGCTCAAGCGGATGTTCAAGCTGGAGAATCAGTACAACCGGTTTGTCGATTTTCGCAAGCGGGTGATCGACCAGGCCCAGCGCGAACTAGCCCATACGTCCATGGCCTTCGATTACGAACTGATTACGCACAAGCGCCGGGCGGTTGCCATCCGGTTCACAATCAAAAAACAGCACGACCAACTGGAGCTTTTTCCTGCCGCCGCGCACGAGGAGGGGCAGCTGTTCTGGCATCCGGACAATCCGGTTTTCGACGTGCAATACGGCCAGCGGTTCGAGCCCACCGATCGGTTTCCGACCGAAGACGTGCTGCTGGCGGCCCGGATGCTGGTGACCAACGGGGTCGATGCGCAGGGATGCGAGCGGTGGTACCGTAGCATGCGGGCGGGTGAACTGACCACCAAGCAGGTCATTGCCGTGGTGCATGAGGTGAAAAAAAGTCAGGCGTTGCCGGCCAGCGGCCGACCTTCTGCCAGTCAGCTTAAGAAGCGAGGAGGCCTGATTCACAAAATGTTGTGCGACCTATCCACCTCAGAAGCCGCCGAGTAGTCCCACAAGCTTCAGATTCCTACGATAGACTCCAGAACATCACTACGATCAGGAGCGCTTTTACTATGCTTTACCTGGTAATAGTCTTTAAAACGGAATAAAAAGAAATTAAAACAAAGCAAAAGTAAATATAAGTAATATCGATTACTTTGCTTCGTTGAAAAAGAAGTCCCGTTCAGCAAGGATTCGGAACTCTATCCATGGAGGCACGCTCGAATCATGGCAAGGTGGTGGAGCTTCCTGGCGGAAGACTTGCGCCCGTAGGCCAGGACAAAGTACGTTTCCAGGTGGGGATCACAGCTAAAGGAAGATTTCGCCCGCCATACCGACGGGACGCTGCTTTAACTCAATGCAACCGTAACGCCCCTTTCTACACCTCACAGTCCCTATGAAATTTACACCGCTTCGGCTGTTGGTTTTGTGTGCCACCTTTTCGCACGCCCTCAGCGCACAGTCCCCGTCGAAAAAAGCGCCTTCGGCCGCCCCCTTGAAACCACGCATCCTGGTACTTACCGATGTATCTACTTGGGAAACAGACGACAGCGAATCGTTGGTGCGGCTCCTGGTACACGCCGATCTGCTCGAAATCGAAGGGCTGGTCTATACCACCGGTTGGAGTCTGGACAGTACCCGCGTGCAGTTCTTCGACCTGATTCACGTGGCGACCGACGCGTACGCAAAAGACCTGCCCAACCTGCAGAAACGCTCCGGGCAAACGGAACTCGCGACCGATGAGTTGCGACAACGGATCGGCTCCTGGCCGAGTGCCGACTATCTGCGCGCGCGCACCGTATTCGGCAGCAAAAACCGTGGGATGGCGTTTATCGGGGAGGACAACGACTCGCCGGGCAGCGAACTGATCATCCGCCTGGCCGACGAACCGGACGAGCGTCCGCTGTGGGTGCTGGCGTGGGGCGGGGGCAACACCTTTGCCCAGGCGCTCTGGCGCGTACGGCAGGACCGCACTGCGGCGCAGCTTCAGGCGTTTCTTGCGAAGATTCGGTTTTACGCCATCACCGATCAGGACCGCGACCAGCGCACGCCGTTTGATATCAGCTCCCACCAGTGGATGCGGCAGGCGTTTGGCAAGTCGCTCTTCTTCCTCTGGGATGAATCCGCCTGGGCCTACCAGAACGGTACCGGCAAACGAAATTGGGAGCAGTACGCAATGCACATTCAGCACCATGGGCAGCTGGGGGAGGTGTACCCTAAGTACAAGTTCGGCGTAGAAGGCGACACGCCCTCGTTCCTCTACGTGCTGCCCAACGGGTTGAACGATCCTGAGCACCCGACCCATGGCGGCTGGGGTGGCTACTTTGCGTGGGGCCTGACCGAAGACCAAAAGACATACGCGTATACCAACCACGGCGAAAGCAGCGCCCGCGCCCTCTCTCGGAAGTACGAAGCCTATTTCTATCCGGCGATCTTCAACAATTTTGCCGCCCGGATGGATTGGGCACACACCGGGACGGGCAATCGAAATCCCGTAGTCGTCCTCAACGGCGACTCTGGCCTGGACTTTCTCCGGCTGACCCCTCCTTCGGGAATGTCCATCACGCTCGATGCCTCGGCCTCGCACGATCCTGATGGCGATCCGCTGACGTACCGCTGGTGGGTGCTGACGCAGGCCGGTACCTACCCGGGGGAGGTGACGCTGACCGACACGAACGCAAGTCAGATCACGCTTCAGATCCCGACCGATGCGGCAGGAAAAAGTTTTCACCTCATTTGTGAAGTGACCGACAAGGGTACGCCTGTGTTGACGAGCTACCGCAGAATCATCCTCGAGCCGACCCCGTACACGCGAAAGAAGAAGAAACCCTGATCAACCTGCCGAGACAAGAGTTGCATGAGGCACGGCTGGCATGACCTTTCAAGGCAGGAGGCAAGGTGTCCGCACAGAACTTGAATCGCCGCACGTGAGCTCCTGATGAGGCCAATTGCAACACCACTGAACCTGCGAACAATGGGAATAGCGAACACCACTACCTAGGTGGGGGAGAGCAGTTTCTGTTCCACTGTTTGCACGGCACGCATTCTTCACGTAATATTGCAATGTATCGTATGGGAATCACGAAAACAGAACTGTTCGAACAGCGGCAAAACCAACTGGCTGCCCTGGCCAAGGCCATTGGCCATCCGGCCCGCGTGGCCATTCTGGAATATTTGCTGGAACATCAGACCTGCATCAGCACGGAACTGGCCGATGAACTTCCCCTCTCGCCCTCCACGATCAACCAACACTTGAAGGAACTGAAACAGGCTGGCCTGATCAAGGGCGAAATCGAAGGACCCAAAGTCAATTACTGCATCGATGCAGACGCCTGGGGGGAAGCCCGCCAACTTTTGGAACGGCTGTTTGGTAAGTATACCCCGCCGCCGTCCTGTTGCTAAAAAAATTTGCTTAACAACAACGTAATATTACAAAATAACGTGAACTCTCCTGTATGAAAACGCTACTCCTTTCCGCATCCCTGCTTTTTCCGCTCCTGACGCTGGGGCAAAGCCCTTCCCTGACCAAATCTCTCCGCCGCTACAGTGCTACCCTGCCAGGTGAATTCAGCCAGATTTCTACCGAACGCAAAGAACTCCTACACCAGATCGGTGATTATGTAGTGACGCAGCGCCAGGCCGGACGCCCCGCCAAGCTGCTCTACGTTTGTACTCACAATTCTCGCCGCAGTCAGATGGGCCAGCTCTGGGCTCTGGCCGCCGCCAACTATTACGGAGTGGGAGAGATTCAGACCTATTCCGGGGGGCTAGAAACCACTGCTTTTCATCCCAATGCCGTTAAAGCCCTACGCCAGGCCGGTTTCATGCTTGCCGGACATGGGCAGCCCCAGAACCCCACCTATGAAGCCCATCTGGGAAAAGGTATGCCGCAGGTGTTGATGTATTCGAAGAAATACGACGATGCCCAGAACCCACATGAGGAGTTTGTTGCCATTATGGTCTGCTCGGAAGCCGATGGTTCCTGCCCCATCGTTCCGGGAGCGGAGGAACGGGTCAGCCTGCCTTATGATGATCCGCGTTACTATGACGGGACCGACGCCGAAGCGGCGCAGTATGCAGCCACCTGTCGGCTGATTGCCCGCGAAACCTTTTACCTGTTCGATTACATCAAAAGTCAGCAAATCGTAGCCCAGGAAGAAAACCGCTAACTCATGCTCCTAGCCCTTTTTAGTGACATTCACGGCAATCTGCCCGCTTTAGAAGCGGTGCTGGCCGACCTCGATCAGCGTCAGCCGGACGCAATCTACTGCTTAGGCGATCTGGTGGGGTATGCGCCCTGGCCCAATGAGGTCATCCGGGAAATCCGCCGTCGCCGGATTCCTACGCTGGCGGGCAACTACGACGAAGGCATTGGCCTGCACAGTGACGATTGCGGCTGTGCTTACAAAACCGACGAAGACAAGGCCATGGGGGCCGTCTCGATCCGCTGCACCAACGCCTGGGTGGAAGAGGCCGAGCGTCGCTATTTGCGCACGCTGCCCCGCCACATGCGGCTGGAGCTTGAACTTCAGCCGCGGGCCGCACAATCCGACAAGCTTCAACTCCTGATGGTACACGGCAGTCCGCGCCGCATCAACGAGTACCTGTTTGAAGACCGCAGAGAGGAAAGCTTGCTGCGCACCATGGAGCAGGCCCAGGCCGACATCCTGTTTTTGGGGCATACGCATAAACCTTATCACCGCAAACTGGCCTATGAGGTAGGAGAGGAAACCCGTTTCCGTCATGCCATCAACATCGGCTCGGTCGGCAAACCCAAAGACGGCGATCCCCGAGCCTGTTATGTGCTGGTCCGGCTGGAGGAATCGCTGTCCCGGCAGGACCCCGCTTCGGTTGAAGTAACGTTTGTCCGGGTGGCCTACGATGTAGAGAAAGCGGCCAAAGCGGTTGAGCAAAGCCCCCTGCCGGATGCGTATGCCCAGATGTTACGAAGAGCTTACTAAGAATGAAGGAAGAAGTAATGCCTACACAGGCAGTAAAGCAAAAGCGTTTGTCCGTACTGGACCGATTTCTAACCTTGTGGATCTTTCTGGCCATGGGGCTGGGCGTGTTGCTGGGCAACCTGATCCCGGATGTGGATGCGGTCGTGGACCGGTTTCAGGTCGGCACCACCAACGTTCCCATTGCGATCGGCCTGATCGTGATGATGTACCCGCCGCTGGCGAAAGTGCGCTACGAGCACCTGGGCAAGGTGTTCCGCAATGTGAAAGTGATTACCCTGTCGTTGGTGCTCAATTGGCTCATCGGCCCGGTGCTGATGTTTGCGCTCGCCTTGCTGTTTTTGTCGGACCGCCCCGATTACATGGTCGGCCTGATTCTGATCGGGCTGGCCCGGTGCATCGCCATGGTGCTTGTGTGGAATGATCTGGCGCAGGGAGATAAAGAATATGCCGCGGGGCTGGTCGCCCTCAACAGCCTGTTTCAGGTCTTGTTCTACAGCCTCCTGGCCTGGCTGTTCATCACGGTGTTGCCGCCCTATTTTGGGGTAGAAGGCATCGCCGTGGACGTGACCATGGGCGAGGTTGCCGAAAGTGTGTTGCTTTACCTGGGCGTGCCGTTTCTGGCGGGATTCCTGACGCGCTTTGCACTGGTTCGTACGAAAGGAGAGACGTGGTACCAGCGGCAGTTCCTGCCACGCATCAGTCCCCTGACGCTGATCGCGCTGCTGTTCACCATTGTCGTGATGTTCAGCCTGAAGGGACAGTTGATCGTACAACTTCCTTTGGACGTGGTGCGCATTGCCGTGCCGCTTCTGATTTACTTTGTGGTGATGTTTGTGCTGAGTTTTGGGTTGTCGCGTCGGCTGGGGGCTACCTACGCTGAAAATACGTCCGTTTCGTTCACGGCGACCGGCAATAACTTCGAACTGGCCATCGCCGTGGCCGTGGGCGTCTTCGGCATCGAGTCCGGGCAAGCCTTTGCCGGGGTGGTGGGGCCGTTGGTGGAAGTGCCTGCCCTGATCTTGCTGGTCAATCTGGCTTTCTGGTTTCGGAAGCGGTGGTACGCCTGACCGCTCGTGGCGAGCCCCTGGCCTTGCGGGCATTTTTCAGCTTCCCCGTCGATTTCCGTGCTCCCTGCGCGTAGTGAGGCGGAAACCGGGGGCCACGATGATATGTACCTGACAAACCATAGTTTGGCAATTGCTCTCCCCTGCAGACGCCCTTAGTTTTGCCAGCGTACGAACGCCCTGAGGTCCGTGCCGAACCACCGGCGCCGGGGTGCGTACGTCTTAAAAAGCCAACCCTGTCATTGCATGACTTATACCCGACTTTATAGCGATGCGGCCGGTGACACCCACTTCGAGGACGTAGACGTTCCGTTGACCGACCGGGGCACGGTCGGGGCGTTGTCGGCGCTATTTCCCGTGACCTCGTTGCAGTTCCGCGAGAATCGGGCTGATTACGCGTGGGACTTTCATACGGCACCGGCCCGTCAGTTCATCGTGTTGCTGGATGGCGAAATCGAAATCACGACCAGCCGCGGCGACGTTCGCACGTTCGGGGCCGGGCAACTTCTGTTGGTGGAAGATACCACCGGCAAAGGCCACCGGACCCGTAATTTGACACCACAACCTCGAAAATCTCTTTTTATACAAGTATGACTGCACTCGTTACGGGCCTGCACCACGTGACCGCCCTTGCTTCCGATGCCCAGAAAAACCTCGATTTTTACGCCGGGATTCTGGGCCTGCGCATGGTCAAAAAGACCATCAACTTTGACGCGCCCGACGTCTATCACCTCTACTACGGGAACGAACAGGGCGCCCCCGGCACCATCATGACCTTCTTTCCGTACCAGGGGCTGATGCGGGGGCGCAAAGGGAAAGGACAACTCACGGTGACCGCCTTCTCTGTCCCGGCCAACGCGCTGGACTACTGGACCAAACGACTGACCAAGTTCGGCGTTGCCCACACGCCGCCGGAAGACCGCTTTGACGACGAGCAGTTCATTGCCTTCGAAGATCCCGACGGGCTGGGTCTGGAACTGGTGGCGACGGCGCACGACGACCGTCCCGGCTTTAGCTACGGACAGATTCCGCTGGAATACGCCGTGAAAGGCTTTTACAGCGTGGCGCTGACCGAAGAGGGGTACGAACGGACGGCCGGGTTGCTGGTCGGCCAGATGGACCACCAGTTGGTGAAGGAAAAAGGCAACCGGTTCCGGTTTTCGCCGAGCGGTAAACCCGGCGATCTGGTCGACGTCCTGTGCTCGCCCGACAGCATGCGCGGCCAGGGGGGAAGCGGCACGATCCACCACGTCGCGTTTGCCACGCCCACGGACCAGTCGCAACTGGAAATCCGCGAAAAATTGTTGCGCGCCGGCCTGAACGCCACGCCCGTCCTCGACCGGCAGTATTTCCATTCGATCTACTTTCGGGAGCCGGGGGGCGTGCTGTTCGAAGTGGCGACCAACCCGCCGGGCTTTGCCGTCGACGAAGCCCCGGAGCACCTGGGCGAAGCGCTCAAACTTCCGCCGTGGCAGGAACCTAACCGGAGCGCCATCGAGGGGTTGCTGACGCCCATTTCGCTCCAGATCGATCCGTTCCGGGACTAAATACCCTACCGCTTTGCGCGAAGCGCTGCCCCTCCACCAGACCTGGGTGATCGACCCGGTGTACTCCCGCATCCGTTTCGAAGTCCGGTACCTGGATCTGGCGCCGGTCACGGGCTGGTTCACACAACTGGAAGGCGTGATTCGGACCACCGCTCACGATTTTCAGGATGCCACGGCCGAGGTCATCCTCTATGCCGATTCGGTCGATACGGCACACGCGGTACGGGACGCCCAGTTGCGGTCGGCCGATTTTTTCGACGTCACCCGTTTCCCGGTCCTCCGGTTTCGGTCCACGTCGGTGACCCGTCGGTCAGAGGGGTTGCGGGTGGCGGGGCTGCTGGACGTAAAAGACACAACGCTGGTAACGCAGCTGCTGGTGCAGGACCTGGGCCGTGCGGTCGACCCCTACGGAAACACCCGGGCGGGCTTTTCGTTTCAGACCATCGTTAACCGGCGCTTTTTACATCTGGATTGGAATCAGGTGACGGACGCAGGGCAACCGCTGCTGTCGGAAGAAGTGCAGGTCTACGGCGATCTGCAACTGCTGCAGGTGCGATGAGCGCTACCCCCCTTTTCGTCGATCCGCCAGGGCCGCGCCTCCCAGTGGCCGAGGACTTTCCGGGCGTCGTGTAGCCTTTGTGGAATCAACTTTTCTATCGCCCTCGCCGGGGTGGAGCAGAAGGCGTATTGGCCTGCAAGTGCCGGTGCTTTGTCGAACGCATTGAAAAATAGAGTATCTTGAGCCCCAGCATTTTTTCCGCCGCTGCTGGCCCATGCCGGAGCGGTGCCACCTCGATCCGGCGTCCTGAACGGGGGCGTTTCCCGCGCTGCCCGCTTGCCTGCTTTTGCTTTCGACCTCTATCCTTCGTTGCTATGCCTACGCTGCTTTGGTTGCTCCTGGGGTTTTTCGTTTCTTCGGCACTTCTGGGTCAGCACCTGACGCCCCCGGAAGCCCGGCAGTTGGCAGAGGCCATTCGCCAGAGCCCGCCGGACACCCATCGGGTGACGCTTCTGTTGCAACTGGCCCGGCACCACGTTTTTAAACCCGGCGAGGTTCCCGCCGACCTGGACAGCGCGCGGGCGCTAGCGCATCAGGCTGCCCAACTCAGCCGACAACTTCACGATTCGGTCGGCCTGGGCAGAAGCTACTGGCTCTACTCGCAGGCCGACCGCGAACAGGGCGAGCGCGAGCGGGGACTGCGGTACATCGATCAGGCCATTGCCCTCTTTACGCACCTGTATCGGCCGGAAGACCTGGGCGAGGCTTACCTGGAAAAGCGCCATTATTATTCGATCTACACGACCGAGGAGGATTTTTACGAACGGATGCACTTGCTGGAACAGGCCCAGGTGGCTTTTTCGCAAACCCACAACGTGCGGAGACAGGCCGAATGCTTGCAGGAGCTGGGCGATTTGCACCACGTCATCAGCGCGTTTCCGCAGGCCATTGCCCACCTCAAAGAAGCGCTCCGTTTGTACGAGTCCATTGCGTTTCCCCGGGTACAGGGCGTTTACGATCTGCTGGGCTCGATTTACAACATCATGGGCGACACCCGCGAAGGGTTGCGGTACGGACTACTGGCCGTGGAAACCGGCGAAATGCTTCAGGATTCTTCGTCGCAAATGAGTACGATCTACAACCGCCTCGGCCTGACGTACTACAACCTGTCGGAGTGGGAGCCGGCGCTTCTGTACTTCCGCAAGTCGCTGGCCATCATCCAACGCAATCAGGACCAGAGCAACCTCATCTACCTGGATAAAAACATCGTCAACACCCTCCTGAAACTGAACCGCCCCGACGAAGCCCTGGCGTTTCACGAAGCCTTGGTCCGGCAGTATCCGGCCCGGGAAAGCCCAGAGCACCTGGACCGGTTGCAGTACCTCATGAGCTTTGTGACCATTCATCAGGTGCTGAAACAATACGACGCGGCGCAACGCTATTGTGACGAGATGCTGGCCCTCGCGCAGGATGCGGCCATTACCTACCATCGGTACATTTATCACATTGCCATTCGCTTCTTTCTGGACTCCCGGCAGTACGAACGGGCGCGCCGCTACCTGCAGTTGTTTCAACAGCATGCGGAGCTGAGCAGCGAGCCCCTGTATCTCGCCGATGCCGCCTATTACGGGTTCAAACTCGACTCGGCTCAGGGCAATTTCCGGGCGGCCCTGGACCAGTACCAGCACTACAAAGCCTGGCAGGATACGGTGTTCAACGAGAACAAGAGCAAGCAGATCGCCCAGTTGCAGATCCAGTACGAAACCGACAAGAAAGACCAGGAACTGAAGCTGCAACAGCAAGACATCCGGCTGCTGACCCAGGAGCGGGATCTGCAAGCCTCCCGGTTGCAGCAAGCGGCCCTGACGCGCAACGTCTCTTTCGGGGGGCTGGCCCTGATGCTGCTCATCGTCGGTCTGCTCTTCAACCGCTACCGCCTCAAACAGCGCAGCCATCGGCAATTGCAGGCGCAGCAAGAAGAAATCCAGCAGAAAAATCAGTCGCTGGAGCAGCTGGTGGGGGAGAAAGAGTGGCTGCTGAAGGAGATCCATCACCGCGTGAAGAACAACCTGCAGATCGTCATGAGTCTGCTCAATTCCCAGTCGGCCTACATCGACAACGCGGCGGCGCTGGGGGCCATTCGCGAGAGCCAGGCCCGCATGCAGGCCATGGCGCTGATCCACCAGAAGCTGTACCAAACCGAGAACGTAGCGCGGATCGACATGCCGCTTTACATCCAGGACCTGGTGACCTACCTGCGCGACAGCTTCGACGTGGCTTACCGGCTGCATTTTCGCCTCGACGTGGTGCCGGTCGAACTGGACGTGGCACAGGCCGTGCCGCTGGGGCTGATCCTGAACGAGGGCATCACCAACGCCTTGAAGTACGCCTTTCCGGGCGAAACCGGCGGGACTATCTCCCTGGTGTTGTCCCAGGCAAACGGGCAGTTTCGGTTGACCATTGCCGACGACGGCGTAGGCCTGCCGGCGGAACTTGAGGTCGCGCACAGCCGGTCGCTGGGCATGAGCCTGATGCAGGGACTCAGCCAACAGTTGAACGGCCAGCTGCAGCTCGACAATCGGCCCGGCCGAGGCCTGACGCTGCTCGTTTCGTTTCCGGACGAAAACGCGTTTCAACCCGAGCCGTCGCGGCAGGTGGCCCTTCCCTGGCACCACGAATCCTAGGTCTTTGGAAACGTACCCTACCTCCGAAACCCGTGGCGCGGCCGTCCGGTCCATCCTAAAAACGCGACGTTGCGTGTGGGTCGTGCTGACGCTGTGGGGAGCCGCCTGGATGTCGCTGCAGGCGCGCTACGCCGCGCGCATCACACCATTGGACACGAACCGGGTCGACGCGTGGCTACACCTGAGCCAGCGCTACCTGGAACGGCCGGGCATTGTGTCCCTTGACCTAGACAGTGCGTTCTTCTTTGCCCAACAGGCGTACCGGCTGAGCGAGGCGTTGCACGACCGGGCGTCCCAACAGGCCAGCGGCATGTTGCTGGGGCAGGTGCACCTGAAAGGCGGGAAGCTGGCAGAAGGGGAGGCGTGCTTCCGGCAGGTCATCGACCGTTATCGGCAGGCCCACGAATCCCGTCAGGAGGCCGCAGCGTGGCTGACGCTGGGCAACAGCATCCCGCTCCACGATTCCACCTTCGCGCGGGTGCTGCACAGCCTGGACCAAGCACACGCGTTGTACAGGCAGTTGCACGATCGGGTAGGGGAACGGGAGGCGCTTCAGGCCCTTGCTCTGGTTCATTTCCATCAGGGGGCGCTCGCGCAGGCTGCGCAGGAGCTGCAGGACGTACAGCAGCGCTACCAAACGGCGGGACAGGCACCCCCGCCGGAACTTCTGAACGAACTGGCGGCAGTCTACTCTTCCCTGGGCATTTTTTCCAAAGCCTTGTCGTACGCCACCGAGGCCGTCCGGTCGATGGAAGCCGGTGGCGACAGCACAGCGGCGGGGGTTTTCTACGCCCGGCTGGGGCATGTGTACCGGGAGCTGGGGCAAACCGAGCAAAGCCTGGTCTGGTACCGGAAGGCCCTCGGCGCGCTGCGTGCCCAGTACCCCAACACCTACGCGCACCACCCGCTTTTCAATCCAATGCACCGGTTTCGGCACGATCCCCTGTACCGCATCGCCTGGCACCTGGCACGGGGCCTGATCCAACAGGAGCGGGCCGCAGAGGCCCTGGCGCTGATGCAGGACATCGCTACCCGCTACCCCCCCGTCGAAGTGGCCGACAAAGCCAGCGTGGCGGGCGCCCTGGGGCAGTGTTACCACGCGTTAGGGCAGTCGCACCGGGCAGAAGCGTACTACCTGGAAATGGTGCAGTGGGAAGAGCAGCAGCCCCCCGGCAACATCATTACGTCGGATGCTTATTTTCTAATGGGCGCCTTCTACCTCGACCGGCAGCGGTTCGCCGATGCGGCCCGTTACCTGCCCAAGGCGCTGGTGGCACCGGGGCGCGTCCCGTTGTCGCGCGTGCGGGACGTTCACCGGATGCTGTCGCAGGTCGACTCTGCGTCGGGCCATTACCTGTCGGCCCTCCGGCACTTTCACCGGTACAAAGCCTTGAGCGATTCGCTGTTGCAGGAAGCCCAGAGTCGGCAGCTGGCCGAACTGCAAATTCAGTACGAAACCGACCAGAAAGAACAGGACATTGCCCTGTTGACCCGGGAACGCGACATCCAGACCGCCCGGTTGCAGCAAGCGGCCCTGACGCGCAACGTCTCTTTCGGGGGGCTGACCCTGATGCTGCTCATCGTCGGGCTGCTCTTCAACCGCTACCGCTTCAAACAGCGCAGTAACCGGCAGCTCCAGGCGCAACAAGCCGAGAACCTGGCCACCACCCGCTCGCTGCAGCAGGCCCTGGAAGAACAGCAGAAGCTTTTGGTGGAAAAGGAATGGCTGCTGAAGGAAATACACCACCGCGTGAAGAACAACCTCCAGATCATCATGAGCCTGCTCAACACGCAATCGGCCTACCTGGAGCACCCGGCCGCGCGCCACGCCATCCGCGAGAGCCAGCACCGCATGCAGGCCATGTCGCTGGTGCACCAGAAACTCTACCAGTCGAATCGGATGGCGCTGATCCACATGCCCGCTTACATCCGCGAACTGGTTACCTACCTGCAAGAGAGCCTGGACGAGCAGCAGCACATCCCGTTTCAACTGGACATCGCTGCGGTGGAGCTGGACGTGGCGCAGGCCGTGCCGCTGGGGCTGATTCTGAACGAAGCCATTTCCAACGCCATCAAGTATGCCTTTCCCCAGCGGGGGGCGCCCGACCTCATCACGGTTCGCCTGCAGGCGGTGCAGGAGGGCCACTATCGCCTTTCGGTCGCCGACAACGGCGTGGGGCTGTTTCCTGACTTTGCGCGGGAAAAAAGTGGTTCAATGGGCATGAGCCTGATGGAGGGCCTCAGCCACCAGCTGGGAGGATGCTTTCGTGTCGAGAGCACGCCCGGCGGCGGCCTTACCGTCGCGGTGACCTTTGTAGAAGAAAAGACGCCAATGCCCCACACCCTGCCGCTTGCCGCAGGAAAATCGTACGGGTTATGAGTGAAAAAATTTTGATTGTCGAAGACGAGTTCATCGTCGCCAACGACCTCCGCCTCATGCTGGAACGCGCGGGCTATCTGGTGTGTGGCATTGCCAACTCGGTTCCGGCCGCCCAGGCGCTCCTGCAGCTGCACCATCCCCGGCTCGTGTTGCTCGACATTTACCTGAAAGGGGCGCAGACGGGCATTGACCTGGCGTATCAGCTGGCCGATGAGGGCATCGCGTTTGTGTACCTTTCGGCCAACTCAAATCAGGGAGTACTGGAGGCCGCCAAGGCCACGCAGCCGTACGGTTTTCTGGTCAAACCCTTCCGGGAAAAAGATGTGTTGGTCACCCTGGAAATCGCCCGCTACCGGCTGGAACACAGCCTGGAAGCGCGGCTGCAGCAGGAAGCGCGCCTTCAGGCGCAACTGTTGGAACTGAAGAACGAAGCGTCTACCTGGGAGGAGACGCTCGGGTCCATGGCCCGCATTCTGCAGCACGCCCTGCCGTTCGACTACCTGGTGGTGACGCTGGATCGACCTCAGGCGTCGCGGTGGAGCAGCCTGCTGCGCATCGGTTTTGACCAGTACCAGATGCTGGACGCGCGTGCCCTGTCGACCATTTCCGGACGTTCGGAAGCCGACCTGCAAACCCTGTATACACAGATGCCCGCAGAGGCGCAATCCGGCTGGCACAACGGCGACGCCTTTGCGGAGCTGCGTCAGACCCAGCCGCTGCAACAATTTCTGGCCACCACCTTCGATGTGGCCGCCCGGCTGTACGTCCCGCTGCCGCTGCCGAACGGCGCCTTCCGTCTCGCTTTTTACAGCCGCACGCCCGATACGTACACCGCTTCCCACGTTGCGCTTCTCAACCGCCTGCGTCCCGCGCTCCTGGCCCACGTGACCGGAGAAACTCCCGCCCCGGCCGTCCCGGTGCCCCTCCCGCGACCAGCGGCCTCCCGGTTCGACGGCATCATCGGACGCAGCCACCGGTTGCTGCAGGTGCTGGACCAGGTCGCGCAGGTGGCTCCATTCGATACGTCGGTTCTGATCCTGGGCGAAAGCGGCACGGGCAAAGAAAAGATCGCCCGTGCCCTGCACGACCTCTCGCCTCGCAAGTCCCAACCGCTGGTGAAGGTCAACTGTGGGGCGCTGCCCGCCAGCCTGATCGAGTCGGAGTTGTTTGGTCACGAAAAAGGAGCGTTTACCGGAGCCATCGCCCGCCGGGTCGGGAAGTTTGAACAAGCCCGGGGCGGCACCATTTTTCTGGATGAAATCGGCGAAATGCCCCTCGATATGCAGGTGAAACTGCTGCGCGTGCTGCAGGAAAAAGAGATCGAACGCATTGGAGGACAGGCACCGATTTCGGTGGATGTGCGCATCGTCGCGGCGACGAACCGCCACCTGGAGAAAGAGGTGGCAGAGGGACGCTTCCGGCTTGATTTGTACTACCGCCTTAACGTTTTTCCGGTGACACTGCCCCCGCTGCGGGAGCGCAAAGAAGACATTCCGGCGCTGGCGCACCACTTTGCCGCGCAGGTGACTGCGAAAATTCGCAAGCCGTTTCCGGGCATTGCCGAGCCGATGCTAACTGCGCTAACCGCCTACGACTGGCCGGGCAACATCCGCGAACTGGAAAACATCCTGGAACAGGCGGTCATTCTGAACGACGGCCACACGCCGCTCACGCTGCCTCGCCCGCTGGGCCATCCGCGCGTGGCGCCGTCTGTTTCTACACCGGCAGCGTTGCCCGCCGTCAAGACCCTCGACGACGTAAAAAAACTACAGGACGACACCGAGCGGGAGTACATCACGTCCGTGTTGCGACAAACCCACGGCCGCATTCGCGGGGCGGGTGGGGCTGCCGAACTGCTCAACCTCAAACCCACCACGCTGGAATCGCGGATGGCGCGGTTGGGCATCGCCAAGCACCAACCGTAGCAAAATAGCCTCCGAACGTTTCGGAGATCCGTCCTTCCTACCTCCGAAAAATTCGGAGTTTTTAGCGATGCGCGCCAAGGCGAGTTGTTCTCCGCACACCTCGATTTTACCTATTCCAAGAAACCGGTCGGGATTCCGCTCTTTTTGCCGCACGACCTCCTTTCGGCACACAAATGGCTTTTGTCGCGGGGTCAACAGACACGTGCATTGCGTCCGGCTTTTCTGCTCCCACCTCCGCTCCACCACGGCAAAAGGCGCCTGTGCTGTTGCCGTTTCCTTCCCGTACTGCTCACTTCAACGATTCCCGTGATGATCCGAACGATTGACCTCACTTCGCAGTTTACGTCCGCCACCGACCCTGACATCGTGCAGGTGGACAGCCTTCTTCCCTTTGAAATCCGTACGCTGGAGTGGGTCCGGACCCATCGCTGGCCGCAGCATTCGGTACCCCACCGCCATACCTATTTCGAAATCGTCTGGGTGACGGAGGGCCGGGGCGACCACTTGATCGACCTGGACAAGTACCCCATTGCCGACCAGACGATTCATTGCCTGACGCCCGGGCAGGTACATCTGTTTCAGGCCGACGAGGGCGCGCGGGGTTACGTAATTGCCTTCACCGCCGAGTTTCTCAGCCGGACGGAAGACAACCACGACCTGTTGTTTCACAGCGGCCTGTTCTACAATGCTTCACACGACCCCGTCGGCGCGGTTGACGCTGCGTTGCGGGAAGAAATTCAGCTTCTGGTAAACAAGCTTCAGCAGGAATTTGAGAATTACTTTCTGATGCGAAGCGAACTTTTGAGGGGCTTCCTGAAGATTTTATTGATCTACCTGGCCCGGCAGTTTGAGCAGGTGTCTCCTGCACCAGAAAAGCAACCCCAGGCCGGACTGGTCACGCGGTTTCTGGCGCTGCTCGACCGGCAGTTTGCCACGAAAAAGATGGTGGCCGATTATGCCCGCGCCCTGTGCGTGACGCCCAATTACTTGAATGAAATCGTCAAGAAAAGCTCGGGCCTGCCCGCCAGTGAGCACATCAAACAGCGCATTCTGCTGGAAGCCAAGCGGCAGGCCTCCTACACGCAGGGCAGCATGAAGCAGATTGCCTACAACCTGGGGTTTGAGGACGCGGCGCATTTCAGCAAATTCTTTAAGAACGGCACCGGCTCCAGCTTTACCGACTACAAGAAAGAAGTAGCCTGTCAATACGGGACGTAACGCTGACTTTCCAGGCCGCCCCCGCGCCCGGCACGCGCCTCATTTTGCGCAAGGAGAAGTAAAATCATTTCAGCTTACAAGCGCACTCAAGCAGGCCAGAAACGTCGCATCACACGAACCCAAGTTCCGTTACCACCTGATACCTGATACCTGATACCTGATACCTGATACCTGATACCGCCTCTTCCTAAGGAGTGGTTTGGGGTTTCAGGCACGCCAAAAGCCCTGAAAACCAAGGCCGATGATATGTACATCAGGAGCCGTCGTTTGTCAATTGCCTTCCCTGTCCGGCCGCGCTACCTTGCTCTCGTTCTACTCACGTACTGCGGCCGCAGCTTCTTTTTTTGAGTTATCCCTCTTTTTAGTTTTCAAATGCATCACATCATGAACAACGCAATTTTAGAACCCACAACCCTTGTTCCTTTTGCGCAGGACCCTCGTCTCGATTCCGGCACCAAAGCGTTTCTGAAAGTCCTGAATGCCGGCGGCCCGCCCGTCGAGAGTTTATCCAAACAAGAAGCCCGCAACGTGCTGATCAACGCGCAGGCCTCGGTCGACGTCGACGTGTCGGGGATTGAAGAGTCGGAGCGGATGATCACCGCCGACGGGTACTCGATCAAGCTGACCGTGGTCCGGCCGGAAGGGGTAACCGAGACGCTGCCGGCGTTCATGTTCATCCACGGGGGCGGCTGGATTCTGGGCGACTATCCCACCCACAAACGGCTGGTCCGCGACCTGGTGGTGGAGTCGGGCTACGCGGCTGTGTTTGTCAACTACACACCTTCGCCGGAAGCGCAGTATCCGCGTGCCATCAACGAGATCTACGCCGCCACCAAATGGGTCGCCGAAAACGGGGCGGAACTCAACGTAGACGGCAGCAACCTGGGCATCGTCGGCAACAGCGTGGGCGGCAATATGAGCACCGTTACCTGCCTCAAAGCCAAGGAAAACGGCGGGCCGCACCTCAAGGTGCAAATCCTGCTGTGGCCCATCGTGGACTCGGATTTCACGACGGAGTCGTACAAAGAATTTGGTGAAGATCGTTTCCTGACCACCTCGCTGATGAAGTGGATGTACAACCAGTACACGACCGACCCGAACCAGCGCAAGGAGATCTACGCCTCGCCGCTTCGGGCGTCGGTGGAGCAGCTCCAGGGGCTGCCGCCTACGCTGATTCAGGTGGCCGAAAGCGACGTCCTGCGCGACGAAGGGGAGGCCTACGGCCGGAAACTGGACGCAGCCGGCGTGCCGGTGACCACGGTGCGCTACAACGGCATGATTCACGACTTCGGGTTGCTGAACGCCCTGGCGACGCTGCCTGCCGTCCGGTCCCTGTTTACCCAGGCGGCGGCCGAACTCAAAAAGTACCTGGGCTGATCGTCCTTCTCTAACGGTAACGGTGATGAAAAATTCGACACGCGCCTGGATGGGCGCACTAACCCTGATCAGTATGACACTCTCCCTCACGCACGAAGCGGACGCACAACGCACCGGCGGCGGTGTGAAAAACGTAGTGCTGGTGCACGGTACCTGGGCCGACGGATCGAGCTGGGCCAAAATCATCCCCCTGTTGGAAGCACAGGGGCTGCATGTAATCGCGGTGCAGAATCCGCTGACCTCCCTGGGCGACGACGTAGCCGCCACCAAACGCGCCATCGCCTTGCAGGACGGACCGGTGTTACTGGTCGGTCACTCGTGGGGCGGCGTGGTGGTCACCGAAGCGGGCAACGATCCGAACGTGAAGGGGCTGGTCTACGTGGCGGCCGCCGTCCCTGACGAAGGACAGTCGTTTCTGGAACTGGTGCAAACCGCTCCGGCAACGCCCGGCAACGACGAAATCCGGCCCGATGCATACGGCTTCGTGAGCATGACGCGCAAAGGCATCTACGAGGATTTTGCGCAGGATCTGCCCGAAGCCGAGCGGGAGTTGATCCTGGTGACGCAGGGACCGCAGGCGTTTTCGGCCTTGCAGGAAAAGGTGACCCACGCCGCCTGGAAAACCAGGCCTTCCTGGTATGTGGTGGCCGGCAACGACCGCATGATCAACCCCGACCTGGAGCGTAGCCTGGCCAAAAAGATCGGCGCCACGACGCTGGAACTCAATACGAGTCACGTGCCGATGCTCTCCCAGCCGGAGCGGGTGGCCGCCTTCATTGCCGAAGCGGCCCGGCAGGTGGACGTGCACGAATACGCCCAGGAAAAATAACCCTGTTCCCTGTGTTGGGGGAAGCGCTCCCGTCCCGGTGGCCGTCCCGGTGGCCGTCCCGGTGGCCGTCCCGGTGGCCGTCCCGGTGGCCGTCCCGGTGGCCGTCCCGGTGGCCGTGGGGAGCGCTTTTCTTTCGCTTCCTTTTATCAACGCTTTACTACACATCCCATGATTCCCGTCAACAGCAAAACCATCGTATTTGTGACCGGCGCGTTTGTGACGCATCGCGGCTGGGACAATTGGAAACTCTACTTTGAGAGCCGTGGCTACACGACCTACGCGCCGCCGTGGCCATTCAAAGACGCCTCCCCGCAGGAACTTCGGGCGCTGCATCCCGACAAAAACCTGGGGCTGTCGCGCCTGACCCTCGACGAACTGGTCGACCATTACGCCCGGTTTGTGACGAGTTTGCCGGAACGGCCCATCGCCATCGGCCACTCGCTGGGCGGCCTCATCACGCAGATTCTGGTGAACCGCGACCTGGTAGCCGCGGGGGTAGCCATCCACTCCGTACCGCCACAGGGCGTGTTCCCGTACGAATTTTCGTTTCTGAAGGCGGGTTGGAAGGTGCTGGGCATCCTCACCTCGCTCGACGACACCTACCTGATGTCGTTCGAAGACTGGCAGTACGCCTTTGTGAACGAGATGCCCCTGGAAGAGCAAAAGGCCGCCTACGAAGCCAACACGATTCCCGAATCGAAGGTGGTGGCGCGGGGCGGGCTGAGCAGTGCGGCGCACGTCGATTTCGAGAAAGAACACCCGCCGCTTCTGCTGACCTCCGGTAGTCTCGACAACATCATCCCCGAGCACCTCAACCGCCGGAATTTTAACCATTACCAAAAGAACAACTCCATTATGGAGTACCAGGAATTTGAAGGGCGGAACCACTTTGTGCTGGGACAAGCTACCTGGCGCGAAGACGCCGATTACATTCTGAACTGGCTCAAAAAGCTCAGTGCTGCTCCCGTAGCGCCCGCTGCGGTCTGATCTTTCTTATTCCGCCCGCTCTCCGCAGGAGAAGCGGCCGGTGCCTGCTGCAACCGCTTCTCCTGCGTTCGTCTCGCTTGGGTTCGGCACCAGAGTCCGCCTAACCGTGCCGCCAGAACCCCTATACCTCCATCTTTCTCACTTCCTGAATTCGTTTCTCCCATGAAAAATCGTTATGTCTCCGGGCTGAGCACGGCGCTGCTGCTGTGTGCGCTCACCGCCTGCGACCCACCTTGTGAGTCTCCGCACCCGCCCGACACGTTCGTTCTGGTGCACGGGGCCTGGCAGGCGCCGTATGCTTGGCAGTTTGTCGAAGCCCAACTGAACGAGTTGGGGCAGAAGGTGGTGGTGGTGCAGCTCCCCGCGCACGGCGACGACCCAACGCCTCCCGCCGAAACTTCCATGGAGTTGTACAAGAAGACGGTCGTCAGCGCCATCAAAAAAATCCCCGGCAAGGTCATTCTGGTCGGGCACAGCATGGGTGGAGCGGTGGTGACGGCGGTGGCCGAACAGATTCCCCACAAAATCGACAAGCTGGTGTACGTCGGTGCGTTTGTGCCCGGCAACGGACAGACCTTGTTCGAGCTGGCCGCCTACAACACGGAGTCGTTGTTGGGCCCGGCGTTGGAACCTTCGGAAGATTTTCTGACCTTCGGCATCAAGTCCGATCAGATCGTGCCCATCTTCATCCAGGACGGCTCGCCCGCTCTACAGCAACTGGTGCTGGACCAGTATCAACCCGAACCGGCCCCGCCGTTTGACGATCCGATTGCGGTGACCGACCGGAACTGGGGAAAGGTGGACAAGTACTTCATCCACACGTTGCAGGACAACAACCTGGGACCCGATTTTCAGGAGATGATGTTTACCGCGGCGGGCATCACCCGAATCTATCCGATCGAAAGCGGGCACTGTCCTTTCTTGTCCCGCCCTACGGAAACGACTACGATCCTGCTCAACATCAGCAAGCTCAACTGACCACGTTCTTTTTCCAACGGCCCGAGAAGCTGCTTGCCTAAAAAGTCGGCGGCTTTTCGTGTTTCCCCTTAACTCTCCGAACCTGATGCACCCCGTCCATGCGCTCCCCGACACGCTGCTGCAACGCTTTCGGCCGATGCTGGGCCAGGACTTTGCACGCTACCGCAACCATGTGCACCGGGTGTTTTCCCATTGCCTTCTGCTGGACCGGGAAGAAAGCCACGCGGCGAAGTATGCCGTCGCCGCCGTGTTTCACGACCTGGGCATCTGGACCGACCACACGTTCGATTACCTGGCCCCGTCGGTGCAACAGGCGCGCCGCTACCTGACCGAACACGGACACGCCGACTGGACGGAAGAAATCACCCTGATGATTTACTGGCACCACAAGCTTATCCCGTACCGCGGCCAGCATGCGCCCCTCGTCGAAACCTTCCGGCGCGCCGACTGGATGGACGTTACGTTCGGGTGGGTCCGTTTCGGTGTGGACCGGCAGCAACTCCGGCATGTGCGCCGCCAGTGGCCCAACCTGGGATTCCACGTGTTCCTTGTCCGCGAAACGGGAAAGCGCCTCCGTCGGCATCCGCTCCATCCGCTGCCCATGTTCCGGGTCTAGCGTGCGGGCACCGCCGTGGGCGATGATATGTACATGACGAACCGTAGTTTGACAATTGTCCTGCCTGGTGGCGGGCGTTAGCTTTGTTCAACGCTTCACCCCTTTTTACGATGGAGGTAACTCACAATCCGACCGAACAGCGCTTTGAGATCCGCCTGGACGGCGAACGCGCCGAGCTTCAGTACCGCATTCAGGGCCAGCAACTCTATTTTCTGCACACCTGGGTGCCCGAGGCCATCGCCGGGCGGGGCCTTGCCTCCCAACTGGCCCGCGCCGGCTTGGACTACGCCCGCCAGACCGGCACGTCCATCGTGGTGCTGTGCCCGTTTGTGCGGGCCTACCTGCAGCGCCATCCTGAATACCATGACCTGCCGGTCGGCAAGCTACGCCTGACAGCACCTCGTCCGTAAACGCTCTTCCTCGTTCAACGCCCTAATCCGTTTATACCCATGGAAACCGCACACTTAGGCATTACCGAAGACCACAAACAAAACGTCGCGCTGGCCCTGAATACGCTGCTGGCCGACGAGTACGTGCTGCTGACCAAAACCCGGAACTACCACTGGAACGTGGCCGGGCCGCAGTTCATCGCCTTGCATACGCTGTACGAAACTCAGTACCAGACGCTGGCCGCCGGCGTCGACGAGGTGGCGGAACGCATCCGTGCCCTGGGGCACTACGCCGAAGCCCGGCTGGCCGACTTCCTGAAGCTGACGAACCTGCTGGAACCGACGTACACCAACGATGCTCCGACGCAACTCCGGCAGCTGATCGACGACCACGAAACGGTGATCAAAGAACTCCGCACCCTGGCCGACCGCTTTGCCGACGAGTGGAAGGATGCGGGCACGAGCGATCTGGTCACGGGCCTGCTGCGGCAACACGAGAAGATGGCCTGGATGCTTCGCGCTTCGCTTTCGTGACGATGGAACCGTTCCCTACGACCGCCCTGACGCTGGCCCTGAAACGCGAGATCATCGAGGCGATGATTCAGCAGCAAGAAGCCGAGCTGACCCGCCTGCATACCTGGCAGCACCAGCAGCGGGACGCCATTGCGGGCGAAAACCAGGACAACGCGCAACTGGAAGAATCGCCTCTGGAAGGGCTATTACACGACGTGGCAACCTACACGCCGGACCTGGACCAACGGGCCGAAGACCTACGGGCGTTACGCGCCCTGCACCCGGAGCACGTCCACGAACAGGTCCGGTACGGCAGCCTGGTCAGGACGAACTATGCCTACTTTCTGGTGGCGGTGGCGGTGCCGAAGCGGAAGGTGGCGGGCGTTCGGGTGTACGGCATTTCGACCGGATCGCCGCTGTTTCAGAAAATGGAGGGCCTGCGGAAGGGGGCCGAGTTCCACCTGGGGGCGGTCGAGTACGTAATCCTGGATCTGATGTAGGTGAGAAAATCGCTACCTTTAACGGCATACGGACCTGTTTACCTCGAACGTTTTTCCCATGATCATTCATAACGAACGGGTGGCCCGGGGGGGCGTGCCCCTGGACAAAGCCGACCGCGTGCTCATCCTGGTCCACGGCCGGGGCGCTACCGCCGACGGAATGCTGCCGCTCGGGGAGCGACTGGCGACGGATCAACTGGCCTATCTGGCTCCGCAGGCCATCGGACACACCTGGTACCCGAACAGCTTTCTGGCACCCCTTGCGAAGAACGAGCCGTATCTGTCCAACAGCCTGAGCATGCTGGAAGAGTTGCGCGATAACCTCGAAGGCCTGGGCTTTCCGGACGAGCGCCTCTACTGGCTGGGCTTCTCCCAGGGAGCCTGCCTGATGCTGGAATTTTGTGCCCGACATGCGCGGCGCTTCGGCGGCATCGTGGGCTTGACGGGGGGCTTGCTGGGCGAAACGGTCGACCGGTCGCGCTACCGGGGCGACTTTGCCGGAACGCCTGTATTTTTGGGGACCAGCGATCCCGACCCGCACGTGCCCCGCATCCGCGTCGACGAAACCGAGATGGTCCTGACGGAGATGGGCGCACACGTCCGGAAAAAGGTTTACCCGGGGATGGGCCACACCATCCACCCGGAAGAGTTGGTGTTCGCCCAGGGCATCCTGGACGGGACTTTCTAGCAACCAGAAGCGTGCTATACCACTTGCTTTTTGCGGCATCCGCCGCAGTCCGGCTTCTTGCGCGAAGACCCTACTCCCTTACGTAGGTAAGAAAATCCTGTGGGTTGGCCTTACCTCCTGTAGCAAGTTGGTGATCTTCAGGGGTGTCTTCTCCTGAAGGGGGAGAGAACGTCTAGGCATAACGGAGGAAAAAACGAACCGGAAATCAAATCATGTGGTAACTCTGTTAGAAAACTAACCTCCAACAAGGAACCCAAAACGGCCCCATCGTAACTAGAAAATATCATATGAGTTAGAGAAAGTAAATTTTTTAACCAAATAAGTCAATCATGCTTTCTCAACTCGTTTACGTCAGTCAACGCCAGAAGGCGTGCACGTCTGCCGAAATAGATCGGATTCTGGCCGCCTGCCAAAAGAACAATCCGGCCCTCGGCATCACGGGTGTGTTGCTCTATTCCGACACCCAGTTCATTCAGTTGGTAGAAGGCGACTACAAGGTGCTCATGGGGTTATACGAAAAGATCCAGCACGATGCCCGCCATCACCAGCCCCGCATGATTTCGGTAGGGCCCATCCGCCAGAAAACATTCCCCAGCTGGCACATGGGGTCAAAAAAGCTGGGCGAGGGAAAGGTGGATTTTCATACGGACATCACCCCGGAAGACCGGGTGCTTTTCAGCCGCCTTCTGATGGGGAAGGAAGCCAACGGACAACAGGTACTGGGCCTGTTGAAGAAATTCTTTTAGGGGGCAACCTTCCGTTCTCCGCTGTTGACCGGGTACGGGCTGCCGGAGGCCCGTCAGGCGGTGGGGTCGCCACAATTTTTGCGAAAGGGGAGGCCATCAATGGGCCATTTCCTCTATTTTACAGCCGTCTGCCGGATTGAGTGGACAACCAACCCCTGTACGCAGCGAACTAGCGCCTATGCCCTCCGGTCTTTTTGCCTTGTTAGACGATATTTCGGCGTTGGTCAAAGCCAGCGCCGCCAGCTTAGACGACGTGCCCACCCAGGTTGCCAAAACGACCGGCAAAGTGTCGGGCATTGTGATCGACGATACGGCCGTTACACCCAAGTACGTCGTGGGGCTCAATCCGGCCCGCGAGCTTTCGATCATTTACCGGATCGCTAAAAAATCGCTGTTCAACAAGCTGCTCATCCTCAGCCCGGCGGCCTTGTTGCTCGGCTACTTTGCGCCCTGGGCCATCACGCCCATCTTGATGGTAGGAGGGGCGTACCTGTGCTTTGAAGGTTACGAAAAGGTGCACGCGATGCTCAGCAAACACCACGAGGTGGATCCGGAGCGCGAAGACGTGCGCGTCATGACGCCGGAAGAGCTGGAAAAGGAACGGGTGACGAGTGCCGTCCGCACCGACGTTATTTTATCGGCGGAAATTATCGCCATTGCTTACAGCCAGGTCACTGACCAGCAGCTGACCAACCAGATTGTCGTGATGCTGGCCGTGGCAGTGTTCATCACCGTGGCGGTGTATGGGTTTGTGGGCCTGCTGGTAAAAGCGGACGACATCGGCCTGCACCTGACGCAGGAAAAATTCTCGCCGACGCTGCGCAAAGTGGGGCGCGGAATCGTCAAACTGATGCCGCATTTTCTCCGCATCCTGGGATACGTGGGCACGGCAGCCATGCTGTGGGTAGGCGGCGAAATCATTGCCCACGGCATTCCGTTTACCAATCACCTCCTGCACGAACTGGAACATGCCCTGGCCGCCCTCCCGGTGGTGGCTTGGTTGGCCAAGGCGCTGGCCTGTGGCATCGCCGGCCTGGGGCTGGGCTTTCTGGTCGAAAAGCTGGTGCTCCTGGCGAAGCGACTCTTTGCACGGGGATAGCTCACTTGACCTGAACCTTTGTGGCGGTACGGAAGCGTGCGCCTACGCAGACCCTTATTTTAAAGTTGCCGGACGTGTTAAGGTTCGAGTCACACGGGGGGCGGAAGCCTTGGTGCTCCGGGTGCCCTCACTACCCTCGGATGGGGATCACGCTCGCACACCATTTTTTAGTGGGAGGCATGCGCTTTGCTATCCCACGTAAGTTCCCTTTGAGCGACTAAAGCCACAAAAATCCGCCGGAAAAACGTCGCCGCCTGCGGGGGTGTTTCCTGATGATCGTGACGCTGATCAGACCCTTCTCCGGAGCCCTTGTTTTCGCATACTATTTTTTATATTGAGTGGGTATTGGTAATACATAGGTAACACGAGGCGGTTGTTTGGCGCTTTCCTGTGACGATAATTTAAAGCAAGGGTAATCTTCGCTTTCCCCATCTTCCCCCAAAACGGGACTATTTGCACCCTTATTTACGCGAGTTACCCCACCCAAGCTTCACACGTAAGGTCCCATGGCAACGCTGCCTACCGGTGCTCATGGGCTGTCCAATCCTGCAAATCCATTCTATTCTTATCCTATTTACCGATTGTATGCGACACTTTTCTCTTCCTACTTTAAGACGACCCCTGCAAAGGCCGATCGTCTGCAGACCCCTGCTGGTGTCCCTGTTGGGGCTGGGCGTCGGGGTGCTTCCCCCGCTCGCGGGAGCGTATGCCAACACACCCCATCGGGTGGAAACACGCGTGAACCAGACCCTGCTCACGGTCAGCGGGCGCGTGACGGACGAATCCGGCGAAGCGTTGCCCGGTGTAAACGTCGTCATCAAGGGCACGGCCGACGGTACCATCACCGACATCGAAGGCCGTTACACCCTGGAGGTCAGCAATCCTGAAGCGGTTCTGGTGTTTTCGTACGTCGGGTACTTGCCGCACGAGATCGCCCTGGGCGGACGGGCCGTGGTGGATGTGGCGCTGGAGGTCGACAAACAACAGCTGAGCGAGATTGTGGTGGTCGGGTACGGTACGCAGAAACGATCGGACGTGACAGGGGCGATCAGTTCGGTGAACAGCGAAAACTTTAACCGCGGAGTTGTGACCAACCCAGGGCAGCTTTTGCAGGGAAAAGTATCAGGCGTCAACGTAACGAGTGCCAGCGGTGAGCCCGGTTCGGCGCAAAACGTCATCATCCGTGGGGTAGGAAGCTTGCGTTCCGGTACCCAGCCGCTGTACGTGGTCGACGGCTTTCTGCTCGACAACTCCTCGCAGGGACTGGGAACCAACCCGCTCAACTTTCTGAACCCCAACGATATCGAAAGCATCGATGTGTTGAAAGATGCCAGTGCTACGGCCGTGTACGGCTCCCGCGCCTCGAATGGGGTGGTGGTCATTACCACGAAGAAGGGTAAATCCGGAAGAACGGAGATGAATTTCTCGGCATCGACGGCCTGGTCGACTCTCTCCAATAAAATCGATGTGTTCAGTGCCGACGAGTTTCGCCGGCAGGTACAGGCCGAGGGCGGGACGTTGAACGACTTTGGTGCCACGACCGACTGGCAAGATGAACTGACGCAAACGGGGTTGTCCCAGGAGCTCAACTTCTCGGTGGGCGGCGCTTCCGATAAATTTTCTTACTACGCCTCAGCCGGGTATCAGGACCAGGGCGGGATTCTGAAGAACAGCAACCTGAAGCGCTATTCCGGGAAACTGAACATCAACCAAAAGGCCCTCAACGGAAAGCTGCGGATCGATTACAACCTGACGGCCTCGCACACCGAGAATCTACGTCCGAACATCGGCTCCACCATCAGCGACATGCTCAGCCTGAACCCGACCGTTCCGCCTTACACGAACGGTGAGCCGACGCTCTTGATAACCAATGCCCTGAATCCCCTGAAGAGGTACCAGATCTACAGCGACGAGGCCCTCAACAACCGCATCCTGGCCACCATTTCGCCGTCGGTGGAATTGGTAAAAGGCCTGGTGTACAAGCTGAACATGGGGGTGGACTATTCGGCAACCAACCGGGACCAGCAGTACAAACCTTACCCGTCTGTGATCAGTGAATCTAACATTGCGGATGGGTCGCTCGTCTCGTTGCTCAGCACCAACACAAACCAGTTGGTGGAAAACACTTTGACCTACACCTGGCAACAGGAGGTACACAACCTGACGCTTTTGGCCGGGCATTCGTACCAGACCTTCCTGGACGAAAACCGGGAGTTTTCGTACCGCGGCTTTGCCAATAACAACATCGAGCCCAAGTACCAGGACCAAAACAGTACCACGGTGTATCCCACAACCGTGACTGCGGCGGCCGTGAAAAACGAGTTGCAGTCCTTCTTTGGCCGAGTCAACTACTCCTACGCCAACCGGTACCTGTTTACCGCCACCCTGCGGGCCGACGGTTCTTCCAAATTCGGAGCGAACAACAAATACGGCTACTTCCCTTCGGTGGCGCTCGGGTGGAACCTCAGCAACGAAGACTTCGTCAACAAATCGGTGTTCAACAACCTGAAGGTGCGTGCCAGCTGGGGCCAGACCGGGAACCAGGAAATTCCCTCTAAAATCACCAAGGCGAGCTATGCCGAGGACCGTTTGATTACGGGTGGCGCGAGCTACAACACCTATCCGCTGGACCCCAACGCCGATGCCATTGGCGGCTACCCGTACGGCATTGTGTACACCCGTTTGGCCAACCCGAATTTGCAATGGGAGGTCTCTACCCAACTCGACGCGGGCATCGATTTTGCGTTCTTCCAGAGCCGGTTGAGCGGTAGCCTGGATTACTTCAACAAGGAATCTTCGAATATTCTGCTGGAAGTGCCGCCGGCCGACCCGGTGCAGTTTACGGATGCCTACTGGACCAACATCCGGGACATGAAGATCCAGAACAACGGGCTTGAGCTGACGCTGGACTACTACGGTACGGCAGGCGACAACTTCACCTATTCGCTCGGGGGGAACCTGACTTACATCCAGAATCAGGTCAAAGATTCGCCCTACACGGTGCTGACCACCGGCGCGGCCCAGGGGTCGGGACAAACCGGCGCGACCATCAACGGGTACATCAACAATGAGCCCATCGGTGCTTTCTACATGTTTCAGTTTGAGGGCATTGGTGAAGACGGCCTGAACGTGTTCAGAGACGCCAACGGCGACGGGGCTACGCTCGACAACGACCGCCGTGTGGTGGGTAGCGCCATTCCCAAGGTGCTTTACGCGTATCACCTGAACGTTGCTTACAAAGGGTTTGACCTGGCGCTCAACTTCAACGGCGTGGCCGGCAACAAGGTCTACAACCACACGGCCATGAGCCTGTTCACCAAGGCGCAGTTGACCAAATCCAACAACACAACGGATTTTGCGGTCCAGTATCCTAACGAGGCCATCTCCAACGCCAATACCGTTTCGACCCGCTACCTGGAGAGTGGCTCGTTTATGCGCCTCAACAACGCCACACTGAGCTACAACCTTGCGCCGGACCGGATCGGCCTGTCCAACGTGCTCCAGAGCATCCGTCTGTCACTCACCGGTCAGAACCTCTTCGTCATCACCGATTACTCCGGCTTCGACCCCGAAATCAACACCGGATCGACGTTAGGCGGCATCCAGACCTTCGGGATCGACTACTTCACCTATCCCAAAGCAAGAACCTTCCTGATCGGGCTAAATGTCACTTTCTAATCAGACCACGAACGTTCTCTTTGTATCTCCTCAAAAAAGAAATACCATGAAATTTATAAAATTGAATAGAGCACTTCCGTTCACTCTATTTATCCTCATCTTTTTAGGTTGCACTTCCCTGGAGGAAGACATTCTGGACGAGTCGCTGACCGGCACCGGTCAAGCCGAAGTCGTCAGTGGATCGATTGCGCCCGTGTACGGGATGCTCCGTCAGGTATGGCTGCATACGGTAAATTTCGGACTTCAGGAAGTGGCGTCCGACGAGGCCATCCTGCCCTACCGGGGTGGTACCGACTGGTACGACGGCGGCAAGTTCATTGCGGTACACCAGCACCTGATGACCCCCAGCAACTCGCTGGTGGGCGATGCCTGGACCTACATCACGCTAACCCTATCCAGAGCGGTCCTGGCGAAGGAACGGTTAACCGCCGAAGCGGAAGGGGGCAACCAAGAAGCCCGGGATGCGCTGTATGAAATGATCGTGGCCGACGCCTACCTCAACATGCTGGCGCTCGACAACTGGGGCCTGGTGTTCAAAAAAGAGAGCTCGGACCAGGTGTCCGAACTGTTGCGGGGCCAGGCCGCGATCGACTACATTGAGGCCAACCTTTTGTCGGTGGTGGATGTGATCCGCAACGATCAGGGGCCGGGTCGGTTCAACCAGGATGCCGTGCGGGGACTGTTGGCGCGTCTGTACCTGAACGCGGCCGTCTATCGCGATCCGTACGGTACCCCCAGTTTTCAGAAGGAAGACATGGACAAGGTGATCCAGTACACGAGCAGTATCATTGGTGGTGCGCATTCCCTGTCGCCCGAATACTTTGAGTTGTTCAACGACGGGAACCACGATAATCCTGAGCTGATCTTTGCGTTGGACCAGCGAGGCGTGCTGGAAACCGAGCACCAGCGCTGGGCGTATTGGTCCATTTCGGGCGATCAGGTGCCGCGCCCCGAGTTTCCGAGCACCCGCGGAACCGATGCTACCGCCGCTACACCCGATTTTATCCAAACGTGGGCTGATGCCTACGGCAGTGTGGATCAGGCTACGGCCGATGCCCGTTTTTACCAGAAGAACACGATCATCCCCGACGAATTGCAAGACCTGACGGGCGTTACGCCCGCGAACGATGAAGAGCATTATTACTGCATCGACGCTCAGGACTTTGAGATCGACCGAGGCCTGATCCGTGGCGTAATCTGGGGACCCCGGAAAGATGCGGGAGGGAACATCATGACTTGCGACGACGGCAAGGTGAGAATCTACCCGGTGATCAACAAGCGCACCAGCGGCGCCGACATCCGCTACGTTGACCACACGCTCAACGTCGATTTTACGGAACAGGGAAGCCTGCACAACACCGGGCACCGGTTTTCGAAATACCAGTTTAGCCACACCGCCCCCAACTGCTGCTCCTACAGCAGTGTCGATCTGGTGCTGATGCGCCTGGGCGAGATCTACCTGATGCGTGCCGAAGCCAGGCTGCGCAATGGCGACCCTGCGGGCGCGTTGGAAGATGTAAACACCCTGCGCACTTCCCGGAACGCGCGCCCTGATCAGACGCCGGCGGCCCTCTCTTCCATCGACCTGGAGACGCTGTTCCGCGAAACAGGCTTCGAACTGTACTGGGAAGGCCACCGCAGAACCTACCAGATCCGGTTTGGCAAATACGAAGGCAACTGGACGGGCAAGACCGACAGCGATGTCCACAAACGGTTGTTCCCGATTCCTCAAAAGGCCATCGACGGGGCTTCCAGTGAACCAGGGTTTTTAGTGCAGAACCAGGGCTACTAAGCAAGTACGACGGATTACTCAAAACGTCTCAAAAAAAGGTCGAAGGCACGGTATGGCTTTCGACCTTTTTTGTTGTGCTAGAAATGGCGGACACTCAGGAGCGCTAAACACACCGTAGCGACGGATTTAAATTCGTTACTACGGTGTGTTCAGCGCTCCTAATTCTGTGATAGCAGCGTGTTGAGGCAACTGACACGCGAAGACAAGGTAGCAGTAGCAGTACATAGGGAATGCTATCGCCGCGCGGCGTATCACCTAACCTGACAAAGATGCCCAAGAAGCGTTACGATCGGGTCTGGATGGTGGGCGGGTGTTCGATACTTAAAACTCCGGATCGAAGTTGAAATAGATCGGGTTGGACAAGGCCACCATGTGCCCACTGATGCCCATGGATTCCGGCGCGAATGGAAAGGGCGTGGCGGGGCCTTCCACTGCCACGCGGTAGTACGTGCGCCCCACGGCCTCCGGCGTATCCGAAAACGTGACTTCAGGAGAGGAACCGGAGGCTTGCAGCGTTTGAAACGTGCGGCCATCTTTGATCACGCGGATCGTGTAGGTAGAGTCCGCAAGTGTTTGGCCTTTTAGTTGGATGCTGAAACGCACCGGCTTCGTGGGGGCATTTGCGTTGTCGCCCATCATCAGGTCCGATTGGTTGTCGCCGTTCAGGTCCGCATAGAATTCGACCCGCGGCGAGTAGGGATTGACGCTGATGGACACCCGCCCCAACGTCAGGGCTTCTACCACCGCTTCTGGTGTTTTCTCCTTGGCAAACACCCAGGTCGTGGGCGTGCCGATGTAATTGTATTTTGCTTCGACGCTGCCTTTGGTGGCCTGTTCCGGGGTCTCAGGAAGCCCGTGGTGGGCGTCGCTGCCGCCTCGCCCGGTCAGTTTCCGCCCGGAAGAAAGCATGTCGTCCCAGATCATGAGGGCATTTGGGTTCTTTTCCCACAAGGCCGAATTCCACACCTCGATGGAGTTGACCAAGTCGTACGAGTACCCGAAGTGGTCTTTCCCACTGGGATGATTGGCCGATAGATGGATGCCCAGTTCGTTTTTGACCCGCCCCACGACGGAATCGCGCTGATCGCGCACGTTATAGAAGCGCTGGTGGTCGTAAGGCCGCGCCGAAAAGGTATTGCCGTGGCCCCGGGTAGTGGTCCATTCCGCCCCGTACAGCAAAACCAACGAGTCGGAGCGGAACGCGGGATCGGCCCAGGTGTGATGGGCCACATCCCCCTGCACATGATTGTCGTGGTCGGTGATGCAGAGAAAGCCCATGCCCATCGCGGTGGCGTTCGCCAGGATCTTGGCCATGGAGTGGTTGGTCGATTCTTTGCTGTGACGGGAATGCACGTGCAGGTCGCCTTTCAGCCAAACGCCGTCGGTCAGACTGGCCGGCGCGGGGAGGGGGGCTAACTTGCGTACGGCCCAGGGATTTTCAGCGGCGGACTGCCCCTGGGCACTGTGGAAGGCGGCCGGCATCAGGCAACTGAGGTAGACGAGCAGTAGGGGTAGGGGGGACGTGCAACGACGTAGGGCAGGGGTGCCTGGAAGGCTAAAAAGGAACTTCATGTGTACGGAGAAGAAGGAATGCTTTCGAAAGCGTGATCTAACAGCGTCGGGGCGGAAATCAAAAGAAGCCGTTTTATTGAGGAAAAAGTGGATTGGGCCGTACGTAAACGCCGCCCTCAAAGGCGACCCGGTAGGGCGAATCGAAAAACGAGCTTTCCTGGTAATAATCGGTGGTGATGATCTGCGCGCCCGAGTCGGCGGCGGCCCGAAAGTGGGAGTAATCGTTGGTACGTGCCTGTCGGGTGTCGGCATCGGCCCGCGTGCGGATGATGTATCCGCGCCTGACCAGATCGGGTAGGGTGGCGTCCTGCGGATTATTCCGAATCAGGATTGCCGCTTCCGGCGTGCCCGGCTCGGCATTCACGAACAAGACTCTGCCCTTGAGCGAAGGATGATTTTTTATGTACATCGCTCGTTTTTCGCCCGTATCGTCCAGTACGAACAGGAATTTGCCTCGGGCCGATTGCAAGGTGGGCCAACCGTCTTTCAACACTGCTTGTTCCAGCGTCTTGTGCCGGCCGCGCACGTCGTCGGGCGTCATCAGTTTCTCTTCCCCGAGCCCCTGCCGAAGGACGCGGTCCAGTTCGTCGAACATCGCCTCCGTAAAGGCTTCCGGAACGGTCAATCCCCACGGATTGCCGGTCGACGTACCGCCCCCTTTGGCTTCCAGGGTAATGAACACGGGGGTGTGGTTCGGGTGCGCGTCCGACCACCGTTTCAACTGCGACAGGCACAGGTCCAGTGTGAGGCAGGAGCTTCGGAAGTCGATGTCCGGCACATGAAAGACTTTAAAACCGGGTTGTTGCATCAGACCCTCGGGGTCGTACGGCTTGTCGGGCGGAGCCATCGTCAGCCCTTTCGGGTGGGCGTATTTCCCCCCCTGTGTATCGGCGTAGACATCGATTTCCAGGTTGCGCAGCCCCCTGTCCAGTTGCTCCGGAATGGGGATGTGTTCGTAGGCCAGGCCCTGCATCTTTTCCCGGTCGTAGCCTTCCAGCACCTTGAACAAGGCAGGTTCGATGGCCTGTTTGTAACTGTTGTGCGACCCAATTACCTGGAGTTGGTTGATCGGGCGTTGGTCGTCCTGTGCCCGGCCGAGGATGGGCAGCAGCAAGCCGAGTAAAAACAGAGAAGCGCTTTGTAGAGTCATACGTAAGAGCCTGGATCTTAATAGTTGCAATGGTCGGGTCGCGAATGGCGGGTGGTCGTTGAGGGGGTGCTGTAGTTTCAGGCATCAGCGAGCCTCAACCGATCCGAAGCTGCGCTTCCCATAGGAAGTGCAGCTTCGGATCGGCGAGTAGTAGCTAAAGCCAACAGGCGAGGCGTACGGCGCTCCCCCTGTAAAAGTGCATCGGGCTACGCGCTTGTGTGTTTCCCGGATGTGAAGGTTGGGTTATGAATCCAGAGACTAAAGGGCGGAGAGCGATTCCGGAGGGCTTACCCGAGCGTAGCCTTTTTTATCACGCGAAACGAGCAAGGCAAGTGACGTGAAAACCGGGAGTATTGCGGGTTGCCCAGGGCGACGCACGGTTGCCTGACTTCCTGTCGTATTTGTTTGATCCCAGGTAGGGTCTGGACGAAATTTGTACACAACGGGAAGCGTAACGGCTTTATTTTACACGCTCGTTGGAGATGCTTTTATACCGACTCACTTTTTTCTATAAATCAACCCCTTGCTATGTGCCTGAAAATAAAAAGTCTCTTCCTGGTACCGGGATTTGTGCTGCTTTCCTGCGGTGATGACACCCCGAACGAGTTGCCGGAGCCCGTTGCCACGTCTTTGATTACGATTGCGGCTACCGAGCACTTTTCCGGAGATAATCTGGAGCATTGGGTCGTCGTCTCGGACAAGAAAGGAGAAGTGCTGGCTTCAGCCGAATTGACAAACGATACTACGCTGACAACCACGCAATCAGTAGAGGGTTGGGTGAACATCACCCTGGTCGCAGCAAACCAGGCCTTCGATCAATACCAACTCACGACTTACACCCAGGTGCCGGTTGACCAAACCTGGCGTATCCCTGACCCGACTAGAGTTGGTTACGAGGGATTAACAAGTAAAGAAGCCACCATCAAAATTGAAGATGCCCCACAATTTAGTGGCCGGAATTTCTTCAATTGGTCTATGAGCAATGCACATGGGCTGGTAGATACAGGTGGAAGAAGCGGTGGAGGAAAGGTAGATGTCAATGTCAGGGTGCATGAACAGGCCCCTCAGGACATGCTATTGGTGCTCCATGACGGTACTTTCACCCCCCGCTACAAATGGTTTGCTCATGATCTTTTCACGGGAAATAACCCAGTGCTGGATTTTGAACAGGATTTCGCCCCGATAGACCAGGTGGTGGAGCTCTCGTTCGACCAAGTCCAGCACATGTACATGGAACTCACCGCATTTCAGGAAGAAACGCTTTCCAGTTACCAGGGATTGGATGGGTATGTGCTGGCACAGATCCTGCTTCAAGAGCCGGAAAGCCCTTCTCTCTTTAAAGTCGGGTACGTGGAGGGATTCGACCTTTACCGCACCTACTGGTCCGCTACGCTGGCGGATAAAAATTATGTCTATGAAAAATTTGGTGGGCCTCCTCCCTCGTTATCCATTGAGCTTTTTCAAGGAGATTTTTCGGTGATGAACTCTGCCTATGCTACGTTTCAGTTCACCGCTACTGAGGAGTTTGATGTGTTGGTAGGTGCCTGGAGTAATGACCAGGATGTTACCCGGTGGTCGATTCATTACCCACGCGACAACGCGGAAAACCTGGTGCTGCAAACGCTACCTGCGGCGTTCGGAACGCGCTATCCGACTTTGACCCTCTCGGGTCTTTCTTACAAGGGGTGCGTAGGTAAAAACCTCCTGGATCGGGACGGCTACCCTGCGTTTTTAGACTATGTTCATCATAACGAGAAAAAGAACCAGCTGATGGAGCTTTACTCCGTCAGTAACCTTCCGTAAGCGTAAACCCCGTTCGGGATTTGTGTGTGCCTGTTAACCGACTAAAGAGAGGCATTGCCGGAACAGGCGAGGCAATGCCTCGGGAGCATATACGTGGCCGCATTAACGATAAGCGTTACAGCAGATTACGTACATGCCGCCACGTCTCCACCGCGTAGGTGTGTTGTAGGTGAAAAGAACAGGATCACCGCACAATCGCTGTTTGTCAATTGTGTCTTTTCCGGCAGGAACACGACCCTGCACCTCTTGCGAAAGCAGGGAGGGGGCTAAGTGAGGCAGCTGACCCTTCGCACGGGAGTTGCGCTCCGAAACCCTGGCCTTTATTTAACCAGGCGCATTCGCTGTATGCTGTGAGTATCGGTTTCAAACTGGACGACGTACCACCCGCTCGGCACATCCATCAGGTTGACGCTGGTCAGGGCCGGCGCGGTGACGTGCTTTACCCGTCTTCCCAACTCATCAAAAAGCGTGATGGTCTGGACACGCGCCTGAGATTTTACCACCATCCGATGGCCGGACTGGTCTAAATAAGCACTGATGTGGAGGGCAGGATCATGAAAAGGAGTAGGACTGTTGGTCACCACCGTGTCGATCAGGGGGTACACAAACCCGTCCAGGTATTCGCCGGCCAGGCCGTTGAGGTAGACTTCCAGGTACGTATACCCTTCGGTGCTGCGTCTGTTTCGGTCTTCTGCATCGGTGGCATCCAGCCCGTTGGCGCGTTCCCAGTAGTCGGCGATGCCATCATGGTCCGTGTCGTTGACGACGTGGTAGGTATGCAGCACAGGATAGCCTCCTGCATCGGAAGGTTTGTCGATGATGCCCGTTACCCGATAGGCGTTGAAACTACTCGACGCAACGGCCGTGCCCGTGCGTACTTCCTCGATGAGGCGTCGGTCAACACTGTCCCGCGGAAAGGCACCGACCTGTTCCAGCACCTGCGCATAGGCTTCGTGAGCCGTTTGGGTACTGACGGGCTCCTCTACTGCAATGTGATCCACTTTCAGGCTATCGATGGTCGTCGAGGGCAGGTGCTCCACGTATTCCTCAATCTCAAGGCCCAGGTAGTTGTCCTCGTTGATGGAAGCATTGGCCTCGCCTTCAATGTAGTTGCCACTCAGGTGCCAATGTGAGAAATAATGGTGCTGTGCACCCACTTCATAAGAAGCCCGTACCAGGTTGCTGCGTCTTTCCCCCGGATAGGCCGGCCCCGGTTTGTAGTAGTTGTTCACCAGGTTGATGTGGACCGACCCGGCGGCGCCCAGCTCGTTCTCACCTCCGTAACAGGCATTTTGCCGACCGTAATTGTAGTTGACGTTGTTCACGTAATCAACCAGCATGTGCCGGTCGTTCTTGGTAGAGGTGCCGAAGCGGGGGCTTCTGGACACGTTATGGGCCAGTAGGTTATGGTGGTACGTCGCTTTGCGTCCTCCCCAGACTGAGCCATAGCTCCGGGCGCCCTTTCCGTGTCCGGCATTGTAGAGCCCTTCTGAGGCGATACACCACTGGACGGTCGAATGGGTATTGTCGTAAAAGCCGGTGTTCTCTTCGGCCGACCAGGAAAAGGAGCAGTGGTCGATGATGAAATTGCCACCGTTTTCCAGACTCAGGCTGGCACCCGGAATAAAATCTGTACCGTTTCGTAAGCCTACCCGCATGCGCAGAAACCGCACAATCACGTTGTAGCTTCCTCCCAGGTTCACGTTTCCCCCTTTGATGCAGATGCCATCTCCCGGGGCGGTCTGGCCCGCGATCGTAAGGTTGCTACGCTTGCTGCGCAGATCGTGACCGTTCAGGTCGATGGTGCCGGAAGTGCGAAAAACAATGGTGAGGGGCTGACCGGAGTGTTGTTTTAAAGCCCAGCGAAGGCTTCCTTCCAGGTTGCCAAGCTCGTCGTCATCCAAGCGCGTCACCTCCACCACCTGACCGCCCCGCCCCCCTGTGGCCCACTTCCCGAAGCCTTCGGCCGTCGGAAACGCGGGCGTGGGGGTTTGGGCGGCTAGTTCGCAAGACAACAGGCTGCATACCGTCAGAAAATAGAGTAGAAGGGGTTTCATAGATCGTTTGCCAAAAGCGTGAACAGGTTGTGAGGGGAGGTGGAAGCGCTTTCGGGCTCCCGTGTGGTAAAAGATGCAGCATCCCGGCGATGTGGTCGGGATCAACACCGCTCTTCCAAAGGTCTATTGCGTAGGCCCTGGCATGCGCACACCGGGACCTTTCGCTACTGAACAGTGGACGCGTAATCCGGCGAAATACCCCGCTCTGGTTCGAAAATCTTCACCACGTGTCTCAACGCTGGGTAGGACTCGGAGCCTTGTGAAGAGTCTTCTTTATTACTCACATGCCTGCTGACCTGTATGGCCCACCCCGTAGCTTTCATATCCACCCCTGGGTTACGACATCCGAGCATCAGCATGGTATGCCTCCTCTGGCGTTCCATCAGGGAGCGTTGTACGTATGCTGTGCGGCAGTCCTTCAAAGAGAATGGTTCTTTCAGCTAACGCAGGCCGAAGAGGGAATCGCCTCAGGTAGTCGGGGGACGACATCGGTTGCCGCAGCCGCCGAGCGGGAAGACGCTTGGAGGATCTTCCCGTTCGCGTCAGTAAAATTCCCATTTGCGTTATCCGTCTCGTGGGGGAACCTCTAGTTTTGCATCAATTTAGATTAAGTCTAAATAAA
>NZ_FNFO01000013.1 GCF_900100765.1 Catalinimonas alkaloidigena | reverse complement strand
TCTTCTGACGGAGAGAATTTTTTCTTGATTTCCTGTTCGGCCATCGGACGGGTCACGCCGCGCATGGCCATGCCGCTGTGGTCGTGTTTTTTCATGGGCTGCGGGTTCAATGCTAAAAAATTGCGGGCCGCACGCCGGGTGGCAGAGAAAAGAGAATGCCCGCTGGTATATGCAACGGAGGGCATCGGACGAAGGTTAGACAGGAGGGGACAGACAGCGCCAAAGCTGCACCATCATCCCCATTTTAGTTGGGAACTCCCGCACTGCTCGTTCCTGTGGCTAAAATTTTACAAACCTTTTCCAAAATTTTGAAAAGCCTTTTGCAGCCCAATCCTCGTTTCTCATCAACAGGAGGACGTCTCAACCCGGCACCGGCGGCGCATCCCTCGCACGTTTGATTGTCGCCCTGCGAGGTGGAGAATTGAGCGAGTGTTCGCATGCCCTGTGTGGTGGATGCCCCTTGCCGCAGCGGGAAACGGCCCTCACCTTTTGAGTAGTAAAGTATAACACCAACATGACTGATCGCAAAAAATACGTACGCTTTGGATTGATGATTTTGACTTCCACGGTACTCATGTACGGCCTGATGTACCTGAATACCTACGCATGGAGTCATCTGTTTTTTAGTGAAACCCGTCTGTACATGGCCTTTTTGATGGGCGCTGTGATGGCCATCGTTATGCTGGGCTTTATGCTCAGCATGTATAAAAACCGGCAACTTAACCTGTCGATCTTCGGAGGCAGCCTGATGCTGTTCGTGCTATGCCTCTGGTTGGTCCGTAGCCAGACTACGGTCGCTGACCGTTCGTACATGAAAGCCATGATTCCCCATCACTCCATCGCCATCATGACGAGTGAACGTGCCAAGATCGAGGACGCGCGGGTCCGCAAACTGGCGGACGAGATCATCGAAGCGCAACGCCGCGAAATCAAAGAGATGGAGTGGCTCATCGAAGACATCCGCAAGCACGGCGCAGCCACTACCGAAGCAGAAGCGCAGGCGCGTGCTGTACCGGATTTTCAGGGAACCAAGTGACGCCGTGCTTCTTGCCTACCCTCTTGAAAGTCTACGGACGGCGACACCGCTCCCACACAACACTTCCATAACCCACAACGCAGGCAGCTGCGCACTTCTGTTTTTGCAGGCGCCTGTTCTTTTTAATCGTGTACTGCATGAGGCCTCTTTACTTTTTCCTTCTCTCCGCCTTCTTTATTTTTTCTTTTGCTTCACAGGCTCAGCCCGATACCACGGTATACCACCTGACCATTGCGCCGGGAACGGTCAACAAAACCGGCAAAGCGGTCGTGGGTCTGCAAATCAACGGGGAAATTCCCGGCCCGACCCTGCGTTTCACAGAAGGCGATTACGCGGTGATCTGCGTGGAGAACCAGATGGAGGTGGAAACGTCCGTTCACTGGCATGGCTTACTGTTGCCGAATTATTACGACGGTGTGCCCTACCTCACGACACCGCCCATTGCCCCCGGCACGACGTTCAAATACGAGTTTCCGATCCGGATTCACGGGACGTACTGGTACCACTCGCATACCCAACTGCAGGAACAGCGGGGGGTGTACGGATCGATTGTGATCGAGCCCAAAGCGCCGACCCTCACGTACGACAAAGACCTGGTGGTGGTCTTTTCCGACTGGACCAACGAAAAGCCCGAACACGTGCTGAAAAACCTGAAGCGCGGCAACGAGTGGTACAACATCCGCAAAGGCACTTCGACCCCGCTGAATCGGGTCATCGGCCGTGGGGCCTTCGGCGCGCAGCTCAACTTCTGGCGCCAGCGCATGGAGAGCGCCGACATCGCCGACGTCTACTACCCCGCCTTTCTGACCAACGGCCAACGCACCCGCTCGTACCCGGAGCTGAAGCCCGGCGAGAAAGTACGCGTACGGATCATCAACGCGGCCGCGTCCTCGCAGTTCTGGATTACGTTCGGCGGAGAAGATCCCCTCCTGGTGTCGGCCGATGGCAACGACGTGGTGCCGGTGGTGCACAACAAGACGTTTATCGGCATTGCCGAGACCTACGATTTTATCGTGACCCTTCCCCCGACCGGACAAGTGGAAATCCGCGCGACCGCTCAGGATGGCTCCGGTCATACATCGGCCTACCTCGGACAAGGCGATACGCTGTCGGCCCCGGAGGTGCCGCGTCCGGATAAAATCGGCATGATGAAACAGATGGCTCAGATGGACATGCGCATGGGCGCGCCAGCCATGAAGTTTCAGCCGAACAACGTGGAACCCGAAGCCATGATGCAACACTGGGGCATGAAAATGGAGGGCGACAAGGACGCGATGCACAACATGAAAATGTCCGATAAGGAGATGGGCACATCGGACATGGAGATGAGCTCCACGAAAGACGATGTCTCCATGAACCACCCCATGCACCATATGGCCGATTCGAGCAAACACGGACACCACCACGGCATGAACGGGCACGCCACTTCCCAACCTTCTGACATGGAACCGTCCGACATGGATGGATCAGACATGGATATGCCCGGCATGGGGATGTACGCGGCCTACACCTACGACTTCCTGAAGTCGCCGGAACCGACGGCTTTTCCTGAGGATGCGCCGGTGAACGAGATGGTCCTCAACCTGACGGGCAACATGTGGCGCTACATCTGGAGCATCAACGGTGTTCCCCTGAACGAGTCAGATCAGCTCAAAATCAAACAAGGAGAAGTGACCCGCATCACGCTCAACAACCTGACCATGATGCACCACCCCATGCACCTCCACGGGCATTTTTTCCGGGTGGTGAACGCCAACGGGGCGCGCTCTCCGCTCAAACACACGGTGAACGTCCCGCCCATGCAGAAGATCACCATCGAGTTTCTGGGGAATGAGTATGGCGACTGGTTTTTCCACTGCCACGTCCTGTACCACATGAACAGCGGCATGGCACGCATTTTCAGCTACGACACGCCACGGGACCAACGTCTGGTCGGCCATCCGTTGCTGAACCTGGTCAACGAAGCCAATCACTATTTTTTCTGGGGAACGGCCGATGTCGCCTCGCACATGACGGAAGTGGCGCTGGTGGCTTCCAACATCCGGAACCAGTTCAACGTCAGCGTCGAATACGGCTGGAACCAGAACCTAGAAGCGGAAATAAGTTACGAGCGCTACCTCTACGACTACTTCCGGGTCTTTGTGGGGGTGAACCTGGAAAACGAGGGGACAAATCAGCTCAGCGAACTGGCTCCGACAGCCGTAGCGGGGATTCGTTTCTTCACGCCGTACATGTTCGACCTGGATGCGCGGATCGACAACCAGTTGCGGCCGGAACTTCGCCTGAGTCGGGAAGTGATGATTCTGCCCCGCACGATGCTGTTTGGCGCCTACGAATACCAGGCCGATTTTGGGTGGGTCACCTATCCGAACGAAACCACCGACACGCCCGCGGCGCGCTACCAGGGCGAAACGACCTGGTCGGCCGGGCTTGAGTATTTCCTGGCGCGCAACGTTTCGCTCATGGCCAGTTACGACAATCGGTTCGGTGCCGGAGGCGGTCTTTCCGTACGGTTTTGAGGAGGATGGGCGGCCAGGGTTGAGGGAAACGCAAGGCGAACCGGGGTTATACAAAGGCGCAAAAATGTGCTGAGTAACTTCAATTTTGCTTCAACATCTTTGCTAATTTTCCCGGTTCAAAAACCGATTGTCCATTCATCCTACTCCTAGTTCACACCCCTACCGCATGTACGCCACCCCTACCGTTCGCCCGGTGCGAATGCCGTTTTCGGTCCTGTTCAGCTTGTTGTTACTCCTCCTTCCGCTTGTCGTTCAGGCACAAAGCGGCGGCAAAGGCCGCGTGACCGGCAAAGTTGTCGATGCCGAAACAAAAGCCCCGCTCCCCTACGCCACCGTCAGCCTGTTTGCGCCTCATGACAGTTCACTCGTAGCCGGCGGCATTACCGACGACGCGGGGACGTTTGCGCTGGAGGCCTCGCAGGGCACCTACTACGCCACGATCAATTTTCTGGGTTACCCGGTTCGGACCCTGCCAACCGTCACGGTCGGCGCGACGGAACTGAATCTGGGCACGCTGACGCTGAAGGCGGCCACCATCGACCTGGACGAGGTGGTGGTGCAAGGGGAAAAAGACGTGGTGGAGCTTTCGCTTGACAAGAAGGTGTTCAACGTGAGTGCCGATCCGATCAACGCCGGCCGCACCGCCGCCGACATCCTGGGCAACCTGCCTTCCGTCACGGTCGATGGCGAAGGGGGCGTGCGGTTGCGCGGCAGCAGCAACGTGCAGATTCTCGTCGACGGCAAGCCGTCGGGCATGGTCAGTTTCGACGGCGCGGAAGGACTGCGCACGTTGCAGGGCAGTCTGGTCGAGCGCGTGGAGATCATCACGAACCCATCGGCCCGCTACCAGGCGGAGGGCATGGCCGGGATCATCAACATCGTCCTGAAAAAAGAGCGACAACAAGGCTTCAACGGCTCGTTCGACTTCACCGTGGGCCATCCGGCCAACTACGGTGCCGCCATCAACCTGAACTACCGCCGCGAGCGGTTCAACTTTTTCGTCAACTACGGCCTCTACTACCGGAACATCACCAACCCCCGCAACCAACAGTACCAGGAGGTGTACGATGCCGACACGACGTTCCTTACGCAACAGTACACCACCACCCGCCAGCGCATGGTGTCGAACAACATCCAGTTCGGGGCGGACTATTTTCTCAATCCGCAGAACATCTTTACGACCTCGTTTACCTACCGCCACAGCAAAGGCACCCGCGGTACCTCGGTCGAATACTTCGATTACCTCAACACCAAAGCCAACCTGAACGACATCACGCGCCGCGCCCAGCACGAAGACGAGGTGGAGCCGATTCTGGAATACGCGCTGAACTACAAACGGACCTTCAACCGCAAGGACCAGGAACTGACGGCCGTGCTGAGTTACATGGACCACTGGGAAGACTCCGATCAGTTGTACACGACCCGGTTGTTTGACCCCAATAACTCGCTCGAAGGCGAACAGTTGCAGAAATCGTTGAATTACGAGACCGAGAAACAGATCCTCATTCAGGCCGACTACGTGCAACCCTACAGCGAAAACGGCAAGCTGGAAGCGGGCATGCGCAACACGCTGCGCGACCTGACGAACGACTACCTGGTAACCCAACAAGAAGGCGAACAGTGGGTGCCGCTGCCGGGGCTGGACAACGAATTTCTCTATGACGAAAACATCTATGCCGCCTACTTGATCAACAGCAACAAGGTGGCGCGTTTTGGCTACCAGCTGGGCCTGCGCGCCGAATACACCGACGTAACGACCACGCTGATCGAGACCAACGATGTGAACCCGCGGTCGTACCTGAATTTCTTCCCGAGTGCGCACATCACCTACGAAATGCCGAAGGAAAACGCGCTGCAACTCAGCTACAGCCGCCGCCTGCACCGCCCGACCTACAACGACCTGACGCCCTTCGTTACGTTTTTCGACAACCGCAATTACTTCAGCGGCAACCCGGACCTGAACCCGGAATATACGCACGCGTTTGAGGCGGGGCACCTCAAGTATTTCGATCAGGCATCGCTGAGTTCGGCTGTTTATTACCGCCACACCAACGCGAAAATTCAGCGCATCCGGACCGTCAACGAAGCGGGCATCGCCACGACGGCTCCCTATAACCTGCTGACCGAAGATGCTTACGGGGCGGAATTTATCGCCTCCTACCGCCCCACCAACTGGTGGAAACTCGACGGCACCTTCAACTTTTACCGGTCGATCATTGACGGTACCAACGTCCGCGAAACCTACCAGAGCGACACCTACACCTGGTTTACGCGCGTCACCTCCCGCCTGACGCTGTGGGGCACCGACATGCAACTGCGCGGCAACTACACGGCCCCGCAACAGACGCCCCAGGGACGCCAGCTCTCGACCGCCTACCTCGACATGGCCATCACGCGCGACGTACTGCACAACCGGGGCACGCTGACGCTCAATATCTCGGACGTATTCAACAGCAACCGGTCGCGGTCCATCGTGGAGGGCGACATCTTCTACACGAACGGCTCGTTCCAGCAGCGTCCCCGGCAGATCAACCTGACCCTGAACTACCGCATCAACCAGCAAAAGAAACAGAAAAAAGACCTACTGGAAGAGTCAGGATCGTGAAAGAGGTAGAAGGGTACAGGTTTAGAAAGTTGAGGAGTTCAGACCGGACCGTCGGGACGGTTTAACGTGAAAAGCTTAGGGTTCAGCATTTGAAACGACGTCTATCAGTAGTGCTTGTCTTCTTTTCACGTTAAGCTTTGAGCTTTAAACGTTCTACGCCCCGCGCTATTCATTCAGTTATTCACTCATTCCTTTGCGCAGCTCCTCTTCTCAAAAAAATATAAAATTTATTTTGAGGAAAACTTGACTCATATCGGAAACTCAACTTACATTTGCATCACTCAAACACGAGAACTCATGAAACGCCAGATCATCTACTTAGATACGCACAAGACCATGGATCCCCTCTTCGGAAGAGAACCCATGCATGCTGCGCCCTGGCGGGAACGATAAACGCAATTCGATGCGAAATCAGCCCGGGCGCTCACCGTCCGGGCTTTTTTGTTGCCTTTCTGCACCAAACTTTCTTAGCCCGGTCCGGTAATCCGTCGTACAACGCGCTTTGTCCTGCACGTTGCCTGACGCGTCATACGCTTTCCTTATTTCTCTCAAAAACCAGTTCTTTTGAGGGCCGGGAGAAGTCTGTCTTTACTCAAAAAATCGAGATCATCTCTAAAAAAAATATCTCACTAAAATACCAATTGATTTCACGCATGCGATTCAATGTACCCCTCCGAAATCGGGACCGGACACGCAACTACGAAGGTGCCGAAGCCTACACGCTCTCGCCGGAACTGGAACTCTACGCGGCCGTGGTTACTACCACACTGTCGGACAAGTTCTACGAAGGGAGCGACGAACGGCTGGAACGCATCCGGCAGCTGATTGCGCAGGTCGACCCCGCATTTGTTGCCCGACTGGCGGTCTACGCCCGGGAGCAGATGCACCTGCGCTCGGTGCCGCTGGCCCTGACCGTCGAACTGGCCCGCATCCACACCGGCGACAGTCTCGTGGGTCGCCTGACGGGTCGGGTAATCCAACGGGCCGACGAAATCACGGAGCTGCTGGCCTGTTACCAGGCGGCGAACGGCCGGACGGGTGCAAAAAAACTCGGCCGTCTGTCGAAGCAATTGCAGAAAGGATTGGCCGTGGCGTTCAACCGGTTCGACGCGTACCAATTGGCGAAATACGACCGGGCGGCGGAAATCCGCCTGCGCGACGCCCTGTTCCTCGTCCACCCGAAAGCCAAAGATGCGGCCCAACAGGCGCTCTTCGACCGGCTGGTCCGTGACGAATTGCAGACGCCCTACACGTGGGAGACCGAACTGTCGGCCACGGGTCAGGCCCAGTTTGCGACCGAGGCAGAAAAGGCGGCCGCATTCCGCGCACGTTGGGAGGAATTGATCACCAGCGGACGGCTGGGCTACATGGCCCTGCTGCGCAACCTCCGCAATCTGCTGGAAGCCGGCATCTCCCCCGCGCACGTGGATAGGGTCTGCCAAACACTAGCCGATCCGCGCGCCGTCGCCCGGTCGCGGCAACTGCCGTTCCGTTTCCTCTCGGCCTACCGAGAGGTGCAGGACGTACGGTCGGGCTACACGCCCCAGGTGCTCGACGCGCTCGAAGCGGCGGTCCTCGCCTCGGCGGCCAACCTGCCGGGCTTCGACGGCGATACGTCGGTGCTGGTGGCCTGCGACGTCTCGGGTTCGATGCAACGTCCCCTGTCGCCGCGCTCGAAAGTGCAGCACTACGACATCGGTCTGGTGCTGGGCATGCTGTTGCAATCCCGCTGCCGGAATGTCCTCACCGGGATCTTCGGCGACACCTGGAAAACCATCGGTCTGCCGCAACAGCGCGTCTTGGCAAACGTCATGGACCTGCGGCGGCGCGAAGGGGAAGTCGGCTACGCCACCAACGGCTACCTGGTGATTCAGGAGCTACTGCGGCGCGGACAGCGGATCGACAAGGTGATGATCTTCACCGACTGCCAGCTGTGGGATAGCCGCTCCAGCAACGGCTCGCTGGCCGACGAATGGCAGCGGTACCGCCGGTTTGCACCGAATGCACGGCTGTATGTGTTCGACCTGGCCGGTTACGGCACCGCGCCGTTGCGCGTCATCGGTCGGGACGTGCACCTGATCGCCGGCTGGTCCGACAAAGTCTTCGACGTACTCGCCGCCCTCGAAAGCGGCGCCGAAGCCTTGTCGGTGATCGAACAGATTGAACTCTGATTTCTATTGTAAACATGTAAAAAGCGGTCTGGCCTACGCGGCCCGGCCTACGCGGCGCGGGAGAGTGGTGCGTACTGATCACTCTCCCACCCGACAAAAAACTAAAAGATCTCTTTCACCCCAAAAGGATGTCGTAGAGAAGTGGTACTTCGATAACCCATCGGTCGCACGTTCGAGCCGTGCCAAGGCAATTCGTTGTCTTGTAGCTCAGTTGGTAGAGCAATGGCCCCATACGCTTCCCGGTTGTTACTCCTTTTGATTTTAGTGGTGAAGTAGCGATGTGGTGGGTGGGTGGTGTGGTGAATTGAGTGAACACATCAAATGCTGTCATTTCGACCAGCGGGAGAAATCTCGTTCCTAAAGTGAGAAAATTTCTCACTACGCTTTGCTCCATTCGAACCGACAATTGAGTTAAGACAAATCACCAGCCCACCACATCGCAACAAGAAATAAGGATGCCGTAGAAGTGCGTTACTTCGGACCAGGAGGTTGTAAGTTCAAGTCTTATCATCTGTGTGACAGATGTAGCTCAACTGGATAGAGCATCTGATTATAGTCGCACTTTGCTTGTCGCTCCTTTTTTATATCGTGTGGTGAGGTAGTGAGGTAGCAATCATAGCATGTCATTTCGACCAGCGGGAGAAATCTCGTTCCTAAAGTGAGAAGATTTCTCACTACGCTTTGCTCCATTCGAACCGAGTCGCCGGCCACCGTGGGACGGCCCCCGTGGGACGGCCCCCGTGGCAACGGGCGATGACAATTGAGTTAAGACACATCACAACATTACTACACCGCCACATTGCCACACGAAATAAGGATGCCGTAGAGGTGGGGTACTTCGGTTTCATTGGTCTAAAGGTTAGGACGCGGGCATACTGCCCGAGATTGCGGGTTCAAATCCCGTATGAAAATAGTCCCTCCTCGCCTGTTGCTCCTTTTTAATCAAGAATTGCATGAATCGACAACGTCTATTACTGGTAGGGCTGGAAGCCCGGGAAGCGCGAGGCATCACCCACGGATTCGATGGGTTGTTCATTGCGCACGAGGCGTTGCCCGTTGTCCAATTAGATCAGGGAGTTCTGTACGCAGAAAGTAACTCGCGACCGGGCACGCTCCTGAAAGTCGATGCGGTGATTTATCACGGCATTTTCGAGCACGATGTGGATTTCATCACGCTGCTGGCCCTGTGGGGTGGCCCTTGCCTGCCCGATGCACAGGGGATGTTGGATTGCCGCCTCCGCCACGCCGGACTGGCGCGGGCGTTACGCATCACGCGGTTCGGCACGATGCCGCGCGGCATGGCGATTCACGCCGGGACCTGTCAGGCTCCTGAAACGACGGTAGCGAAATGGGGCAACTGGCACTGTGGCGAAAACAAAAGCCGGTTTACCGGTGCGTTTGAGGCGACGGAACCTACCGTTTTTGAGCCCTTTATTGAGGGCGAAGCGGTGCGCATCATGCGCGTGGGCGACCAGTTCTGGCAACTCCGGCTGGCGGGAGACGATTGGCTGAAATCGATCCACCATGCGGACGCCGCTTGTATGCCGATGGACGAGGCCTTGCAGGAAGATACCCGCCGACTGACGGATCACTTCCGGTTGGTGGTGGCGGGGGTGGACTACATGATCGGGCACGACGGGCAGAAATACCTACTGGAAGTCAATCATATTCCGAACGTCACCGTCTTTCCGTTTATCAACGCCGCGTACATCCGACTGGCCCAGGGCTGGTGCCAAGCGATGTGTTGGCAGGGCGATGCCGTGACGTAACCATGGGCACAACATCACCAAAGCGTCACAGAAAATAAGGATGCCGTAGAAGTGGGGTACTTCGTAACCAGTCACGTGAAAAGCCGCTCTTGGATGCTGGAAACGCCTGGATGTGTCATCACATAAGCCCTCTTCGTTTGTTGCTCCTATTCTATCGTGTGGTGGAGTAGAGATGTGGTGAGAGAGCGGATCATATTATAAACTGTCATGTCGAATGGCGTTAAAACACATCGCAACCTCACCAATCCACCACCTCAACACGTGAAAACCTTCCGGTGCCGTACGTGCGCGCTACTTCGTGGCTTTCTTAGTCTTAGGCTCGAATCCTAACTTCTCCGTTCGGGGAAGAGGCGTGCGCGGTCTGTTGCCCGGTTTTAATACAAGTGTAGAGTAAGACGTGTGAAGGAACGACACCCGCACGGCTTTTAACCAACAAGAACTCATGAAACGAAATCGAAGAAACCCATCCTGCTGGCGGTACCGCCGTCCGCGAACCTGAGCGCTGATCGGTCGGGGATAGCGGCGGCGGGTCATCGCCTATTGAATCGTTATTCCTACCCCTGATCATGACTACTGAAGAAACTGAATTTATTCTGCATACGACCTGTGGTACGCCACAACCTTTTCCCTACTTCCGCGACCGGTATGCCTTGCTGTTGCTGGCGTACGGGCTGCAAACTCAATCGCGACGCATCCGTGAGGTGCGCCAGTCACCGTTCGGGCATCTGCTGCAAAAGCCGGTGATCCGTCCGCTAATGGCCCACTGGGGAACCCACCTGCCGGAGGCGGCTGCGCTGCGGGACTACCTCGACGAAGGATCGAAGCTGTTTCTGCTGACGTGGGACCGCTGGGGGGCACAGTACCGAAAGAGCCGCAAAGTCGGGTGGAAACAGACGTCCCGGCCCGGCTGGAACCTGGTGTTGCAGTTGAACTTTGACTGGGAGCACGACATCGCTTACCGCACCTTCTATGGGCAAAACCAGTTTGGGTACGCTCCGTTCAGTTATGAGTGCCATCCGGCGCAAAGCGGTCGGTTGCAAACCCTCGCCTGGGCGCGGCTCGACCTCTCCCTCGAAACCGGCGAAGTCCTGATAGAGGAGATTCAGAGCGACTGGCTGAAAGAAGTGCGGCGGATCGCCCATATTCTGACGAAGGAACCCGACGACGATTGGATCAACCTGGCGTCGCTGCGCAGGTACCAGCAAACGCTGCAACCCTACTACAAACTCTGGGAAGAGGCGATGTTGTCGGCGGTGCTGTGGATGGCGAAAGAAGAGCTCGGCCTGTCGACGGTGTATTACCACACCTACGAAGGTGGGCTGTGGATGAAAGGCCTGACATCAGACAACGGCCCGCCCCGGTCGCTCTACACGCAGTTGCCGCGCCGGTTTGGCTTTGCCCTGACCGAAGAAGCGCCACGATTTCTGCAGAACGAACCGTTCCTCCACCGGAAACTCCGTCGGAATACGGGCCTGGCGTGGTATCGGCTGGCGCTGAGCGCAGAGAGCAAAGCGCAGCGCGTTTATGCAAACCCAGCGACGTTGGGCCTGTGACCTCAGGCCCTGCGACTTTTTAGAATATGTAATTTGCAATTTGTAATCAGAAATTAATTTCACTCATGGCTTCGAACCAGATTACCGGAAAAGAACTCCGGCAGCTCGGCTACCCCGAAGGACCGGCCATTGGCCACGCGATGCGGGCGCTGGAGGGCGGTTTCCGGGGGAAGAGCAAAACCTTTAAACTCGATCTGCTGACGCGCGTGCTGCGCGAACCGGCGCTCTACCGCGACCACGATCACCTGGGTCCGGTGGCGGAAGCGCTCATCGGCAAGCAGGAGCGGCAGGCCCACGCGCTGCACACCCAGCGCATTCCGTACGCCATCTACGGGGCCGAGGGCATTGAACCGGGCGCGGTGAACCAGATGGAAATTGCGATGAAGTTGCCCGTGACCCGCGCCGGGGCGCTGATGCCCGATGCCCATCAGGGCTACGGCCTGCCCATCGGAGGCGTGCTGGCGACCGAAAACGCGGTGATTCCTTACGGCGTGGGCGTCGACATCGGTTGCCGGATGTGCCTGTCGGTCTTCGACCTGCCGATCAGCGGGTTGCAACACGACCGCGCGCGCTTCCAGAAGCTGCTAAACGACCATACGCGGTTCGGGCAACAGGTCTTTCAGAAACCACTCGACGATGCGGTGCTGGAGCGGCCGGAATTTCAGGACATCCGGGTGGTACGTGAGCTGAAAGACCGCGCCTGGCGGCAGATCGGCTCGTCGGGCGGCGGCAACCACTTCGCGGAGTTCGGGGTGGTCGACATCCTGGAAGCAGACAATGGACTGGGACTCGCTCCCGGTCAGTACCTCGCCGTATTGTCACATTCGGGGTCGCGGGGGCTAGGTGCAGAAATTGCCCGGCACTACACGCACGTCGCCAAAACGCAGTGCCAACTGCCCGACGAGGCGCGGCATCTGGCCTGGCTCGACCTCGACGGGGAAGCGGGACAGGAGTACTGGCGGGCGATGAACCTGGCGGGCGATTACGCGTCGGCGAACCACCACCACATCCACCGGCGACTGGCCCAGGCGTTGGGTGCACAACCGCTGGCGATGGTGGAAAATCACCACAATTTCGCCTGGAAAGAAACCGGGGCCGACGGCCGCGAGTACATCGTGCACCGGAAAGGCGCGACCCCCGCGGGGGCCGGCGTTCTGGGAATCATCCCCGGCTCCATGACCGCGCCCGGCTTCATCGTCCGGGGCAAAGGCGACGCCACGTCGCTGAACTCGGCGTCGCACGGGGCGGGGCGGGTGATGTCGCGACGGAAGGCGAAAGACACGCTGAACAAGCACGCCGTGCGGCAGCACCTGCACAACCACGACGTGACCGTGATCGGCTCCGGCCTCGACGAAGCGCCGATGGCCTACAAGGACATCCGAAAGGTGATGGCCGCTCAGTCGGAACTGGTGGACGTGCTCGGCACATTTACGCCCCGGATCGTACGGATGGCCGGTCCGACCGACGGCTTCGACGAAGTAACGGATTGATGACGCAGGCCCTTCTTCGGTGGAGTTTCCACGGAGGAAGGGCTTTTTGCGTGCAGACCATAATGGCTACTTTTGGGCACAAACCACATTTTGCCCAACATGCAAAAAGCGACGATCTACAAAAGTCAGGCGAGTCAGCGTGCGGTGACCGCATGGATCGACCAGCGGCTTCTCGCACTCGACGCAACCTCGCAGATCGTCGAAACCCGGATGGGGCTGACGCATGTACTGACGACGGGTGCCCCCACGGCTCCACCCCTGTTGTTGCTGCCGGGCACCAACTTTTCGGCCCTGGCCTGGGCCCCGTACTTTCCGCTGCTGCGTGATCAGTTTTACCTGATTGCGGTCGATACCCTGGGGCAACCCGGCAAAAGCGCCTCCTATCGGTTTCCGTTCAAAGGAGACGCATACGCGCAATGGCTGGAAAGTCTGTTGGAAGTCCTGAACGTGGGGCGTGCACACGTCGCGGGGCATTCCCTGGGCGGGTGGCTGGCGTTGCACCTGGCCGGCACCCGACCGGCCTGCGTCAACCGGCTGGTCCTACTCGATCCGGCCGGACTCATTCCCCTCCGGCTGACGGGGCAACTCATCGGACGGTCGCTGCCACTCCTATGGAAACCTACCCCGGCACAGGTGCGCTCCCTGCTGGCGACGATGACGACGCAGCCTCCCTCCGACACTATGGTGGAGTGGATGACACTGGTGGTCCGGTCGGTGCAATCGAGCCTGGCCCCGCCTGCGCTGCCACCGAAGCAACTCCGCCAAATTAAAGCTCCTACGCTGTTGCTTTCGGGGGAGAAAGATGTGTTTCTGCCGCCCAAAAAATTAGCCCGGATTGCCCGGAAGTACCTGTCGAACATTACCGTCGAGATCGTCCCTGACGCGGGGCATCTATTGCCCGAAGAGCAACCCGCCTTCGTGAGCCGGCGGCTGGCGACCTTCCTTTCCGCACCCTCGTAGGCATTCTGCTTCCATAACGTCGGGATTTTACAAAGCGGGCGGCCTGCTTTTCTTGTTTCTTGCCGCCCTCTTTCGATCCTACGATGAACCTTCGCCTTCTTTTTTTTCTGGTGGTTGCCGCCTGGGCACACGCCGTTTGTTCCGCCTCCCCAGGCTTACCTGCCCTTTCCACGACCGACACACACTCGGATGCGGATAGCATGGTGGTGTTCCTGTTTCATACCCCGACCGATTCGGTGCCCACGCACAAACTCTCGTTCACTTACACCAACGCGCTGCTACACGAGCAGATCTCCTGGCTGTGGGCGCCTGCTTCAGGTTGGCAACCCAATGCCCGGTGGCAGCGCACCTACGATAGCCAGGGGCAGCTGGTGTCTCTTGTTTTCGCGGAGGCCAGTGCTGCCGGCGCCACCTGGCAGGACGTCACGCGGTGGGAGTATGTCTACGATACGCAGGGCAACCAGACCTCAGAAATAAAGTACACCCGCTGGAACAATGCCTGGCTGGAGCAGGCCCGATTCGACGAAGTGTACGACGCACAGCAACGCTTAGCGTACTGGGCCAGCTACCACTGGGTCCAGGGTGCGTGGCAGGGCGTTACCCGGTATCGTAACCTCTACGATGCCGAAGGACGCATACAGACGCTGTCTCAAGACCAATGGGTAGCCAACACCTGGGGAAATCACCTGCAGACGACGCACACTTATCGCCCCGACGGTCAGCTGGTAGAAGTCAAGACGGACGAGTGGCAACCGTCAGGGCAACAGTGGGTTAACAAATTTATGACTACGTACGCCTATTCCGCAGAAGGATACAAAGAGAGCGAATGGGACCAGGCCTGGGTCATTCCTCAGCAGGCGTGGGTGTCGGAGTCGCGCACCCTGTACACGAACGACTCTGCCGGGCGCACCACCGGATTTACGACGGACCGCTGGCTGGAAGAGGCGCACCAGTGGGTGCCGCTGGCCCGTGGCGAATCCGGGTACGATGCACAAGGGCACGTGGTCCTGAGTCGGAGGTACGATTGGAGCCCCCAGGCCGACACTGGCCGCTGGGTGGGCGTCTATGCGCAGTACTCCCGATACGACGGGGCCGGCAATCTGCACCAGTGGGAGGAATGGCTCTGGGATGCCGCCTCTGAAAATTGGGTTGCCGATACCCACATGGCCTATCAGTACGACGCGCTGGAGCGCATCGTCTGTCACATTTTTAGCAACTGGGACTCTGATCGGTGGGTGCCCAACGTCAAACACTACGCCTACTACCCTACGCCAACGAGTAGTCCGGACCGCCCGCTGTCGTCCCCCTGGGGCCTCTATCCCAACCCGGCACACGAGCAGGTGCGCCTAGCCTGGCCACCCTCCGTCAGCCAGGGGACGCTCCGTCTGTATACCAGCCTAGGACAGCTTGCCTGGCAAACCGACGTTACGGCGACCCAGCCTTTGCTCCGTCTGCCTCCGCTGCCGCAAGGTACGTACCTCGCGGTGCTGGAAACGTCACTGGGCTCCTTTACCCAAAAACTGCGCATCCAGTAGCCTCCCACAGCCGCCTACGTTACCCGTAGGCTATTCTCTAAAACTATTGGCCCTTTCGAGAACAAACTTTCGTCTCGACACGTTATCTGTATCAACATTTAATACAGATACATATGTCGACACAACCTTTGTTAACCGAATATACGATGGGAGACCTCACCCTGAAGAACCGGGTGGTGATGGCTCCGATGACGCGCAGCCGGGCCAACAATGCCGAAAATGCTCCGTTCGATATTCACGCCGAATATTACCGGCAGCGGGCTTCGGCCGGATTGATCATCAGCGAAGGCTCGCAAATTTCGCCACGGGCCGTAGGGTATATCAACACGCCGGGCATCTACTCAGCCGCGCAGGTCGAAGGCTGGAAACCGGTGACCCAGGCGGTACACGAAGCCGACGGAAAAATCTTCCTCCAACTCTGGCATGTAGGGCGGATGTCGCACCCCGACTTTCACGGCGGAAAACTGCCGCTGGCTCCTTCGGCACTCAATCCGCACGCCAAGTCGTTTACACCGGAAGGGTTTAAGGATACCGTCGCTCCCAAAGCCATGAGTCTGGAAGAGATTCAGGAAACGATCGAAGATTTTAAACGGGGCGCCGCCAACGCCTGGGAAGCAGGCTTCGATGGGGTGGAAATCCATTCGTCGAACGGATACCTGTTGCACCAGTTTTTCAACGGCACGTCCAACCACCGGACGGACGAGTACGGCGGCTCGATCGAAAACCGCGCCCGGATTTTATTCGAAGTAATCGATGCCATCAAAGAAGTGATGCCGGAAAACCGGATCGGCGTACGGCTGAATCCGTCGTTGCACGGCACGTTCGGCATGACGCTGGATGAAGAAACCATCCCCACGTTCGACTACATCGTGAAGCGACTGAACGAGTACAATCTGGCGTATCTGCACCTGTCCGAGCCGTTTACCGACGTGAGTGATGTGCCGCACGCCGAGCCTCACATTGCGAAGCGCTACCGGCCTCTGTACCAGGGCACCCTGATGATCAACGGTGGGTTCGACCAGGACAAAGGAAATCAGGTACTTCAGGACGGTGAGGCCGATCTGGTTTCGTTCGGAAAACTGTTTATTTCGAACCCCGATCTGCCCGAGCGGTTTGCGCAGCATGCGGAACTCGCCGACTGGGACCAGGACACGTTCTACACACCCGGTACGAAAGGCTACACGGACTATCCCACGCTGGCTGCCACCGAGGTCAACAACTAATTTTCAGTAGTACAGTTGATAAAACGCCCTTGTTCCGAAGGAACAAGGGCGTTTCTGTTTTGTATGGACGGTAAATTTTCCGCTGTTACCTGGATTTCGACAGGACTTCGTTCATCAGAGTAACCACCTGGTCGAGCTCCTGCGCAGAGTGCTCGAGGTGGCCCAGAATGGTGGGCAGCTCTTCCGGCTTCACCAATTCGATGCGGACCAGTTGCAAAAGACCGAGAATCCGAGCCAGCGGGCCCCGCACTTTGTGTGCGTTCAACTCGGCATATTCTTTAAAAAGCTGGTTCTGTTGTGCCAGCGATGCCGTCCGCTCGCGCACTTTGTCTTCCAATTGCTGGTTGAGCTCGGTAATGGCCTCGTTGGCGCAGCGTAGTTGTTCCGACTGGGCTTCAATTTCTTCTTTGTGTGCCGAAATCTGCTGGTTCCGTTCCTCTACGTACGAAATGACCTCTTTCAGATGTTCGTTGATCTGACTGATTTCGTCGTAAGCCGCCTTCAGTTCCGTGTGGCGCAAGCGGTGAATTTCGGCTTCGCGTTCGCTCTTCTCCAGCTCATGCCGAATGGAAAGGCGCTTGAGTTGCATCTGCACTTCGTCGCTCGCCATGTGGTCGCGTAAGGCCAGGTACTCTTCCAGGCATTCCAGTGCGCGGGGTGCATCGCCCGCTAGCTTATAGTACCGACTCAGGAGGTGGTACAGCGTACACACCTTACTCTGCACCCCTACCTGACGCGCCCATTGCAACCCTTCTTCCAACAGCGGAAACGCGAGGTCCGGCTTGCCCAACTCCAGGTGAAACTCGCCCAGATGCGTCAGGGTCGTAACCAACCCATTTTTCAGAGAAGCTTTCCGCCGCAACGCCAGACTTTGGCCGTAATAGTCGAGTGCCTGCGCAACGAGTCCTTTCTTTCGGTAAATGAATGCGGTATCGTGTAAAGTGCGCGACAGCCCGTAGTTGTCCTGACACCGCTCTTGCAGGTGGCGGGCTTTCGCCAGGTACGTTAATGCTTGGCCGTAGTTTACTTCCAACAGGCAGACACTGGCCAAGCCGTCGTAAATGCGGGCCTGGGTGATGGGGACGCTGACGCGATTGGTGTAGTGCTCCGGCAAGGCCAGCCCCTTTTCGAAACAGCGGCGGGCATTTTCCAGATCTTTCAGATCCAGGTACTGGTTACCCAATAGATAATAGGTAGAAAGCCAGTCTTCCGTCACCTGAGTTTCTTCCAGAATGGCCAGCGCTTCCAGCAATTCCCGCATGCCGCGGGTCAGGTCTCCCAGCGTCCAGGTGATCAGTCCCGCCACTCCTTTGGCAAACACCAGTTGCCCGGGATCGCCCAGGGCCCTGACTTGCGGCAGGCAGTCCTCTAGCTGCTGAAGCGCTTCGCGCTGCTGCCCGTTCATGTAAATGCCAAAAACCTCGGCCAACAGACATTCCAGGCGCTCTTTCTCGCTTTCCTGCTGCCCAAAATACGCTTTCGCCTGTTGTAACAGGGCCAGGTACTGCGTCAGTTGGTCAGCATCGAAAATGTTATACTGGTAGGCCTGCTCGACGAGCTGCTTTACTTCAGACGAGGAAGCTTCCATGGGCAGCAAGGCTGCCTGCAGGTTTTGAGTAGCAATAGTTCTTGAATTGTTACGCGCCATTTTCACACTGAAGCGGTGCGTAATTACGCACATCTCTAGAGAACCACAAAAGGCCCCCTAACTATAAATTGTAATATTTATTCAAAAATTAACAATATTCAACCCAAAGGTGCGGATCTTCCGTTGCCTGGAATGAACTGTTCGTGTGTGAAAGATAGAAATTTGCCTTATTTCAAGACAAGTGAAGGAAAGGCTTCTCCTTGCAAATGCAATTTCTTCGAAGGAACAACGCTTTTTATGGATGATGACAGCGTTCGGCAAGGTGTCATCCTGCTCAAGATGTAGCCTCGTATCCACCACGTGCTTTTCCGAAAAAAAATACAGCCCTTCCACTGCACCGCGCTTCAGAAGCTGTGCTTACTCACATGAATTGCATCCGATCCTGTACTTTGCATCGGAAACCTACTACCTCACCCCTATGCGTTTTTTGCTTCCGTTTTTGCTGGCGCTCTGCACAGGTACCCTCCTAGCTGCTCCGGCCGATTCGCTGATTACCGTCGAAACCGAGCACACTGCACTGGTGATGCGCGTGACGCCCCATGGCGACGTTTCGGTCGTCTACCTGGGCAACCGCCTGCAACAACCCGCCGATTACCAAACGCTTCCGGTCCAACCGGCTCAGGGCCAGGGCTATGACTACACCGAGCTTTATAATTCGGCCTATACGCCGGCCGGCAGCCGCAACCTGCTGGAACCCGCCCTGCGTGCCACCCACGCCGACGGGAACCCCTCGCTCGACTTACGGTACGTCAGCCACCAGACGCAACGCCTCGACCAGGGCATCCGCCAGACGGCCATCACCCTGAAAGATCCGCAGTATCCGTTCGAAGTGGTGTTGTATTACAAGACCTATCCGGAAGTGGACGTGATCGAACAATGGTCGACCATCCGCCACCGCGAGCGAAAAGACGTGGTCTTGCACAAGTACGCCTCGGCGAACCTGTACCTGCCGGCCCAGTCTTACTACCTCACGCACTTTCACGGAGACTGGGCGCGGGAAATGAACCCCCGTGAAGAGCAACTATCGGAGGGCATCAAGGTGCTGGATTCCAAGTTGGGCGCCCGGGCGGACCTGTTCCAGCCCCCTTCATTTCTGCTAGCGTTCAACCAGCCCGCGCACGAGGATCACGGCGACGTGCTGCTGGCCAACCTGGCGTGGTCGGGCAACTACAAAATCGACTTTGAAGTCGATCCGTTGCACAACCTGCGCCTCATCGCAGGCATCAACCCTTACGCTTCCGAATATTATCTCCCTGCCAATCAGACCTTTACAACACCCGCCCTGGTCTACACATTCTCGTCCAAAGGCACCGGGCAAGCCAGCCGCAACCTGCACCGCTGGGCGCGCCGCTACCGCATTCCGCAAGGGCAGGAAGAGCGCCTCACCCTGCTCAACAACTGGGAGGCGACGTACTTCGACTTCAACGAACCGAAACTCACGGCCCTTTTTAAAGACGGTGCCGATTTGGGGGTGGACCTGTTTCTGCTCGACGACGGCTGGTTTGCCAACAAGTACCCCCGCAACGACGACCACACCGGCCTGGGCGACTGGCAGGAAAACCGGCAGAAACTGCCGCACGGCATTGGCTATCTGGTGAAGGAAGCCCAGGCGGCGGGCGTTAAGTTCGGCATCTGGCTGGAGCCGGAGATGGTCAGTCCGAAAAGCGAACTCTACGAAAAGCACCCCGATTGGGTCATCAAACTGCCCAACCGCGACGAATACTACTTCCGCAACCAACTGGTGCTCGACCTTTCCAACCCGAAAGTGCAGGACTTTGTCTACGGCGTGGTAGACGACCTGATGACGAAAAACCCGGACCTGAGCTACATCAAGTGGGACTGTAACGCGGTGATTTACAACGCCTACTCGGCAACGGCCAAGCACCAGACGCACCTGTATGTAGATTACGTGAACGGCCTCTACGACGTGCTGGAGCGGCTGCGGCAAAAGTACCCCACACTGCCCCTTATGCTCTGCTCGGGTGGCGGCGGGCGCGTCGATTACGGTGCCCTCCGGTACTTCACCGAATTCTGGCCCAGCGACAACACCGACGGTCTGGAGCGGGTGTTTATCCAGTGGAACTACTCCTACTTCTACCCGGCCCTGGCCACGTGCAACCACATTACCGAATGGGGCGATCAATCCCTCAAGTACCGGACAGACGTGGCGATGATGGGCAAGCTGGGGTATGACATCGTGGTCGGCGAACTTCCCGAAAAAGAACTGCGGTTTTCGCAACAGGCGTTGCAGCAGTACGAAAAGATGCAGGACGTGATCTGGCAGGGCGATCAGTACCGCCTGGCTTCACCTTACGAGGGCGACGTCGCGTCGCTCCTGTACGTGAACGAGGCGCAGAACCGGGCCGTGTGGTTTTCGTACCTGGTGAGCGAGCGCTTCCAGGCCGGGAGCCACCTGCCGGTGCGCCTGAAGGGGCTGGACCCCGCCAAGAAGTACCGGATTCGTGAGTTGAACCTCTACCCCGATGCGCGCACGCCCTTCGGAGAAGAATCCGTGTATTCCGGTGATTACCTCATGCAGGTCGGCGTCAATCCACAGGTGAACGGACGCCGCAGCAGCGTGGTGCTGGAAGTCAATGCGGTAGAGTAATTATTCTACCGCCGGTTCGGCCGACGACTCTTCCATGTAGGCGGAGGGCGTTACACCATACTGCTCCTTGAAGCATTTGGCGAAGTAGGACAGGTTTTGAAACCCAACCAGGTACGCAATTTCCGAAACGGCTCCGTACCGCTGCCGCAGCAGTTGAGCGGCCCGTTGCAGGCGTAGGGTACGAATAAATTCTACAGGTGCCTGGCCCGTCAGAGCCTTCAATTTGCGATACAGCTGCATGCGGCTCAGGGTCAGCGCCTCCGCCAGCTGATCCGTGCCGAAATGCTCGTCGGCCAGGTGTTGCTCTACCAGCGCAATGGCGCGCTGCAAGAACCGTTCGTCGGCCGAAGGCACCTGAACGGAGCTGACCTGCACGGCGGGGGCAGCTTCTGTCTCGGGCACCATACCCCCGTGAGCGCGGTCCACATCGCGTAATTGCTCACGATAGCGTTTCCGCAAACGCTGCCGCTGCTCAATCAAATTCCGCACCCGCGCCTGCAATTCCTGCGGCACAAAAGGTTTGGTCAGGTAGTCGTCGGCGCCTTCGTCCAGGCCGTCGATTTTACTTTCGACCGAGGCTTTGGCCGTCAGCAAGATCACGGGAATGTGGCTGGTCCGCACGTCGCGTTTGAGGTGCCGCGTCAGCGCCAGGCCGTCGAGGCGTGGCATCATCAGGTCCGAGATGATCAGGTCGGGAATTTCGCGCAGCGCTTTCGCCAGGCCTTCTTCCCCGTCGTGCGCTTCGGCGAGCCGGTACTGCCCGGCAAAGCAACTGCGGATGTAGGCCCGCACGTCCGGATGGTCTTCGACGATCAACAACAGAGGCGCTTCGGGTGCGGCAACCGTTTCGGGCAGGGCGGCGAGCTCCTCAGAAACGTCCGCCTCTCCTACCTCGGTCACAGGTGCGGCCGTCGTCACCACCACGTTGGCCGGCAGTGTGGCTAATGCAATGGGCAACCGAACCCAGAATTCGGTCCCCACGCCCTCCTGGCTCTGCACCGAAATTTGTCCGCCGTGTAGTTGCACCAGCTCCTTCGTCAACGTTAGGCCGATGCCAGTGCCGTTGTGCTGCCGGGTGGCAGAACCGTCTACCTGATGAAACCGGTCGAAGACCCGCTCCAACTGGTCGGCCGGAATGCCGACGCCCGTGTCTTTCACGTAGAGCGATACCCACCCGGGCGTTTCCGCCAGGGCCGTCACCTGCACGCGCCCCCCTTCGTCGGTGAATTTGAACGCGTTGGACAACAGGTTTCCTACAATCTTTTCCAGTTTGTCGGCATCGTAATAGGCCGGAATGGCCGTCAGGGGCACATCGAGCAGCAGATGAATCCGGCGGCTCTCGGCCAGCGACGAAAACGAAAACGTCAGGCGGCGCAGCACCTCCCGCAGATCGCCCGCCATCACCTGGATTCGTACCTCACCCGCTTCCAGCTTGGCGACGTCCAGCAGTTGGTTGATCAGCGACAGCAGCCGCTGGGCATTCCGTTGCATGCCCCGAAACCGCGAAACCTGCGGATCGTGCGCGGGAAGCGCAGCCAGCACCTCCTGCAAAGGCCCCAGAATAAGCGTCAGCGGCGTACGGAATTCGTGCGAGATGTTGGTAAAGAAGCTGGTTTTCAGGTGATCCATTTCCTGTAACTTCTCGGCTTCCAGCCGCTTGAGGGCCAGGGCACTGCGCAGCCGCTCCTGGTAGAGAAAATAGCGAAAAACAAGGTACAACAGGCCTGCCAGCAACACCACATACAAGGCCCAGGCCCAGCCCGTCTGCCACCAGGGGGGCGTAATGGTGACGCGCAACATAACGCCGGCGTTGTTCCAGATGCCGTCGTGGTTGGCCCCGATGGCCCGGAAGGTGTACGTTCCGGGCGACAGGTTAGGATACGAAGCGAACCGACGGTTGCCCGAGTAAATCAGTTCGTCGTCGACCCCCTCCAACTGGTACGCGTACTGATTTTTTTCAGCGGCGGTAAAATCGAGCGCGGCAAATTCGAACGCCAGGAAGTTTTGGTCGTAGGACAACGTCAGCTCCCGCAGGTACGACGACGCCGCCACGGTACGGCTGGACGCCAGCGGCTGGTTCATCACCTGCAACTGCGTCAGCACCACCGGCGGCGCCTGCTGGCTCATGGGCATGCTGAGGGGGTTGAAGGCGTTCAGCCCATTTACCCCACCGAAATAGAACGTACCACTCGCCCCCCGGTGGCAGGTTCCCACTTCGAACATCGGGTTCTGTAAGCCGTCGGCCATGTCGAACGACAAAAACGTTTGGGTCTGAGGATCGAACCGACTCAGGCCCCGGTTGGTACTGATCCACCACCGGTGCAGGTCGTCTTCCAGCAGACCTAGCACCTGATCGTTCGGCAGGCCGTGTTTACTCCACCAGTGTTGCGGCTCCGGCAGGTTACGCGCATCGCCCCCCTGGGCGTACCGCCAAAGCCCGCTGTCGGTCCCGAGCCACAGACTGCCGTCGCTGCCCGGGCGAATCTGGTACACGGTGGTGCCGGAACCGGGGGCATTTCCTGCCGCGCGCACCAACTGCCCCAGCGCCGGGTCGAGCCAGAACAGCCCTTCTCGCAGGGTACCGACCCATAGTGTTCCCTGCGGGTCTTCTCCTACGCTCAGTACGTTGCGGATGGTGGTGTTGCCCAGGCTGTCGAACGCCAGGGGAATGGGGGTAAACGTACCCGTTGTCGGATCGAAGCGGAACAGGCCCTGGTCGAACGAGCCGATCCAGAGTTGATCGCGACGATCCTGAAAAATGGTGAACGCCAGGCGCGGTGCCGGCCGATTGTCCGTCGGACCAAAATGGGTGAACCGGCCCGTAGCACGGTCCATGCGGTGCAACCCGCCGCCGTACGTACCGATCCAGAAATTTCCCTGTCGATCTTCGAACATGCACTGCACGGCGTCGTGCTGTAGTGCCGCAGGGTTGCCGGGATCGGCCCGGTAATGGCGAAACGTCCGGGTCCGGCGGTCGTACCGATTCAGGCCCCCTTCCAGAGTACCGATCCAGAGCATGCTGTCCCGGTCTTCCCAGGCATTGAGGACGTAGCGCGCGCTCAGGCCGTTGGGTTCTTCCTGTTTGTAGCGGATGTGTTGAAACTTCTGTGGCGTACGGGCCACCAGATCGATCCCATCTTCCACGTAGCCAAGCCAAAGGTTGCCGGTCGAATCGACGTACATGCCGTTGATGTGGTTGCTGTGCAACCCGCCGTTCTCGTCCGACGTCTGCGCATAATGCCGCAGGCGGCGCTGCCCCGGATCATACACGTAGAGTCCCTGACGCGTTCCGATCCAGAGTCGAGACGAGGCGTCCTGTTGTAACTGCCGCACCTGATCCCCAAAATCGGTGGCCACCACTTCCGTCACGACCTCCTGCGGCCGCAATTCCCCCTCGGGCGAATACGACGGTGTCAGGCGTACCAGGCTGGTGCGGGCGGCGACCCACAAGTCGCCATCAGGCTGCCGCACGACCTCGCCCAGGCGTTGTTCGTCGTTCGGCAGCGGCACCGGCTGCCACGTGCCCGTGGTTTTGTCGAGCCAAAGCAGGCCGTTGCGGTTGGTGCTGACCCACATGCCGCGCTCGTCTTCGGCGCAGGACATGATGTGCGGCACTTCCTCCCACGCATCCGGCCACGGGTAAGCCCGATACTGCCCGGAACGCAGGTCAAGACGCCCCAGGCCCCCGTCTATCCCCAACGTACTGACCCACAGCCCTTCCTGCCCGGCTTCGCCGTACAACACGTTGACGCGCTGACTTTTCAGAGCCGGTAGCTGAATCCGCTCAATCTGCTCGTGTTCCAGTTTCATCCGACACAGCCCTCCGCTCGTGCCGATCCACAGGTAGCCGTGCGGATCTTCGAACAGACTCGTCACGTGGTTGTTGGAAAGCGAAGTAGAGTCGTCCGGGTCGTTCTGAAAAACGCGGGTCTGGTAGCCGTCATAACGGCTCACACCATCCCACGAGCCGATCCAGAGAAAGCCCTGGCGGTCCCGCCACAGGCAGTTGGCGCTCCCGACCCGCAGTCCCTGTTGCCCTCCCAGGTAATGGAAGTAGGGATCGTCTTGAGCGGCCACCCGAAAGGCAGGCAACGCCAGCAGACAGACTAGCCAACAGAACCAGAATTGACGCACGGCAGTAAGGGCACAAGTCGCGGGAAAAGGCGTGAAGAAAACGAACGAAGGTACAAATTCGACGGTGAGTTTGGTGGCTCAGCCGTGTTATTTTTTCGGAATTACCGTAGTATCTTACGCATACCTTACACCACAACGGGCAAGGTCTCCTGGTATTGCCACAGGGCAGCAAATCGCTCGCTTCGGCGGCGTAGGTCCTCGAACGTTCCTTCGTCCACGATGCATCCCCGGTCCAGCAGGTAGATGTAGTCGAACTGCAGCAGCAGGTGCAGCCGGTGCAACGACGACACCACCGCCTTGTTGGCAAAGGCCCGGAACAGTTCGTGGTAGAGTTGCATTTCGGTGCGGGGATCGACGCTGCTGGTAGGCTCGTCCATCAATACCAGGCTGCTGGTGCGGGCGGCCAGCAGTCCCCGGGCCAACGCCAGCCGCTGCCGTTGCCCTCCCGACAGGTTGATGCCTTTTTCCTGAATGTTGGTATCGAGCCCGTGAGGCAACTGCCGGAGCACAGCGGCAAACTGTGCCGTTTCGCACGCCGCCCACACCTCCTCTTCACTGAAAGGCAGGCCCAGGGTGATGTTGTACCGGAGGGTATTTTCGAAGATTTCGGGCTCCTGCGGCAGCAGGGTTACGGCTTGTGTAATGCAGCTAAAATCCGGGTGCGGCAGGCCGTCGACCCGCAGTTGCACGCCCGGCTGCGGCTCGTACAACCCTCGCAACAGCGCCAAGAGGGTGCTTTTTCCACTGCCGCTTTCGCCGATCAGCGCGACCCGCTGGCCTCGTACCAGGCGTAGGGTCAGCCCATGCAGGCCGGTCGGGGGTGCGGCTTCGGTTGAGGCAAGTTCCGACGCAGCATGGCGCTGCCGGTAGGCAAAGCTCAGGTGTTCAATGTCCAGCCGCTGCCAGTGGTCCGGCAGTCCCTCCAGCGGCTCGGGGCGGTGTTGGCGTTCGTAGGCCTCGCGCATCCCCTCGGCCGTTTGCACGTGCGTATGGTACTGGACGATCTGCGTATACTGGTACGCCACGTCGTTGAACACACTCGTAAACTGGTTCACGTAGCCCAACAACGTCACCAGCCCGCCGATCAGAAAAACCTGCCCAGGTTGCCAGTGTTCGTGCACGTACCCGACCGTTACTACGGCGTAGATCAGTCCGATCAGCATCTGGGCCGTAAACCATTTCCACTCGTTGATTTCGATGTTGCGCCGGAACGGCGGAAATACGTCCATAACCTTACGTAACAGACTGGTTTCCATGCGCTTTTCCAGACGCAGCGTCACCACCGTCACGATGTTGGACAGGCTGTCGAACAGCGTGGACGACACCAGATGCTCCCGCTCGTTGACCTCGCGCAGCGTACGCACAAAAGGTTTGTCGAACCGAAAAATCACGGCGATGATCAGCAGTCCGATGCCGACCCCGATGCAGCCGTACAAAGGCGCGAAGTACAGCATCGCCGCAAACGAAAAGACAAACTTTGCCAACGCATGGAGGTAAACAAAGCCGGCCTGAAAGAAGTCGCGCAGCGCTTCGTGCGCTTTCCGCAGGCGGTTGATCGTGGCGCCGCTGTGGTGATCCTGATGCCATTCCAGCGGCAGGTGCACGACCTGATGGTAGCGTTCCTCCAGGAAATTCTGCCCCACCCGAAACGCCAGCGCACGTTCCATTACCCGCGCCGGTCCGTGAAAACACCACTCCAGCACCCGCAGTGCCAGGTAGCCGCCCGCATAAAGCCACACGTGTCGCAGAATATCCGTACCCTCGCGTTGCAGGGCCGTCACAAACCAGCCGTACAGCAGCGGCTGCACCGAGAAAATGAGGTTGGCCACCCCGAACATCGCATAAATCAGCACAAAGCGCCCGCGTGCCTCACGGGCGTACCGCCAGGCCGTGCCCAGCAGGGAAAAATAGGGATTGCGCATACAACGCCAGTCGGAAAGAGTCGCTCAGTAACTTGTTGAAAGCCAGTGGGGATAGCCAGCACAAAAGTAATGAGAAAGCGGGGTTCCTGATGTTGCATCACCCCTGTAATCTCTCAAAAAATACTACACCCACGCGCAGGAGGAAATGAGTGAATAGCGCAGGGCGCGCAAGAGAAGGCAGAAGTGTGAGGTGTGACGTCTGAAATGCGAATTGACGACAAAAGGGTCGTCCTGCACCGCACGGTTAAGCCTTCAACCTTGAACTTTCAACTCATCACTCTAAATCTTCTCGGCGGATCATTCTTTCGGTAAGGTGATGTAGAACGTTGTGCCGACATTTTCCTGGCTCTCGAAGCGGATCGTGCCTCCATGCCAGGCCACGATGTTGTGAATGATCGACATGCCCAGTCCCGTTGAAGGCTCGCCTTTCAGGCCCCGGCGGCGGGCTTTCGGAAAGCGCTCGAAGAGGCCCTCCTGCATGTCGGCCGGGATGCCAATGCCGTTGTCGGCGACAGTGATCAGGACCTGATCCGGTTGCTCTTCGACCCGAAGGGTGATGATCCCCGCATCGTCGGTGAACTTGATGGCGTTCGAAAGCAGGTTGTTGATCACCTGCATAAACTTTACTTCGTCGAGGTGCAGAAAGACCGACTCTTGCTGCGCTTCCAGGCGAAACGTTTTGCCGATGTTTTTTTCCGAATGCTGGTACTGCTCCAGCACCTGCCGCAAACACTTGAGCAGATCGACACGCTCTTTGAGCAGATCCACCTCGACCGATTCGAGAAACTCGGTGGCGACGAAGTTGCGGATCAGGTCGATGCTGCGGGCGCTCGTCTCGGCAATCAGGCCCACCAGTCGGTCTACCTTTTCGTTGCCCAGGGCTTTGGTACGGTCGGTCAGCAACGCCGACAAGCTTTGGATCGTTGCCAGCGGATTGGCCAGGTCGTGCGACAGAATCTCCAGCACCGAATTCTTTTTAGCGGCGAATTTCCGCAGCTTCTCCGCATTCAATTTGAGCTTGGTGATGTCCTCGCCGATGGCGCTGATCACCGGCCCGTTTTCTCCGCTCAACAGGGTCGGTATCAGGCAGATCCAACGCTCATTTCCCTCCGTCGGCTGCACCCGAAACTCCAGCTCTTCGACCGACTTGCCTTGCAGTAGCTCTTCGAATTTTTCGTGGACAAAAGTGCGGTCGTCAGCGTGTACGCGCATCAACAGCGAGTCAGGAGTTTTGAGCGAAATGGCCCCATCGGCCTGCCAGATCCGCTCAAAAGCCGGGTTGGCGTACAGGAAGCTGCGGGTGCTGACTTCATAAGCAAAAATCAGGTAAGAGGTGTGTTCTGCCAGTCGCGAAAGCAACAAATGCTGCTGAGGTGCAGAGGTATGCATGAGAATCAAAAAAGTTTAGCCCACTGTTTTAACCGCTTAAGTTAACCCATTTTGCCAGAAATCATTTTCGTCCGAAACGCGGCCCGGGCGTCGGTAGGTATTAAAAAAGCACTGCTTGTGGGCAGTGCTTTCGGTTAGGGAAGGTCCCGGTTGGGTTAGTGGGTCACTTCTTCCGGAAAATCGGTCGGCTCGCCGAGGTGTGCAAAAGCGTCCAGTTCTTCGGACATGGCTTGCAGCTTGGCGCGGAACCGCTTGTAGGCCACGCTGCCGAGCGGCAGGTGCATCGGCGGGTTGTCCAGTTCGGTCAGGGCATACATGGCCTCGGCCGCCCGCACCGGATCACCCTTCTGCCTGCCACTCACGCCACTGATCGAGTCCAGGTTTTTCGCGGCCGAATCGGCGTAGTCGTCGATTTTCGAGGCGGTAAACGTGGCCGAGCGCCCCGCCCAGTCGGTACGGAAGGGGCCCGGCTCCACGTTGGTCACCCGGATGCCCAGCGGACGCACGTCGGCCGCCAATCCTTCGCCGATGCCCTCCAGCGCAAACTTGGAGCCGTTGTAGATGCCCACGCCCGGATAGCCCTGCAACCCGGCAATGGACGTGATGTTGAGGATGTGGCCCGACCGCTGCTGCCGCATGTGGGGCAGCACCGCACGGATCAGCCGCAACGCCCCGAACACGTTGACGTCGAACTGCCGAAAGGTCTCTTCTTCCGTTACTTCTTCCACACTGCCGAGCGACCCGTACCCCGCGTTGTTCACCAGCACGTCGATCCGCCCGTGCAGGTCGATGGCCTTCTGCACACCGGCCGCAACGGTTGCGTGGTCGGTGACGTCCATCAGCACCGCCGTGATGTTTTCCGACAAGGTTTCCAGTGATTCCTGATGCTCCGGTTTCCGCACCGTCCCGACGACTTTGTCGCCTTTGCCGGCCGCCAGTTTAGCGAGCTCGCGCCCGAAGCCTGTTGAGCAGCCCGTGATGAGCCATATTTTTTCAGCCATACTCTGATTCTTCTTTATCGATGATGTATTCATGGGTACGATCGGGCGCGCGATTGGTTGGGAGGGTTGAGAAGGTTGGAAGGTTACAGGTTGGAAAGTTTAGAAAGTTGAAAAGCTCAGAGTGCAGAGTTTAAAGTTTAAGGCTCAAAGTTTAAGGCTTAACGTGCGATAGTACAACGCCAGCCGTAAGAAGCTCCTTAACAGGATGACATCTTCATCATCACGTCACATTTCACAACTCACACTTCTGCCTTCTCCTGCGCTCTGCGCTTCGCCCCAAGCTCCCCGCACTACCGCTCCCTCAACGAAATGACCGCTCTCTCAAAATCACTTCGGATTGGGTGGGCGACGCCCTATTCTTGTGTCGAACCTAAACCACGAAGCTTATGAAACGCCTTCCCTACTTCCTTCTCTTGCTAGTGTGCTGCCTGACCAGTGCCTCTCTGCGGGCTGACCCGACGGCCTTTACGGTAGAAGTGACCGGTCAAGGACAACCGATGCTGCTCATTCCCGGCCTGTCGTCCGACGGCTCGGTCTGGGACGAAACGGTGGCGCACTACCGGGACCGTTACGAGTGCCATGTGCTGACGCTGGCCGGATTCGCCGGACAAGCGCCGCTGGCGCAACCCGATCCGTTTTTACCGACCGTCCGCGATGAGATCATTGCCTACATTCAGGAGCAGCACCTGGAAAAACCCATCATCGTAGGACACAGCCTCGGCGGTTTTCTGGCGCTTTCGTTGGGCATCGAAGCCCCCGACTTGGTCGGTCCTCTGGTAACGGTCGACGGCCTGCCGTTTCTCACGGCCATTCAGATGCCCGGTGCCACGGCCGAATCGGCGAAGCCCCTGGCCGAAAACATGCGCAAGGTGGATACCAACCAGATGCCCGAACAAGTCCGCCAGCAGATGGCCCTGTACCTGCGCACGATGATTTCCGACTCGGCGCGCATCCGGGAAGCCACCGAGTGGGGCGTGCAGTCAGACCCAACGACGATCGGGCAGGCGATGTACGAACTCTACACGACCGACCTGCGGGCCGACCTGCCCAAAATTAAGGTACCTACGCTGGCAATGGGCGCGTGGATCGGCTACAAAGACTACGGGGCCACCCGCGAAACGGTCCTCCCCGCCTACCAGGCGCAGTTCCAAAACCTGCCGCACGTGCAACTCGAACTGTTCGATACGGCTAAACACTTCATCATGTGGGACGATCCCGAAGGCTTCTTCCGGGTGCTGGATCAGTTTCTGACACCAGCGCGAGGGGGCGCGGTAGTGAATAAATGAATGAGAGAATTACTGAATGAGTGAATAGCGCAGCGCGCGCGGGGCGTAGGGCAGAGTGCAGGAGAAGGCAGAAGTGTGAGTTGCGAAGTGCGACGTGGAAAGAAGAAGGCATCCTGCACCACACGTTAAGCTTTCAACCTTGAACTTTCAACTCCTCACTCATCACTCTCAACTCCGAACTTTTCAACCTGTAACTTTCTAACTTGTCACCCCTCAACTTATAACCGACCCATGCGACTCACACGCCCGACCCTTTACTGGATCAGCCAGCTTGTCGGCTGGAGCCTTTACGGTGCCATCGGCCTGTTTTTCACGGCTGCCTTCAACGGCCTAACCCTCAAAATGGTCCTGTCGCAGGGCGTCATCACCGGCACCATGCTGCTGACTTCGCACCTCCTGCGGCACCTGCTGCGCCGGTGGGGATGGTTGCGGCTCCGGCCCGTTCCCCTGCTGGTACGCCTGCCTCCTCTCCTGCTGGGGCTGGCGGTGGCGAGTCTGGCGGTGATGGTGTTTGTGCTGGTAGCGGTGCTGCACCTCTACATCTGGTCGGACTACAATCTGTTTTCGCTGGGGGGCTACGCGCTGAGCACGTTCATGGTCTACTGCTGGTGGACGCTGTTGTACTTCATCATCCACGTGTTTGAAGACCGCCAGCGGCAGGAAGTGGAAAAGTGGAAGTTGCAGGCGGCGGTCAACGAGGCCGAACTGACGGCCCTCAAATCGCAGTTGAATCCGCATTTTGTCTTCAACAGCCTCAACAACATTCGGGCGCTGGTGTTGGAAGATCCCCACCGGGCACGCGAGATGATTACCCACCTGTCGACGCTGCTTCGGTACACGATTCAGTTCAACAACCAGGACCGGGTGCCGCTGAAGCGCGAACTGGAGGTGGTGCAGGATTACCTGACGCTGGAGTCGATCCACTACGAAAAGCGTCTGCGTTACCAGATTGAGGCCGATCCCGCCACGCTGGAAGTAGCCGTGCCGCCGATGACGGTGCAGTTGTTGGTCGAAAACGCCATCAAGCACGGCATTGCGAACCGACCGCAGGGCGGCGAAGTACGGGTACGGACGTTCCGGAGCGGACCGCTGCTCGAAATCGAGGTGCAAAATTCCGGACAACTGGAAAGCGCCAGCGCAGGTACCGGCATCGGTCTGCGCAACGCCGCCGAACGCCTGCGACTTCTGTTCGGCGAAATCACCGAATTTACGCTGGAAAACGGCTCACCCGACACCGTTGCCGCCCGATTTCGCATCCCGGTGGCTTAAGGTGTCCTTGTCGAATTGCTGAATTCTGCATTTTGAACTCATCACGCTAAACTCTCACGCTCCCTTCTTTCATGTCGATCAAAGCCCTCATCGTCGAAGATTCTCGCCTGGCCCGTCAGGAACTCCGCCACCTGCTGAAAGACCTCCCACAGGTCGAAGTCGTCGGCGAAGCGCAGGATGCCCCCGAGGCGCGGCAACTCGTCGCCTCGCTCCGGCCCGACCTGATGTTTCTCGACATCCAGCTTCCCGGCGAAGACGGCTTTGCGCTGCTGGAAAGCCTCGACTACGTGCCCGAAGTGATCTTCACCACCGCCTACGATGCCTACGCGCTGAAGGCCTTCGAGGTGAATGCGCTCGACTACCTACAGAAACCCATCCAGCCCGACCGGCTGGCGGCGGCCCTCACCAAACTTCCCGAAAAGCCCACGGAAACGGGGCCACCCGAGGTGCTCGGCCTGCACGACAAGGTGTTTGTGCGTGACGGCGACCGCTGCTGGTTTGTGCCGCTGGCCGACATCCGGCTCTTCGAGGTCGATAACAACTACACGCGCATCTACTTCGGGGAGCACCGCCCCATGATTCCGCGGACGCTCAACTACATGGAGACGCGCCTCGACAGCCGCACGTTTTTCCGCGCCAGCCGCAAGCACATCGTCAACATCCACTGGATCGACCGCATCGAGCCCTGGTTCAGCCACACGCTCAAACTCTACCTCCGTACCGAATCCGCCGCCACTCCCAGCGAAGCGATCGAAGTCTCGCGCCGCCAGAGTAGTCGCTTCCGCGACCTCATGAGTTTCTAGGTCACTCGAGTTGTGGGGCCTTCTCAGGAAAGGCGCCCTGTGCTCTTCGTTTTTACGAGGGGAGGCAACGCTTTTGCCCGACACGCTTTCTTCTTTTCACCTTGACTAACACACGTCATTTGTTCCCATGCCTATATTTAACCGAACGCTCGACGAGCACAAGCAAGATTTCAAGAACCGGAAATTTCTGGCCATGCCGCTGGCCGGGTTATTCGCCTGGCTGGTGGTGGGCATTGCCGGCCTGATGTTGCCGACAACCGTCATGGTCTGGGTCTTGTTCGGGATGACCGGCAGCATTGTGTACCTCGGCATGGCGATTTCGAAGTGGACGGGCGAAGATTTTAAGGACCGCACGCGACCGAAAAACGCACTTGACCAACTGTTTTTCCTGACCGTGGGGCAGGCCCTGTTGGTCTATGCGCTGGCCATTCCCTTCTTTCTTGTGGACCCGACGTCCCTGCCGCTGTCCGTCGGTATCCTGACCGGCCTGATGTGGCTGCCGCTCACCTGGATGATCGACCACTGGGTGGGCGCTTTCCATGCTGTGGCCCGGACGCTGGTCGTGCTTGTGCTGTGGTATGCATTTCCGGAACACCGCTTCGTGGCGATCCCGTTTGCCATTGTCTTGCTGTACGGGGTGACGATTTACGTCCTCCACAACCGGAAAATCGAATCCGGGAATCGTCCTGCGCCTCAACCGACTCACTAAATGTTCCGGCACGTCGCTCTATGACCATGAATTCCAAATTTTTAATGACCGCCAGCGCAGTTTTCTTAGGCAGTTTGGGCACAGTGGGGTCGTTTCTGGCCGATGATCTGGCGCGGTACCTGGGGAACGATACGCTCGCCGTGACGCTGCTGATGCAACTGGCCAGCGCCCTCTACCTGGGGTTCGGGATGCTGAACTGGATGGCAAAAAGTAAGCTGATCGGCGGCATCTACAGCCGCCCTGTGGCCCTCGGCAATTTCGCGCACTTTGCGGTGGGCGCGCTTGCGCTGGTCAAAGGCACCGTTACGCTTCAGACGCACCTCTCACTCTTTTTGCCCCTAACGATCCTCTACACCCTCTTCGCCGGGGCGTTTGCCTGGGTGCTGTTCACGTCCCCCCGGCAAACGAAACGTGCGGGCTAACCACCGGCTGGCGTGCCATAACCCCTATGAAATCGCTGCGTTTAAAGCATAGGCCTTTTTGCCAGATCCCTTACAAGTTATCGCATGACACTGACCACACAACTCCGTTCGCTCCTGAACGACATGCGCCCAGGCGCCTCAAAACCCACCGTCAAGTGGTGGCATGGTGCGCTTTTTCTCGGAGCCGTTTCCGTCATAGGACGCATTTCGACGGGTAGCATCAAAGACAATAAAGAACAAGACGAATTTTACGAGAAAGAAAAGACGCCACCGTGGTCGCCGCCTGCTTGGTTGTTCGGGGTGGCGTGGCCCCTCAACAACATTGCCCTGACCTGGGGTGGGTTGCGTCTGCTCAACGAAGGCAAAACCCTCAAGAACCGGAACGCCCTCCTGGCCTTGCAGGGGGTTCACTGGCTGATCTTCATGACGTTCGGGTGGGCTTATTTCCGGAAGAAGAGTCCGGTGCTGGCCCTGGCCTGGACGCAAGCCGATACGCTGGTGGCGCTGTCGAGCCTGACGCTGGCCTACCGCGACGATCGGAAATTGGCCTGGGCCTACCTGCCGCTGAGCCTCTGGACGTCGTTTGCCAGTTCGGTGGCGTGGTACCAGGCGCTCTACAACCCCGATCCGTACCTGGAAACCGAACCTTTGGCAGAAGAATTGCCGGAACTGGTCTCCTGACCGACCGCGCCTCGTGTCCTCTTCAAGCGACTGCTGACAAGCCGTCGCTTTTTTGTTTCCGTTTTTCCTGCGAAGCGGCCCATATTCTCTACTTTTAGGCAGGTTCCGCCGTAGAGAACCTCTTTTTTTGGATAAGAATTTCTGATATGAACCACCACTACCTTTTGGTATGCGTCTGGCTTCTGCTGACGACGAGTGCTCACGCCGTGGACATCACGGACGTAGCCTTTACCGCCACCACCGTGCCCGTCTTTGGACGCGCCGAGGCCACGTTTTCCCTCAGCACCTCTTACACAAACCCGTACGACCCCGACGAGGTGCAAGTCGACGCGCTCATCTCCACTCCATCGGGTGCTACGCTGACCATGCCCTGCTTTTACCACGTTCCGACCACGTTCAACGCAACCGGCGACGGCTGGAATGCCCCTGACGTGAATGCGGCCACCTGGCAGCTCCGCTTCACTCCGATGGAGGTGGGTGCCTATTCCGTTACGATCCAGGTCACCGAAGCCTCCGGCCTTGCGGGCACGTCGGCTCCGGTTACGCTAGACGCTACCGACGAAGGCGCAGCGCCGGGTTTTGTGCGGCTGGACGCCACCAACCCGCAATTTATGCGCTTCGACAACGGCGTTCCCTATTACCCCGTCGGGCTCAACGTTTCGTGGAACAGCGGCAACCTGGCCGGTTTTTACCACGACTATCTGGACCACTTCGCACCGGGCGAAATAACCTGGATGCGTTACTGGCTCGCCGGCTTCGCGCGACAGGCGATCGAATGGGGTCCGAACCACTGGTCTAACGTCTACGCAGGGCTGGGCCGCTACAGCCCGGAAGCGTCGGTGTTGCTCGATTCCGTCCTGAACCTGTGCGCCGAGAAGGGCATCTACCTGCAACTGGTGCTGCAACACCACGGGCAGGTCTCGACGAACGTCAACCCTAACTGGGACGAAAACCCCTACAACAGTGCCAACGGTGGCTACCTCAGCAATCCGGCTGATTTCTTTACCAACGCCGACGCCATCGCCCAGACGAAGAAGCTATACCGCTACATCGTGGCGCGGTGGGGCTACTCACCGAACATCCTCAGTTGGGAACTCTTTAACGAAGTGGAATACACCGATGGCACCGATGCCGCCATCGACGCATGGCACAACACGATGAGCACCTACCTGCACGATCTCGACCCGCACGGGCACCTGGTCAGCACCAGCACCGGACAAGACAACTCCACCATGCCGCTGTTGCAGGACAACGCCGCGCTCGATCAGGTACAGTACCACATTTACGCCAGCAACGTCGAACAGGTCATCTACAACCAGGGACGAAGTTTTATCGAGGAATTTGACAAGCCGGTGCTTTGTGGCGAGTTCGGTACAAACAACGACTACACCGGCACCAACCACCCCGACCGCTGGGGCGACCATGTCCGGAAAACGCAGTGGATCGGCGCCATGAGCGAAAACCCCAGCCTGTTCTGGTATTGGGATTACGTAGACCGGGCCGACTGGTACGGCCTGTTCGCGCCGCTGTCGTCGTACTGGCAGGGCGAAGACGTGGTGATGCATACCGGCGGACAGGCCCAGCAATTCGGGTTTACGCAGGCTGCCAACGCCACCACGACCCTGACGCTGGTACCCGGCAACGCCAACTGGGATGGCTACAACGACCCGAATCCGTTCGTGATCGACGTACAGGCCGACGGCAGCACCAACCCTCTGGCGGGGTTCAGCTCCTACCTGCAAGGCTCCTGGCGCGCCGACCGCAACCGGGAAGTACAGATTCAGATTACGCTGCAAGACACCAGCACACTGCAGTTGGTGGTGGCCGAAGTGTCGGCTTCCGGGAGTAAGATCATCGACGTGTACGACGGAAACAACCTGCTCACCTCCTGGACCATGACGGCGGGCGGCACTTATGCGTTGCCGGGCCTTACGGCGGGCACACACACGTTTCGCCTCTACAACCGCGGCGAAGACTGGATCAACCTCGCGTCGCTCCGATTCACCAACGTGGCCATCAACCAGGCCCGCGCCTACGGCTACCAGGGGCCGGAGCATGCGTACGGGTACGTCACCGACCAATCGTACGGCGAATGGGCCGATCCGGCAACCGTCGCGCCGCTCGCCGGGGTGAAGATTCGGCTGGCGGGGATGACGCCTTTTCAAGACTACGTGGGCGACTTTTACGATCCCAAAACCGGTCAGGCTATGGGGTCCGCGCCGGTGGCGTTGGTAGAAGGCAGTACCGACCTCGAACTGGCGTTGCCTCCTTTTGTGAAGGACGTGGCGTTCAAGGTCCATCCGGGAACGACCTCCCGTGCGGACGATGCCGCCCCGGAAGACCGCCAGCGCCTGCGTCTCTATCCCAACCCGGCGACGCAAAGCACGGTACGGGTACGCTTCTCGTCCGAAGCCTCCGGTTTGGTTGCACTCGAGGTGTTCACACCGGTCGGCACACGCATTTTTGCTACGCCGGTGGGAGTGCAAACCGGACAAAACGAAGTATCGCTGGAGGTGGCTACATGGCCGGTCGGATTGTACTTTGTCCGCATCGGCGACGGCGCGAAAGCCCTAACCGGCAAGCTCCTGAAGCAGTAGTTGCTTCCCCCTCAAACACAAAAAACCTCCTGGGCAACGGAGATTCCCCAGGAGGTCATTCATTCACTTATGTATACTAGTTGACTAGTCTTTTTTACGCCAAGGCTTGTAGTTCTTGGCACGAGGTCCTTTGAGCTGTGTACGTTCGCTGCCGGTCGTGACGACCGTCCCGTAGCGAGCGGTGCGCGCCTCATCTTGGGCAGGGCTGTAGTTTTTGGCCGCGGGGCCTTTCAACTCTGCCCGGGTTTCGCCCGTCGAGTACACTTCGGTTCCTCCGGTGTAGTTTTTGTCGTATCGGTAATTCTTGGCTTTAGGCCCTTTCAACTCAGTCCGTTTCTCCTGGGCCATCGCCACACTGCTTATCATACCTAAGCCTACGAGCAAAATGGCAATGCGTTTCATATCGGTAAATTTGAGTGATCAATTCGTTACTCAAACTTACGGGCCTTACGCGCGGAGTTTTCTCTCGAAAAAATGGTATTTTTTAACGAGGATAAATACAGAGCGTACCCTCCGTATTTATACGGATGAAATTGCAAAAAATCAGGAAGCTAAATCAACTTGAGTTGGGCCGCTTTTTTGATCAGTTCGGCGGTGTTACGCACGTCCAGTTTCTTCATAATATTGACGCGGTGCGTCTCTACCGTGCGGGTACTGACGCTCAGTTCGTCCGCAATTTCCTTGGTAATTTTTCCCTCGGCTACGCGCTGCAACACTTCCTGTTCGCGTTGCGATAGCTTCTTCACCTGACTTCCCTGCACGGCCATGTTCTGGATCATCAACTCCGAGATGTAGGCATTAAAGTACTTTTTCCCGGTGAAGACCGTATGAATGGCCTGCTTGAGTTCGGCCTCGTCAGCATTTTTCAGGAGGTATCCGTACGCGCCGTTGCGCACCGCCTGCACCACATACTGCCCTTCGTCGTGCATGGTCAGGGCAATGCACTTTACCTGCGGATGGCGCTTGCGCAAAAGCTTGATCACGTCCAGCCCGTGCCGCTCCGGCAGGCCGAGGTCGATCAGCGCGACGTGTGGTTCGCGTAGGGCAATGATGTGCAATGCCTCTTCGCCGGTAGCGGCCTCTCCCACCACATCAATGTCTTCGTCGCGAGCCAGCAAGGCCAGTACCCCGTCCCGAAAAAGCTGGTGATCGTCGGCAATCACAACCTTGATGAATCCCATAGCATGAACGCGTTTTAGAGTTAGGGGTGGAAAGCTCAACGGTGAAGGCTTAACGTGCGGTGCAGGATGCCTTCTTCTTTCCACTTCGCACTTCGCACTTCGCATCTCAGACGTCACACCTCGCACGTTACGTTCTGCCCACTACGCCACCCGCCCGCTTACAGTGGTAGTTCGATTTCGAGGAGCGTGCCCGAGGCATCCGATTCCAGGACAAACATACCGTCCAGCAGCAAAACTCGCTCGCGCATGTTGCGCAATCCCAGCCCGCTGTACTCCCGGCGCGTGTCAAAACCGACGCCGTTGTCCCGGTAATAGAAGCTGATGCGGTCTTCGAACGTGGTGATCGACAGGCGAATTTCAGCGGCCTGCGCGTGACGGATGCCGTTGTGCAGGGCTTCCTGGGCAATGCGGTAGAGCGCCGTGCCCACCTCAGCCGGGATGACGACGCCCTCTTCCACCGAATTGACGTACCGGAGCTGTGTACTGGTGATGCCCTGCATTTGCGTAACCAGATTCTGCACGGCCTCGCCCACGCCAAAATCGCGCAACACGCTGGGCATCAGGTTATACGACATGCGTCGCACTTCCTGGATGGTCTCGTCGAGTTGGGTTTTCAGAACCTCCTTTTCCGGAGACGTCAGGGGGAGCGCCTGGATGCGCATTTTCAGGCTGGTCAGCAGCGGTCCCAGGCCGTCGTGCAACTCTTTGGCCAGCCGCGCCCGTTCGGTCTCCACGCCTCGCAACAGGCTGCGCTGGTTTTCCCGTCGGAAGGCCTGCTCTTTTTCCTGATACGCTTTTAGTTGATCGCGCATCCGCAAAAGCGCCTGCCCCAGTGCATCCTCCTGACTGGCCAGGGGGTAATCGGCCTCAAAATCGCCCGCGCCAATCTGGTCGGCATAGGCAATGGTCTGTTTGAGTGCGCCCACCAGCCGCGCCAGCGCGGCATGCATGCGGCCCAGTTCGTCGGTGCTGGCAGCCGGGGGCACTTCGGGCGACAAATCGCCCTTCGACATGGTGTTCAGTACTTTTTCCATCAATACGATGGGTTGTGTCACCACCCGCGATAGTAGCGAAGTGACGACCACCGTCAGGAACAAGACCGCTCCGGCCAGCAGCCAGAGGCGGGTGCGCAGGCGGTGGAGCGGCTCCAAGGCTTCGCGCTCGTCGATCTCCGACAAAATGGCCCAATGCAACCCGTTGATTTCCAAAGGTTCGTAGGCACTAAACACCGGCACGTCGCGGTAGTCGTGGGTTTGCACGTGTCCGGCGTTTCCGGCCAGCGCCGCCATAGCCCCTTCGGTCGCAACACGCAGGTGGGTCGGATTGGTCTGAGGAAAGAACCGCGACTGCGACCGCAAGGTGGTATCCTGCCCCACCAGGTATGACTCGCCCGTTTCGCCCATGCCCGTCCGTTCGAACAGAATCTCCTGCACCGCATCGAGCGTCAGGCCCACCCACCGCTCCTGCTGCCCGTCGACAGGCAGTTGAAACGCGAACGTCATCCGGCCGGTCGGGTGCGCAGGCGTCAGGTCGTGGATGGTCCCCGCGTTGCGTCGCAACGGTGGCAAGTGCACGGGCGCAGTCAACGACGGTATGTGCAGCGTAAGCGGCGGCCCCTGTCGCACCACAAGCGTATCGAACAGCACCGCCGCCGCCTTGGGCACGGTTCCGGTCTGGTTTAACTCCGCCTGAGTTTCGGACAAGAGTCGCTCGATCTGCACCTTTTTGAGTTGCAGGATCGACGAAAGTTGCAGCAGTACCCGCTCGTTCAGGGCCAGTTGAAATTGCTGAAAGAACAGCAGAGAAAGCAGGCCAATCAGGCTCAGGTTGAGCACCACCACCACGATGGCCAGCTTGGTGCCGATTTGCAGGTTTCGGTAACGCACACATCGAAGGTAAGGGTTCTGGGAAAATTCCACAGAACCGGTTGGGAAAAGCGCGCGTCCCCCGCTCCCTCAACCAACGTCCTGCCTGCTGCGTACAGCTACGTGCCGGTTTTCCTCAACACGGTTCCTTAAACTTCTTTACTATGACGTGGTGGGCGTACGCACTTCTTTCGGCCCTGTTTGCAGCCCTGACCGCCGTGCTGGCCAAAGTCGGCATTCGTGGCGTGGACTCTGACCTGGCGACGGCCGTTCGGACCGTGGTGATCCTGGCGGTTGCCTGGGGGTTGGTCTGGTACCGGGGGGCCCTGGCAGGGTTGCCTCAGCTATCCTGGCAGAACTGGACGTTTCTCCTCTTGTCGGGCGTGGCCACGGGACTTTCCTGGATCTTCTATTTTAAAGCGTTGCAAATCGGTCGGGTGTCGCTCGTCGCACCAGTCGACAAACTCAGTGTGGCGCTTGCCATTCTCCTCTCGGTGGTCTTTCTGGGCGAGCCGCTTTCGCTCAAAACCGCGCTGGGGGCGGCCCTGATCATCGGCGGAACCCTAGTCCTTATTATATAGCGTGAAAGATTAGGCGTTCAGAGTTATGAGTTTAGAGTTCAGAGTTCAGAGCTTAAAGTTGCGCTAGGCGGCGGCGCGGGCGTTTGAGGCGATGAGTTCAAGGCGGCACCTCAAATGCCCGTGCCGGGTGACCTCTTCTTTCTACTTCGCACGTCAAACGTCACAAGTCAAACCTCGCACCTCGCACTTCACACCTCACACTTCGCCCACGGCCCACTGTTCCCTCTGCCCTACCAGCCGCTTCATGCAATTGCCACTTCTGACTGCATGTTCCACCATTTCGCGCTAACTTCGTCGGCACGATACATCCTTGCCGGAGCCGCTTCGTCTCCGGACTTTTTACGCCGTTGGCTTCATGAATTTTCTAAAAAATCTAAAAATCCGGGAGAAGCTGGTTCTTCTCATTGCCTGCTTACTCATTCCTCTGTTGGTGTTTGTCTTGTCGACCATCCAAAACGAGATCACCGAAAATAAAAAGCTGCAGGAAGAGTACGTGCAACTGGCGGAGTCGGAAAAAATTTCCACCCTGATTCACGCGTTTCAGAACGAAACCGCCTTTGCCTTCATTGCGGCCGAGACCGATGCCGACTCGAGCCTGGCCCAGGCACAGACCCAACGCAACGCGACCGACATTGCCGGGCAGGCCCTGCAAACGTTTCTGGACAGCACGGGGCGCTCGCTCGCATCGCTGGCGCTGCTGAACGACCTGCACGCCTATCGACGGGATCTGGACCGCAAAACGCTGGACACCAACGCGTTTCGGCGCTATGCCTCTGACGTCACGTACAGCTTTCTGGACCGGATGGACGCCAACGCCTCCGACATCGGCAACCTGGAAATCGGGCGGCAGCTTTCCAGTTTTCGGGATCTGACCGACGCCAAAGTACAACTGGGGCGCATCCGCAGTCTGCTGATGCGCACGCTCCCGGCTGGTCAGTTTTCGCATACCTCTTTCGCGCGTTTCAGCACGTACCACGGCTTTTTCGAACAGTCGTTACGCGATTTTCAGCGCTACGCCAGCCCCGCCGACGTCGCCGACCTGACCGCCCTCACCGACTCGCAGCGCTACAAGTCGATTGCGCAGTTGTTTCTCACCCTGAATACCAATCCGCAACTCGACCTTTCCACGCTTGCCCCCTCGCAGGTCAACGAACAACTCGCGGCCGGAATCGACGGCTTCCGGCAGATAGAGGGGCAGATGATCCAGCGCATCAAAGACCAGGTCGATGCCGAAATCAACCAGAAAAGGGTCAACCTGATTTTGCTGGCCACCGTGCTTTTGGGCGTGCTGGGCCTTACGGGGCTGTTGTCGCTCTACCTCATCAACCTGATTGCCAACTCGTTGTACCAGTTGAAAAATGCAGCGGATCGTATCCGCATGGGTGCGACCGACGTGACGCTGCGCGTGACGGGGACAGACGAAATCGGGCAGGTGGCCGACTCGTTCCGGGGCGTGATGCAGAAAAACAAGGCGCTCTCGCAAGTTGCGCAGGCCATCGGCGAAGGCCACTATGCTGTGGAAGTCGACGTGCAGAGCGACGAAGATGTGCTGAGCCACGCCCTGCGGGAGATGCGGGACAAACTGCACCAGTTTTCGCTGGACAACACCCACCGAAACTGGACCCTGACGGGCATCTCTGACCTCAACAACCTGATTACCACCGAAACCACGCTGGAGTCCGTTACCAGCCAGGCGGTCAAATTCCTGTGCGAATACACCGCTTCCGAAGCCGGCCTGGTGTACCTGCACCACGACGACGGGCAACTCACCCCGGCGGCCGCTTACGGCATCAACTACCGCCCCGACGAGCTGCCCGCGTTCCGAGTGGGCGTCGGCAAGGTCGGTCAGGCCGCCAGCGAACAGCGTGTCAAAGTGCTGGAAGACGTGGAAGATGCTCATCTGAAAATCAGTACCGGACTGGCCGACCTTGATCCGGGCCACCTCATCATCCTGCCGCTCCATTTCTCCGACACCGTGGTCGGGGTGCTGGAACTCTGCGCACGCCGCCCCTACACGCCGGTGCAGCAGCGTTTTCTGGAAACCGCCAGCGAGCGGATGGCCGTAGTGCTGCATACCCTGAAGAGCCATTTGCAAACGCAGGAGCTGCTGTACGAAACGCAGAACCAGGCCGAGGAGCTGGAAACCCAACAGGAAGAGCTGCGCCAGTTGAACGCCGAACTGAAAGCTTCGGAAGAGGAGCTGCGCGTCAACCAGGAAGAGTTGCAGGAGAAAAACGCCGAGCTGGAAGAAAAGGCCCAGTTGCTCGACGAGCAGTTTGAAGCACTGCAGAACAAAAACAAAGCCCTGGAAGACGCCCGCGCCGCCATCGAGCTGAAAATCCAGCAGGTGGAAACCGTGAGTCAGTACAAGAGCGACTTCCTGGCCAACATGTCGCACGAGTTGCGTACGCCCCTCAACAGCATCCTGATCTTGTCGCGTCTGCTGGCAGACAACAACGAGAAGAACCTGAGCAGCAAACAGATCGACCACGCGCAGATCATCCACAAATCGGGCAACGACCTGCTCAAGCTCATCAACGAAATCCTCGACCTTTCGAAGATCGAGTCGGGCATGATCCGCCTGGAACTGGCCGAAATTCCGCTCGATGCCATCCGCATGGAACCTTATTTCCGCGAAATGGCCGCCCGCAAAAACATCCGCTTCCACGAGCACAGCACCCCCGACGGCGTCGCGACGATCACGACCGACCGCTTCCGACTGGAGCAGATCCTGAAAAACTTCATTGGCAACGCCATCAAATTTACCGACGAAGGCGGCGAGGTCGAGCTCAGCATCCATCCGGTGCGGCAGCGCCCCGCGTTCCGTTCCGAACAACTGCAGGCGGCCGCCGACGTCATCGCCTTTTCGGTGCGCGACTCCGGCATCGGCATTCCGAAGGAAAAACAGAACCTGGTGTTCGAAGCCTTCCAGCAGGCCGACTCGTCGACCACACGCAAATACGGCGGCACCGGCCTGGGGCTGACCATCAACAAAGAGCTGGCGGCCCTGTTGGGCGGCGAACTGGCCCTGGAGAGCGAACCGGGCGTCGGTAGTACGTTCACGTTGTACCTGCCCCGCATCCCCGCGACTACCGACGCCGCGCCGGCGGAACAGCCCGCTGCCCCTCGGCCGGTTGCCCCGGCAGCCAAACCCCTTCCCCCGCCCTCGGTGGCCCCCGTGCCCACCGATCCGGTTCCGGTGCTGGCCAAGGCGGCAGGCGTGCAACAGGTATTCGATACGCTGCAAACCCAGGAGAACGACAAAAAGCAGATTTCGGTCCTGATCATTGAAGACGACAAAGGCTTCAGCGACATTCTGGCCGACTTTGCCCGCGCCAAGAACTTCAAGGTGGCGCAGGCACACACCGGTACGGAGGGACTTACCCTGGCCCGGGCCGAGAAACCGGACGCCATTCTGCTCGACATTCACCTGCCGGACACTACCGGCTGGGAGGTGCTGCAACAGATCCGCCAGGACCCGGACCTGCGCTACGCCAGCGTCCACGTGATGTCGGCATACGACAAAGAAGTGACCGGCGATTTTCACGAGCACGAGGAATACCTGCCCAAGCCGGTCACGCTCGAAATGCTCAACAAAGCCTTTGCGACCATCGCCGACGTGACCGACCGCTCGATCGAGACCATCCTGATTGTGGAAGACAACGAGGTGGAGAACCAGGCCATCGCCGAACTGCTGCGCGCACACGGCCTGAAATCGGTGTCGGCCTTCTCGGCCGAGGCGGCCGAAAAAACCCTGGCCAAGCGGAAGATCGACTGCGTGATTCTGGACCTGAACCTGCCCGGCATGAAAGGGTACGAGTGGATGCAGCGCCTGCGGGCCAACCGGGACTGGAGCGACCTGCCGATCATCATCTACTCCGGCAAAGACCTGAGCGAGGAAGAAGAAACCCGCCTGAAAGAGTTCGCCAACACGATCATCATCAAAAACGAATACTCGTACCTGCGCCTGCTCGACGAAGTGCAGCTGTTCCTGCACAAGGTGAACCAGAAACTGCCCCTGGGCAACGCCTTTCAGATGAAACTGCACGTACCCGAGGAAGTGCTGCAACACCGCAAGGTGCTGGTGGTGGACGACGACGTGCGCAACGTCTACTCGCTCAGCAGCCTGCTGGAACTGCACGGCATGGAAGTGCAGGTGGCCTACGACGGACAGGAAGCCCTGCAAAAACTGGAAGCCGAGCACGACATCGACGTGGTGTTGATGGACGTGATGATGCCCGAAATGGACGGCATTGAAGCCACCAAACAAATTCGGCAGCATCTACGTTTGAAACATCTACCGATCATTGCACTTACGGCCAAAGCCATGAAAGAAGACCGCGAGAAGTGCCTCCGGGCAGGCGCTTCCGATTACATTTCCAAACCGGTGGATACCGATAAATTGTTGACGTTGTTACGCGTGTGGTTGTATGAGGGGTGAACACGAGGCCCGTTTTGAACAGGAAGTGTTCGAACAGGAGGTAGAAGCGTTGATTTTTGACATATACCAACAGTACGGTTACGATTTCCGGGGCTACGCCCGCGCGTCGATCTACCGGCGCGTGCGACGCTTTCTGTCCAATCAGCCCATTGCCAGCGTCGACCTGTTGCGGCAGCAGGTCTACCACGACCCTTATTTTTTCGAGCGGTTTTTACAGGAAATCACCGTCAACGTCACGGAGATGTTTCGCGATCCGTCGTTTTTCCGGGCGTTGCGGACCGACGTGCTACCCATTCTGTCGACGTACCCGTTCATCAAGATCTGGGACGCCGGGTGCTCAAGCGGCGAAGAACTTTTCTCGCTCGCCATCCTCCTGCACGAAGCGGGCCTGCTCAACCGTACCAAAATTTACGCCACCGACATCAACCAGAAGGTGCTCCGGCAGGCGAAAGAAGGCATTTTTCCGGCCTCGCAAATCGCCGCTTATACGTCGGGCTACTATGCGGCCGGGGGCAAACAGGAGTTCTCCAGCTATTACGTGAGTAACTACGGGAGTATAAAATTTCACTCGTACTTACTTACCAATGTGGTCTTTTACCCCCACAACCTGGCTACCGACTCTTCGTTCAATGAATTCCACCTCATTTTGTGCCGCAACGTGTTGATCTACTTTTCCCGCCCCCTGCAGGAACGCGTCTTTCGGCTGTTCGACGAAAGTCTGGTCGACCTGGGGTACCTGGGCCTGGGCAAGAAAGAAACGCTGGCCCTGTCCGACATTCAACGCCATTATTCACCGGTCGATAAAGAAAACCGCATTTACCGAAAAGCAGGCTGATGGTGGAAGTACCCAAACTGATTGTGATCGGTGGCTCGTGGGGCGGCATTCAGGCCTCGCTGTCCATTCTGGAAGAACTCCCCGCCGCCTACCCGATCCCGATTGTGCTGGTTTTGCACCGCCTGCGTAACGCCGAAAGCGACCTGCAGTACCTGTTTCAGAAAAAGCTGACCCTGCGCGTCAAAGAGGTCGACGAAAAAGAGAGCATCGAAGCGGGCATGGTGTACCTGGCGCCAGCCAACTACCACGTGCTGATTGAGCGCGACCGCACGTTTGCACTCGACGTGTCGGAACTAGAGAATTACTCGCGCCCCTCCATCGACGTGACCTTTACCAGTGCGGCCGAAACGTTCGGCGCCGAAGCGACCGGTATTCTGCTCAGCGGCGCCAGCCGGGACGGCAGTGCAGGGTTGAAAGACATCTGGACCCAGGGCGGCATGGCACTGGTACAAAACCCTGACGAAGCCGAGGTCAAAACCATGCCGATGGCGGCGATTAGCCTTATTCCGGACTGCCTGGTACAAAATGTCGCCCAGATTCACTCGTTTTTGCTTTCCTTTGCATGACACGCCGTTCACTTCGCATACTGTCCAAAAAACTTTTTACAGCTCCATGGTAAACATACTTCTGGTGGATGACCGACCAGAAAACCTGATCAGTCTGGAGACGCTTCTCAAAAAAGAGGACGAGAAGATTACCTATCTTTTTGCACATTCGGGCGAGGAGGCACTGAAGATCGCATTGAAAGAAGACCTGGCGCTCATTCTGCTGGACGTGCAAATGCCCGACATGAACGGCTTCGAAGTGGCGCGCTACCTGCGGAATATTTCCAGAACCCGCGACGTGCCCATCATCTTCGTGACGGCCATCGACCAGGACCTGTCGCACATGATCCGGGGTTTTGAGGCCGGGGCGGTCGACTTCCTCTTCAAGCCGCTTCATCCGTTCATCACCAAAGCCAAAGTCACGGCCTTCGTAGGATTTTACGAACAGAAGAAGGAACTGGAACGGGCCAATGCCCACGTCCACCAACTCAATCAGGACCTGGAAGCGCGCGTGGAGGAACGCACGCAGGAACTGACCAAGATCAACAACGACCTCGACAATTTCATCTATACCGCCTCGCACGACCTGAAAGCCCCCATCAACAACATTGAGGGGCTGCTGCAGGTGCTGGTGAAACGGCTGGCCCACGACCCGCACCAACAGGAACAGTTTCAGCCGCTGACGTCTGCCATGGCGCAGTCGGTCGAGCGCTTCAAACGGACGATCGACCAACTGACGGAAGTCTCGAAGCTGCAAAAACAGGGACTGGAACAGGAAACCCCGGTCGATCTGGCGGTGGTGCTGAACGAAGTATTGCTGGACCTGGACCCCATGGTGCAGGCCATCCACGCGCACATCCACCTCGATGTGCAAGAATGCCCTTCGATCCGCTTTTCGCCCAAAAACCTGCGCAGCATCGTTTACAACCTGATCTCCAATGCTTTAAAGTACCATTCGCCCGACCGGACGCCAGAAGTCTGGGTCAGTTGCCAGCACCAGGAACACGCATTGCAGTTCAGTGTGCAGGACAACGGACTCGGCATGGACCTGACGCAGGAACAGAAACTTTTCTCCATGTTCAAACGCCTCCACGACCACGTGGAAGGTTCGGGCATCGGGCTCTATATGGTCAAGAAGATCGTGGACAACGCCGGCGGCAACATCGGCGTGGAGAGCACCATAGGGCAGGGATCGGTCTTTACCGTGTCGTTGCCCCTCTAACTTCGCGCTTCTGCGCTATTCTGGCCGCGGCAAAAGGCCTTCTTTTAGCACACTTGCTACCGGACGCATCTACGCCCCTGGTGCCCCCTCCTCGCTCCGGCTTCTTTGCCAAGCGATTGAGCGCGACGCCTCTTTCTGGTCCTTTTTCGCGGGGCGGCTTTGCTGTAAGTCCTTATTGATCAACTTCTTTCTCGTTCCTGTTACCAGCACTACTGCAAAGCACCGGCGCCTCTTTGGCCAGGGCAAAAACGGGCCACTTCGCACGGCTTCATCGCTAAACAATAACGATGTATTGAAAAAAGGCACACCGCACGCGGCTGCAGAAATGTACTGGAAGTTGCCGGCCGCCGGATCAGGCTTTAGTTTTCTCTTCTAGAACGCATCTCTGCTGTCACGTTACTTTTTCGCTGGAACGCCTGTGTTATGAAAGCTACCTTTGCCCTGATCCTGTTGCTCGGGTCTCTCCACTGTTGGGGACAGTCCCGCTACCTCGTTGAGTCCCACTTGGGGTATACCTACCGCTACCACGATCGCCTCGATGCGCCTGCCGGCCTCTACGGGCAGATCCAACAGAAGCTGCACGCCACCGTAAGCGTCGGGCGGCGATGGAATGATTCTTTCTACTACGGCGTGGGCCTTGCGCACACGTTTTCGAAACAGGAGACCAATCCCACCCGCAGTGCTCCTGCGTTCAATCCCGCTCCCTACGGTTATTCTTCCTGGCAGGGCTACACGCATAGCACACTGACGCACAGCGAACTAACCCCGTTTGCCTTCGTGCAATACCTTACTACGCTTTCCGAGTGTTTTTCTGTGGTAATTGGCGGGCAGGCAGGCTACGTGTTCCAGCAACAGAAGTTAAGTTCCAATGCACGCAGTGCCGCTCTGCATTGGGTAGACAGCACCGGCACGTGGGCCTTCACCGACGGGGAATATTGGGTCGCTTCTCAAGCCAACCGATCACGCCAACAGGCCGTTCAGGTACGCGTTGTGCCCGCCTTGCGCTGTGATCTGGGCAAGCGCGCCGGCATTGCGCTCCAGTTTGCTTCCCTGGCGTACCGACACAAGCTTCGGGATTCGCGGGCGCAACACGTCGGACCAGCCTCGCACGAGTTTCAGTTAAACTTCAAGCCGGAAGTCTGGGAAGTCGGCGGATACGTGCGCTTCTGACGCTTCTTTTACGTTACGGTTCTCCCTTCAACAAATCCTTGCAAAACCCGCCCGGAACCTACTAGCACGCGGTCGTTTAGTAGCGCAAAACCCTACGCGTTGTTTTGCACGGCTAGGTCCGTCCGCTGCGGGTAAAAGCGCGTTTCTGTCGCGGCCACGCCCGATTTTGGTCAGACCTTACAAGCCTGGCTGATGGACCTGTTTCTCATTGCGCCGGGTTCATTACGCCCGCGTCGGCGCAATGCGATCCGCCGCTATTTTTGCGCTCAAATAACAATAAACAAACAAATGAAGCTTTTATTCAGTGCTCTGCTCCTTGCGCAGGTTTGCTGCTTTTCGGGTACGGTGCGTGCCACTTCTAACGACCACGTTGCAACGTCTCCTCAGGCGGTACTGACTCCGCTCGAAGCCCAGGAAGGCCGCTTCCGCCTGCGTTATGCCGCGACCGGCGATGCAGACCACGTTACGGTGCGGATTCTGGACGCCCAGGGTCAGGTCATTCGGCGGGATCAGACGCGCAACATCTCGTTTGCGCGCGTGTACAACTTCAGTGAGATGCCGTACGGTAGCTATACAGTACAGGTAACCACCCCGACCGGCACGCAGGAGTTTCCCGTAGCGCACCAGGCACCGACGCTTGCGCAGCCCCGCGTGGCACTCAAGGCGCTGTCAGACAAGCGCTACCAGGTTACGGTAAACGGCACTTCGTCGGCTCCTTTCGTGGTCCGGATCGTTGACCAGAACCAGCAATTGATTTCCATCGACGTGACCGACAAAAAATCGAGCTTCAGCCGCGTATACGACTTGTCGAAACTCGCGAATACCAACGTTGTATTCGAAGTAGGCGCTGGCTATAAACTCCTGGCCAACGTGAATGCCGCGGACGTCCCGATGCTCGCCGTCGAGGCCGATACCGAATAAACCCTCTCATCATCTATTCAGCACGAAGAGATTTCTGAAGCATCAGAAATCTCTTTTTTTTTGTAGCCTGTCCTTTGGCAAGTACGCACCACTCTACCTTGACGCCATCCGGTTCTAGTGGGTTAGCCCCAACAGGAAGCTATACAGGATACTTTCTGATGGCCTTTTCAAGTAACCCTTGAGGTAGAAGGGCCGCCCGGCAACCCGTTATTTCCTGCATGGGCACGGAACACCGAGGCTTGTTTTTTTCGGGTATGCAGTGCTGCCAAAGGCCTTACGACCGTAGCGGCTTTGTCGCTCAACCACTTCCCGACGCTCCTGCCTAGGGTGCGCGCTGATCGTGCGGTGCTCTCTTTCGTTTCTCGGAATTATAAATCGGACCTTACTTTTACTTCTTTATTCTACGTAAACCCGCTATTTTCCCCGCCCGAACCCGCTATCGCATGGACCAAATCACCCTTCTTCAGGAAGCCCTTCGCCTTTCACCCGACAACCTGCCGCTTCGTAAACACCTGGCAGCCACCCTGTTCGAAGCCGATCGTTACCGTGAAGCGGAAACCGAATACAGGGCGGTGCTGCAACGCGACTCCGACGATCGCGACGCGCAACTGGGCCTGGCGAAGACCTTCTGGCACCTGGGCAAGGCCTCGGAATCGTCGATTTTGCTGGAGACGCTGCTGGAGCGTCCGCCCGTTCCGGCCGAAGTGCATCTGTTCTACGCCCGCTTTCTGCACCATACGCAGCAGTACGCCGATGCGTACGACCACTACCAGACGGCCGTGCGTGCCGACAGTTCGCTGGCCGATCCACAACTGGCGAACGACCTGCGGCTGAAACTCCCCGCCGATCCGAACTTCCAGGCACGGAACCCGGCGGTTGAAACGCCCGGATCGGAGGAGACTTCGCACATCTCGACCGAACGCCCGAAACAGACGTTTGCCGACGTAGGCGGCATGGACGCCGTGAAGGAAGAAATCCGGCTGAAGATCATCTACCCGCTGCAACACGCCGAGATGTACCGCGCCTACGGCAAGAAAATCGGCGGCGGCATTCTGTTGTATGGCCCTCCCGGCTGCGGCAAAACGCACCTGGCCCGTGCCACGGCCGGGGAAGTCCAGGCGTCGTTTATCTCCGTTTCGCTCGACGACATCCTCGACATGTACATCGGCAACAGCGAGAAAAACCTGGCCGCCATTTTCGAACAGGCGCGACGGCAGAAACCCTGCGTGCTGTTTTTCGACGAGGTAGACGCGCTGGGCGCCAACCGGACCGACCTGCGCAAAAGCGGCAACCGAACGCTGATCAACCAGTTTCTGGCCGAACTCGACGGCATGGACTCCGACAACGACGGGCTGCTGATTCTGGGCGCGACCAATGCCCCCTGGCACCTCGACAACGCCTTCCGCCGGGCCGGGCGGTTCGACCGGGTGATCTTCGTCGCGCCCCCCGACGAGGCGGCGCGCGAAGCCATTCTGCAACTGCAATTGCAGGGCAAACCCATTGAAAAAATCGACTATACAAGCCTGGCCCGCCGCGCCACCGACTATTCCGGTGCGGACCTGAAAGCCATCGTGGACCTGGCTGTTGAGCAAAAGTTGCAGGAAGCACTACGAAAGGGCGTACCGCAACCGCTCACCACATCGGACCTGAAAGCCGCCCTCGGCAAACACAAGCCCACCACCCGCGAGTGGTTCGCCACCGCCAAAAATTACGCCCTCTACGCCAACGAGTCGGGGCTGTACGACGACATTTTGCACTACCTCAAGATCAAAAAATAAGATGGTTTTCGACCCCGCCGTGCAGCGTGCGCAGCTGCTGATTGAACAGAAACGGTTTGCGCAGGCCGAACAGACGCTCCGGTCCGTTCAGGCGCATTACCCGCAAGATGATTCCATCCACGCCCTGCTGGCCGTGTGCCAGCTGGAACAGGACCGTCTCTCTGACGCAGAACAGTCGGCACGGGAGGCGGTTCGTCTGCAGGCGGACGTGGCCTTTAACCACTACATTCTGGGATACACCCTGTGCCAACAGAAAAAGCTGGAAGAGGCCGAACGCGTGTCCCGCGAAGCCCTGCGCCTGGATAGCTCGGAAGCGCATCACTATGCTTTGCTGGCCCGCATCCGCATGCTGCAAAAAAAGTGGGAAGAAGCCCTCGAATTTGCGAACCAGGGCCTGGAACAAAGCGCGGAAGATACCACCTGCCTGAACCTGCGGGCCCAGTGCCTCACCAAACTAAACCGGAACGTAGAAGCCCGCCTCACCATCGAGGATGCCCTGGAGCAAGATCCGGAAGATGCCTTCACACACGCCAACACGGGCTGGTCGTTGCTGGAACAAGGCCACCACCGCGAAGCGGAGCGTCATTTTGGGGAAGCCCTGCGCCTCGATCCGTCGATGGAATTTGCTCGCGTGGGGCTTCTGGAGGCCCTGAAGGCCAGAAACTGGTACTATCGCTTGTTTGTGAAGTATTACTTCTGGCTCGGCAAGCAAAGTAGTCGCCTGCAGTGGGCGGTCATCATCGGGCTCTGGCTAATCATGCGCGTGGTGGATTCGTTAAAAGACTCCAATCCGGCGATTGCTCCGTACGCCACCGCAGTCTTGATTTTATACGGCATTTTCGTCATCACGACCTGGATCGCCACGCCGCTGTTCAATCTGTTTCTGCGGTTCACCAAGTATGGCAAACACGCGCTTTCCGAGCGCGAGATCCGCGGCACCAACTGGCTGGGCGGCATAATGCTGCTGTGCCTTGTGTCTTTCGTAGCTCACTGGTTCACCCAATGGGCCATTTTCGATTTCTTAACAGGCAGTTCGTTTCTCATGGTTATGGTAGTGGGCGTTTGGTTCCAGATCGACAAACACATGAAGGGGGCCAAGCTGATCCGGGGCATCGGCATTGCCATAGCCGTCATGCTGGTGCTCGACTTCCTGACGGGCTTCGGAATTTTCCCGTTCAATACAAAAATGACCTCCGACCTGGTGGTGTTCCTGCTGTATGCTTTTGTAATCTCGGTAAACTACTTCGCCATCCGCAATACGTAACGGACGGGGCAATGGCGTGATCGAGCGGTAGTACTTATTACCAGCTTCGGCTCACAGTACCTTCACCCGAATGCACCGCAAAAGGCCGCTCCCGCTAAATTGGATTTCTCTTCGAACAAGCCCTACCCTACGCTTTTCAGGCCGGGGTGGGGCTTTATAAAAATTCTAACGTACTGCACCTCAAGCACTTTGTATCGCGTAGAGAAAGCTGTATTTTGCCGTTAATCCCGTACCGTAATTCCCTCTTCTCGCGTGTTGCGTCTGCTCGTTTTCCTGTGTTACCTGATGGCTGCTCCCGGTGGGGCGCACGCTACCGGACAGGCATGTGCCCACGCCGCAACCGTACTGGGATCGGAGACGTTCACGCCTGGTGCCCCTGCTCATGTCGAGGCGACCGTGCAGGCTATGGCACCGGCACCTCCGCAGCGGGTTCTTTACTCCGCACAGCGCTGCCTGGGCAACCCCTCATCTGCCATAGTACAGGCCTCCGTGCGCCGCGGGGTACGACCTCCGTTGCGGGCCGGGCCACCATCCCTGCTTCATCGCATCTCCCCAGGAATCGTTACGACAACGGCCGTGGCACAAGCCCAATCCGACGTTTTTAACCCGTTACAGGCGTTAGAGACCTCGATTGGCGAAGCTGTGCCCTTCTCACAAGCCACTTTAGAAGACGTTTTCGTGCCATCAGAAGATTGGACAACCTCGTATTACGCTGTTCAATCTCTACCCTGCCCTAGCTGGACGCTTGGGTTAGACAGTCCGCTCCGCCCGTCAGCGACAAGGACTCGCGCACAAAATCAGGCCGAAGCTTCCTCCGATTTTCTTCCGATTTTTCTTACCGTAGATCCGGCTCACAACCCAGATCGCGCTGCGGTTGAGGACGCAACCCGCCCTTGCGCGGATGCGCAATCACGCCCGTTGCATCAGGTTCGCGAGGCCCTAAAGACCTCCAACGCACGACCCGAAAACCAACGCAGGAAGCGTACAGCTTACGCCTTAAACACCTCGCAAATGCATACTCCTGGCTCAGGAGTTACAAGCAGTCATGCAAAAAAGGCGGAAGGAATGCTAAGTACTCATTTGGTATTATTTCCAGAAACGTGGTCGATCAGAGCACAAATCGACAGACCCCATCTGCCTACCGCTTTGCCGGAAAATGCGAGTCATACTTCCGCTCTACTAATCGCTTCCAACCCGAGTGTATGCGCGCCGGATCTTCGTTGCATTACCGAACAGCCAACGCAGGGTGCTATCGACTCGTACGATCCTGTAGAGATTACCCCTCGGTCGCTACAGCGCCCGAACCTCAGAAAAGTACAAAGTGGGACAGTGGCACTAGCGGCAGTTTCGGCTTCCCCCGGCGAGTCATGTAGCGGTACTTTGGGATCTCATTTTGGGAGAGTCACTACCGTGCCGGTTGCTGCATCACGCCACCGCACAGGCCCAACCCTCACCTTGGCAACCGCCCAGGATTGCGCTGGCTCCTCACCCTTTTTTCTCCGTCGTATCCGTAAGACTGACTCGTATTCTCTTGCTGATAGCCGGTACACTTATCCACTTGTGTTGCAGCGTCAACGTACCTTCGCCTTTCGACATACAACCACCGGTGGGCCGATGGCGCTTTCGCTCCGGTACGGTTTGCTTCTTCAGTCGGGTGCATCACGACATCCCCAAGCTGTTACGTTTGCACTTCGGTGCCACGAGACTTCTCTACCTACAGTTCACGTCGATCACCGGACTGTTGTTTGACTTTTCTTTTGAGTCAGTTTCTCATTCTGCTCGTTAGACCCTTCACGATAGAATAGACCGGCGCCCGGATGAAAAGGCGAGCGGGCAGTTGCGCAACTGATTTCCTGCTAGAGAGACGGAGCAAGTACACACGTTTTTCTTTTGAAAACTTAACTGCTTCTTCCATATCGGAGGGGCAATGCAGGCTCCATTGCTTTCAAGCTCTTTCACGCCAGACTTGTGCGTCACAGTACGCTTCATTTGCCTGAGCTTTTTGCGCTCTTTGTTCGTCCTGTCGTTGGCTGACGTCAACCCATAGATCTTTTGGTTTGGGGGCATAGCACACAGCAACAAAACGACCTTTAGCATTACTAATTCATCAGTCCAGCGACAAGTCCTCTAGACAGTCCCAAATACATCAATCACTTTAAATCATAAATGATCAAAATTGATCATTTATGATTTGGTAGCTTTGCGGTATGACGCAGGAACAACGCTTTGAACTGATCTTCCATTACTTGGAAAAGCACGTCGATCTGTCCGTCGAGGACGCCTGTGATTTGTGCGACGCCTCCCCCGCCACCATCCGCCGTGATTTCACGCAGCTGGTGGATCAGGGTCGGGTGAAGAAGACCTGGGGGGGGATTACCGTCCGGCAGATGGCTACCCAAGCTTCGCCTATAGATCAGCTCCCGCCTGCGTATCGCCAGGTAGTGCTGCGTCATGAAAAACAACGGATCGCCCAACGGGCCGCAACGGAAGTAAACGATGGCGAGGTCGTGATGGTGGGCAGTGGCACCACCACGATGGAACTGGCCCCGCTCCTGGCCGACCGACCGATCCGCATCATCACCAATTCGCTGTTGTTCGCCCACCAATTGGACCAGCACCGCAGCCAGAAACGGGGGGCCGATGTGTTCCTGATCGGCGGCATGCTGCTGCCCGATTCCGGGGTGTTGATTGGCCCGCGTACCAACGAGGAACTGCGGGAGTATTACGCCGACCGGGCCTTCTTCTCAGCGGGTGGCGTGACGCCCGAACTGGTCACCTGTGCTCACCCCCTGATTGCCGAGACAGAACGCACGCTGATGGGACAATGCCGCCACGTTTCGCTGTTGGTCGACCACAGCAAAATGGGTCGCCGGGAGATGATGCGCCTGTGTCGCCCGGACGAGTTGCACCAGTTCATTACGGATAATCATCCTGACAGCAAAGCGCTTTGCGATGCGCTCACAGCCCAAAAAATTGACTGTCACTACGCATGATTAATTATGATCAAATTTGATTATAATTAATCAAAATGCTTTTACACTTATGCATTAGCCTTTTCTCGCAAGCAGAGTGGTCATAAGCCTCCTCTATTCCACGGATGCCTTTGCGCTGAACGTGTTTCTTCCTCTCCGGCCGATCCCGGCTTTGTAACTCTTCCCGGCAGCCCCCGTTTGCTATTGCTGTATGAAAGAATTTGCCGTCATTTTCGACATGGACGGAGTGCTGGTCGACAGCAATCCGATGCATAAAAAATCGATCCAAAAGTTTACCGAGAAGTACGGGCTGGAGCTCAGCGAACAAGAACTTCGCGAGAAGGTCTACGGACGCAACAACCGGGAGTGGATTCCCTACCTGTTTCACGACGAGGCAATGTCACCGGAACAAGTCAAACGCTACGCCGACGAGAAGGAATCGATGTTCCGGGATATGTACCGCGACACCATCGAACTGCTGCCCGGACTGCGCGGCTTTTTGAACGCGTTGCAGGCGACCCAGATCCCGTACGCCATCGCGACGTCGGCCCCGCGGGCGAACGTCGATTTCACGCTGGACGAAACCGGCACCACCCGTTACTTTACCACCATCCTGCACGAGGCACACTTCGATAAAGGCAAGCCCGATCCCGAAATTTACCTGAAGGCCGCGGCGGCCCTGCGGTTCGAGCCGGCCCGTTGCATTGTGTTCGAAGACTCGCTGGCGGGTGTGGAGTCGGGCCACCGGGCGGGGTGCCACGTGATCGGAATTACGACCACCCAAACGTCTGAAGAACTGCTCGCCAAAGGCGCCGTTGCCACGTATGCCGACTTCCGAGACGTGACGTTGACCGACTTGGAAAAGTACATCTGAGCGCAGGCCGCGTTTTGCGCGACAATACAGGAGATGGTGAGGGCGTTGCCCCATTCCGGAGCCGGATCGGGGAAGCTGCGTTCGGCGGCGCAATGTCTGCCAACAGGCGGCGCTGCCTTTCCTCCGCAGGTCTTTCCCGGCTGGGCATCACGCCATGCAATCACCCGGAACAGGTCCAGTGCCCGGTAGTATTTTTCCAGGAGGCCGCCGTGTTGTCACTTTTTACAAAATCGGCAACAAAATCCGCCCCGCGGCTCGTGAGCCGTAAGTCTCTTTGGGGTTCATGCCGGTGGTTTTTTGTTTGGAAACCCGTCTGAATCGGCTAATTTTCTTTCGTGGCTTCTGAAATTCTTCGGGGAACTATTTGGAAATTAATTTTATTTATCGTTTACATTTGCACCTCAATTTCGCTGACAGGCAAAATGAACATGACGCACCACGTCCGACCTTTTACTCCGGCAGTCTGCTTCCCAAGCAGGCCCCTTAGGGGTATCGTCATGTTCACGGCGTAGGTACGTCCTTTATCGCCTTCTCCTTTTTTTCTTCATCCTTCTTTTACAAGCACGTTTCAACTTCCTGAGAACCCATGGAAAAAATTGAGGTTCAGGTGGCGAATTCATCACATTTTCGCTACGCCGAAGAAATTTGTCAGCAAATGGAAGATGCCGCCCGCATTCGCGGTACGGGCATCGCCAAACGCCATCCAGAGTATGTCCGTCGGAAAATGGAGGAAGGCAAGGCCATCATCGCTCTGACCGAGCGGGGTCAGTTTGCCGGTTTCTGTTACATCGAAACGTGGAGCCACGGCCAGTTTGTGGCCAACTCCGGCCTGATCGTCGTGCCCGAATTCCGCAGCGGCGGCTTGGCCAAGCGGATCAAATCCAAAGCGTTTGAACTGACCCGGAAGAAGTACCCCGACGCCAAGCTGTTTGGCATCACCACGTCTTTGCCGGTCATGAAGATCAATTCCGAACTGGGCTACAAACCCGTGACGTTTTCGGAACTGACGACCGACGAGACGTTCTGGAACGGATGCCAGAGCTGTGTCAACTACGACATTCTGACCCGCACGAACCGCAAGAACTGCCTCTGCACCGGCATGTTATACGATCCGGCCGAGAAGAAGAAAGAGAAAGAACAGGGCACCGAGAAAAAAGGCTGGGACAAGAGCCTGAGCGTGTACGCGCGCTGGGTACGCTTCAAACAGCACGTACTGGGCCGTAGGCGCAAGAAAAACGCTCCGGTGATGGCCAGTGTGGTCGGTCTTGCAAAACTCTTCAGCTAACCCCCAACGCACATGGCAACGATCCGACTGGCCCGCCCGGACGATGCCGCAGCTCTTCGGGCCATTTACGCACCTTTTGTGGAAACGACCGCGACTTCGTTCGAGTGGGCTGTGCCCTCGGAAGCGGAGTTTGGGCAGCGCATAACCCGCACCCTGCCGAAGTACCCGTGGCTGGTCTTTGATGTCGACGGTACGGTGGCAGGCTATGCCTACGCGACGTCGCACCGACAGCGCACGGCCTACGACTGGTCCGTGGAGTCGTCAGTATACCTGGCGCCCACCTTTCACCGGCGGGGCATCGGGCAGGCGCTGTATACCTCCCTCCTGGCGTTGCTCACCCTGCAAGGCTTTCGCAACGTCTACGCGGGCATCACCCTGCCGAATCCGGCCAGCGAAGCCTTTCATCAGGCCTTTGGTTTTGAACCCATCGGGCTATATCGCGACATAGGCTATAAATTTGGGGCCTGGCACAGCGTCGCGTGGTTCCAGTTGTCGCTCCCCAACGCCCGAACGGGAGAGATCAGCCCCCCGCGTTCCCTGGCGGACGTGCTGCGACAACCCGCGGGGCAAGAGGCGCTACAGGCCGGACTTTCGAAATTGAAATTTATTAACCCATAATCCCTACCTCCTTGAAAGATAAAGTAGTACTCGCCTTTTCGGGCGGCCTCGACACGACCTACTGCGCCGTGTACCTCGCCGAAACCAAAGGCCTGGATGTGTACACCGCCCTGGTGCAAACCGGTGGTTTTTCCGACGAAGAACTGGCCGAAGTAGCCCGCCGTGCCGAACGGTTGCAGGTCACCAAGCACGTCACGCTCGACGAAACCGAGAATTACTACCAGAATTGCATTCGCTACCTGATTTTCGGGAACATCCTCCGGAACCAGACCTACCCCTTGTCGGTAAGTTCGGAGCGGATGTTTCAGGCGCTGGCCACCGTACGCTATGCGCAGGAAATCGGCGCGAAGTACATTGCCCACGGCAGCACCGGCGCGGGCAACGACCAGGTGCGTTTCGACCTGGCGATCCAGATTCTGGCTCCTGAACTGGAGATCCTCACGCCCATCCGCGACCTGCAACTTTCGCGCGAAGCGGAAATCGACTTCCTGAAAGAACACGGTGTAGAAGGCAACTGGGAAAAAGCCGCCTACTCGATCAACAAAGGCCTATGGGGCACCAGCGTCGGCGGACGCGAAACCCTCACTTCTCACAGCACGCTGCCCAACGAAGCGTACCCCAGTCAGTTGCAGGGCCAGGGCGAGCAGACCATCACGCTGCATTTCGAACAGGGCGAACTGCGAGGCCTGAACGGCAAAACGTACGACCATCCGGTAGACGCCATCCGCGAGGTGGAACGTCTCGGAGCGCTCTACGCCGTCGGGCGCGACATCCACGTCGGCGACACGATCATCGGCATCAAGGGCCGGGTCGGGTTCGAAGCGGCCGCTTCGCTGATCCTGATCAAAGCCCACCACGTCCTCGAAAAGCACGTGCTGACCAAGTGGCAACTCTACTGGAAGGAGCAACTGGGCAACTGGTACGGCATGCTCCTGCACGAAGCCCAATACCTGGAGCCGGTGATGCGCAACATCGAGACGTTCCTGGCTGATACGCAAAAGAACGTGACGGGACAGGTCCACGTCCGCCTGTCGCCCTACCGCTTCGAGGTGCTCGGCATCGAATCCGACCACGACCTGATGAACGCCAAATTCGGCTCGTACGGCGAGATGAACCGCGCCTGGACCGGCGAAGACGTCAAAGGCTTTACGAAGGTGATGGGCAACGCCCTGAAAATCTATTACGCAGTGAACGAAGACGAGAAAGTCGCGCCGGGTTCACTCACCCAGTCAACCGACGCCCAATCATGAGTATTCACGTAGGCATCATCGGCGGGGCAGGCTACACGGCAGGCGAATTACTGCGCCTGCTGCTGTTCCATCCCGACGTCGAACTCAAATTTGTCCACAGTCAGAGCCAGGCGGGCAAGCCGCTGCACAGCACCCACCAGGATCTGCTGGGCGAGACGGACCTCCTCTTTACCGACGCGCTGGACTTCGACGGCATCGACGTGTTGTTCCTCTGCGTCGGACACGGCGCGGCAGCCACGTTCCTGGAGGCCCACCCCGTCCCCGATTCCGTGAAAATCATTGACCTGAGCCAGGACTTCCGCCTGAAACGCGAAGGAAACAACTATGTCTACGGACTACCGGAACTGAACCGAGAAGCGATCCGCACGGCCCAGCACGTGGCTAACCCGGGCTGTTTCGCAACCTGCATTCAACTGGCACTGTTGCCGCTGGCGGCCGCCGGCCAATTGCACGACGACGTCCACATCAACGCGGTGACGGGCTCGACCGGGGCCGGGCAAGCGCCGAGTGCCACAACACACTTCAGCTGGCGCAGCAACAACGTGTCGGTCTACAAAGCCTTCAACCACCAGCACCTGGGCGAGATCGGGCAGTCGCTCCACCAGTTGCAACCCGACTTCGCCCACAAGCTGCACTTCATTCCGGTGCGGGGCAACTTCACGCGGGGCATCCTGGCGACGGCCTACACGCCGTTTGCCGGTTCGCTGGACGAAGCCAAAGCGCTCTACCAGGACTATTACGCGCCACATCCGTTCGTGTACCTGTCGGACAGCAATCCGGCTCTGAAACAGGTGGTGGGCACCAACAAGGGAATCGTTTACCTAGAAAAGCACGACGACCAGTTGCTGATCATCAGCATGATTGACAACCTCCTGAAAGGCGCGTCCGGGCAGGCGGTGCAAAACATGAACCTGATGTTCGGTCGGGAAGAAAAAGCGGGCCTGACGCTGAAGGCGCTGGCGTTTTAAGTTTAGCGCTAAAAGCTTAAGGCTTAGAGCGGCTGACGCACCCAAACTAAGGCAGTATATTGGAGTGAAAAGCTTAAGGCTAAATGAGACTAGTTCACCCAAAGGCTCTGGTGGCTTAGTATGGTACTCATCGAAAAAGCTATTATGCAGGACTTTCGGAAACTAATGGTTTGGCAGAAAGCGCATCAGTTGGTGCTGGAGGTCTACCGGGTCAGCAACAGGTTTCCCAAAGAGGAAGTCTACGGCCTTACCAATCAACTTCGTCGCGCGTCGGTTTCGATTCCGGCTAATATTGCAGAAGGCTGTGGTAAATACTCAGACAAAGACATTGCTAACTACTTTCAGATATCACTCGGTTCGCTCCATGAAACAGAGTATTATTTCCTTTTATGCAAAGAGCTTGGGTATCTCACACCAGAAGAACATGCTTCTTTGCAAGCTGTCCTTCAAGCAATCAAGGCGATGCTGATTCGGCTCATTCAGAAAGTGCGTCAGGCATCTTAAACTTTCAACAGTCAACTCTTTAAGCCTTAAGCTTTAAACACTAAACTTCTCATGAAAACCTTCGACGTATATCCCCTTTACAACATTGAGCCCGTGCGGGCAGAGGGCTGTTACCTCTGGGATGCCCAGGGCACCCGGTACCTCGACCTCTACGGCGGCCATGCCGTGATTTCCATCGGCCACTGCCATCCGCATTATGCAGAAAAAGTCAGCCAGCAGGTCCACACCATCGGCTTTTATTCCAACTCCGTGCAGAACGGGTTGCAGGAAGCCCTGGCCGAGAAACTGGGCCGCCTGTCGGGCTACGATGACTACGCGCTGTTTCTGTGCAACTCCGGCGCGGAAGCCAACGAGAACGCCCTGAAGCTGGCGTCGTTCCATACCGGTCGTAAGCGGATTGTGGCGCTGAAGAAGGCCTTCCACGGACGGACCTCCGCAGCGGTGGCGGCGACGGACAATCCCAAGATCGTCGCGCCAGTCAATGCCGGGCACGAGGTGACCTTCATTCCCTTCAACGATGTGGATGCGCTGGAAACCGAACTGCGGAAAGGCGACGTCTGTGCGCTGATCGTGGAGGGCATCCAGGGCGTCGGCGGCGTCCACATCCCGACCCCGGCATTCTGGCAACGCGCGGCGGAACTTTGTAAAGAGACGGGGACGGTCCTGATTGCGGACGAAATTCAGTCGGGCTACGGACGGAGTGGGAAGTTCTTCGCGCATCAGTACGCCGACATACAGCCGGATCTGATCACCGTCGCGAAAGGCATGGGCAACGGCTTCCCGATCGGGGGCGTGCTCGTGGCGCCGCACCTGAAGCCCGTGCACGGCATGCTGGGTACGACGTTCGGTGGGAACCACCTCGCCTGCGCGGCGGGGCTGGCCGTGCTCGATGTGCTGGAAGACGAAGGCCTGGTCGCCAAGGCGGCGGAACTGGGCGCGTACTGGATGGACCAACTGCGCGGCCTGGACGGTGTGAAGGAAGTACGCGGCCAAGGCCTGATGATCGGGCTGGAGTTCGACTTCCCCGTGGCGGCGCTGCGCAAAAGCCTCCTGTTCGACTACCAACTGTTCACGGGCGCGTCGGGCACGAACATCATCCGTCTGCTGCCGCCGCTGAACCTGACGCAGGAACAGGCCGATCTGTTCACCGAAAAACTGGAACAGGTGCTGTCCCAGGTGGCCGCTTCCTGATGCGCGTCGCGTTCATCCTCTTCCCGGACATTACCCTCCTCGACTTCGTGGGCGTGTACGATCCGCTCACGCGGTTGAGGAGCAACGGCTTTCTGCCCGATTTCGCGTGGGAGACGTGCGCCTACACCACGCCAATTCAGGATGGGTTCGGGCTGACCCTCGTGCCGCAGCGGGTACAACCCGACCTGCACTTGTACGACGCGGTGATTGTGCCGGGCGGGTACGGAACCCGGCCGCTCGTGCACGACGAAGGGTTTGTGCACTGGCTACGCACGGCCGCGACGGTGCCGCTCAAAATTTCTGTCTGCACGGGCAGTCTGCTGCTCGGAGCCGCCGGTTTGCTGCGCAACCGCCGCGCCACCTGCAATCCCCACGAGTATCAGACGCTGGCTCCGTTTTGCCGGGAAGTCGTTGAGGAACGCATCGTCGAAGACGGCGACGTGATCACCGCCGGGGCCGTGGCCGCCTCGCTCGACCTGGGCCTTTTCCTCTGTGAACGCTGGGCCGGACGCGAGGCCGCGCAGAAAATCAAACAGCAAATGTCCTATTCCGGCCGGGAATGACCCTCCTGTTTTCGGAAGTGTCCTAACTTCGCACCCTCGCAAGTCCTTTTTTCATGCAACATTTTCTCTCCGTCCACGACACGGACAACCTTTCTTCTCTGGTCGCCGAAGCCCGCCAGCTCAAATCCGCGGGCGTGCCCAAAATCGGCCAGGACAAAACCCTGGGGCTGATTTTCTTCAACCCCAGCCTCCGCACCCGGCTCAGCACGCAGGTAGCGGCGCAAAAGCTCGGCATGTCGGTGGTCGTGATGAACGTCGACAAAGACGGCTGGAAGCTGGAAACGGCCGAAGGCGTGGTGATGGACGGCGATACGGCCGAACACATCAAAGACGCCGCCGCCGTGATGGGGCAATACTGCGATGTCCTCGGCGTGCGCGCCTTCCCGACCCTGAAAAACCGCGCGGAAGACTACAGCGATCGGATTCTTCATTCGTTCGTGCGCTACGCCGGGCGGCCCATCGTCAGCCTTGAATCGGCCATCCGCCACCCGTTGCAGTCGCTCGCCGACCTGATCACCATTGAGGAGCACAAGACCGTGGCGCGCCCCAAAGTGGTGCTGACCTGGGCCCCACACCCCCGCGCCCTGCCACAGGCCGTGCCCAACTCGTTTGTGGAGTGGATGAAAGAGGCCGATGTCGATCTGGTGGTGACCCATCCCCAGGGCTACGAACTGTCGGAAGATTTCACGAAAGGCGTTACCATCGAACACGACCAGAACCGGGCGTTTGCCGGAGCCGATTTTATCTACGCCAAAAACTGGTCGTCGTACCAGGACTACGGGCAGATCCTGAGCCGCGATCCGTCCTGGACCGTAACGGCCGAAAAAATGGCCCTGACCAACCAGGCGAAGTTCATGCACTGCCTTCCCGTCCGTCGTAACGTGATCGTCACCGACGCCGTGCTGGACAGTCCGCAGTCGCTCATCCTGCCCGAAGCTGAAAACCGCACCTGGTCGGCCACCGTGGTATTGAAGCGGTTGCTGGAATCCCTGTAAGTCCTAAAACCTCATCCTTTGGAACCTCTTCTTCTTGCCAAAGTCGGTGGAAAAGTCGTGGAAGAGCCGGACGCTCTTCAGGAACTCATCGCCCACTTTGCCGCCATTCCCGGGAAAAAAGTCCTCGTCCACGGCGGGGGACGCACCGCAACCGACGTGGCGGGTCGCCTCGGCCTGGAAAGCCGCATGGTGCAGGGTCGCCGCATCACCGATGCCGACACGCTCGACGTCATCACGATGGTCTACGGCGGGCTGATCAGCCGTAAAGTCGTGGCACAGTTGCAGGCGGCGGGTGTCAACGCCGTCGGATTGACCGGAGCCGACCTGAACCTGATCCGCGCCCGGAAACGGCCCGTCGGTGAGATCGACTGGGGCTTTGTCGGCGACGTGGAAAGTGTAAATGGCGACGGCCTGCACGCGCTGCTCGAGACCGGAGCGGTCCCGGTCTTCGCGGCCATCACGCACGACGGCCACGGGCAACTGTTCAACACCAACGCCGACACCATCGCCGCCGAACTGGCCGCCGCCTTGTCCGCGTACTACGACGTGACGCTGGCCTACTGCTTCGAACACCCCGGCGTGATGCGCGATTTAAACGATCCGAATTCCCTGGTCGCGGAGCTGACGTCTGCCCGGTATCGTACGCTCAAAGACGACGGCACCATCAAAGAAGGCATGCTTCCCAAGCTGGACAACGGCTTCCGGGCTTTGGCGAAAGGCGCACAGCACGTCGTCGTTTGCAAATCGGACCAGTTGCAATTCCAGCAACCACAGGGGACGTGGCTGACGGAGGCATAGCGGGGTTGTTCCGGTCCTACGCTGACTGAGTTCCGGCTGATCATCGGTTCAGCAAGCACCTTCCGCAGTACAGCGTACAGTCCGATCAGGTTAACGAAACGAGCACGATGAAGCCTTATTTGTTTTTGCTTCTGGCCATTGCGTTTGAAATCATGGGCACGACCTACCTAAAGAAGTCAGAGGGGTTTAGCCAATGGGGTGCCTCCGTCGTTACGGTGATCAGTTACCTGTTTTCATTCTACTTTTTAAGCTTAACCCTGAAAGTGGTCCCGATCGGCGTAGCCTACGCCATTTGGTCAGGCGTCGGGATTATCGCCATTACCCTACTGGGAATCGTCTTTTTCAAACAAAAACCCGACTTACCCGCCATCATCGGCATAGGGTTGATCATGCTGGGTGTCGTCATTATTAATTTATTTTCAAAGATGAATTCTCACTAAACCCCTGGGCTTTTCTTGCGTAGCTAGTTTCGTTTACTTTATTTATCATAACTTTAAATATTTATAGCACGAGTGCCTTCATTTTCGCACTTCAGGCGCCTCTTCCCGCCTTTCAAGTTCTCCTTATCAGTGTTCAGTATTTCTTCATCTGGAGCGCGCGGAAATTCCTAGCCAGTTCTCGACCTTTGCGCCCGACTCTTTCTCCCCTACGCTATGTCTTCTCCTTCCCATCAGGCCGAGCCACGTAAAGCTGCCCTCGGTTTCATCTTCGTGACGTTGCTGATCGACGTGATCGGGCTGGGCATCATCGCGCCGGTGCTGCCGACCTTGATTACCGAACTGATTCACGATGACCTGAGTCAGGCCGCGACCTACGGGGGGTGGCTCCTGTTCGCCTACGCCTTCATGCAGTTTCTCTGCGCCCCGGTGGTGGGTGGGCTGAGCGACCGCTACGGACGGCGGCCCGTGCTGCTGGCTTCGCTGTTCGGCTTCGGTGTCGACTACCTGTTTCTGGCCTTTGCCCCGACCATCGGCTGGCTGTTCATCGGGCGCATCGTGGCGGGCGTGATGGGCGCAAGTTTCACCACGGCCTCGGCGTACATCGCCGACGTGAGTCCACCGGAAAAGCGGGCGCAGAACTTCGGGATGATCGGCGCGGCCTTCGGCGTGGGGTTTGTCATCGGGCCGGTGCTGGGCGGTGTGCTCGGCCAGTACGGCTCGCGCATTCCGTTTCTGGCGGCGGCGGGGCTGACGTTCCTCAACTTCCTCTACGGCTATTTCATCCTCCCCGAATCGCTGACGGCAGAAAACCGGCGGGCGTTCCGTTGGAAACGGGCCAACCCGATCGGCTCGCTGCAACAGGCGCGGCGCTATCCGGTGCTGATGGGCCTGCTGGCGTCGCTGGTGTTGATCTACCTGGCGGCCCACGCCCCGCAAAGCACGTGGTCGTATTTCACGATGGAGCGGTTCGGCTGGAGCGAAGCGCAGGTCGGTTTTTCGCTGGGAGCACTGGGGCTGCTGGTCGGGGTGGTGCAGGGCTTTCTGACCCGCTTTACCATCCCGAAGCTGGGCATGAAACGCTCCATCTTTGTGGGTTTTGCATTTTACATGCTGGGTTTCCTCCTGTTCTCCTTCGCCACGCAGGGCTGGCAGATGTACATTTTCCTGGTGCCGTACGCGCTGGGCGGCATTTCCGGTCCGGCGTTGCAGGGGCTGTTATCCACGCAGGTGCCCGCCAACGAACAGGGCGAATTGCAAGGGGCACTCACCAGCCTGATCAGCGTCACGAGCATCCTCGGCCCACCGCTCATGACCAACCTGTTTGCCTATTTCACGGGCGATCAGGCCCCGTTTTATTTTCCAGGCGCGCCTTTTCTGATGGGTGCCGTGCTGATCGTGCTGAGCATTGTGCTGGCCGTTGCCCCCCTACGGCGCTTGCAGGAACCAGCGAAACAAGAACAGGCCGCCTAGCTCCCGCGCCTTCAGGCATACGGCAGGTGCGCTTTTCTCCTTACGTTTTGCGTCTTCTATATTTATCATAACGTAACTTCTTTATACATCACTGTGTGGCTCTTTTTAGATGCGCAAAGGATTGTCTTCTTCTTTGAATCTTCTACCTTTAGCGCTCACCCTTCCCTTCCATCGCCATGCTTCCACCACGCCTCCTTCGTTTTGCCTGCTGGGCCGTGCTGCTGTTGTGGTCGGCCGGATCGCTCCGCGCACAGGTCACCTCCGATCCAGCCTTTCCGACGGCCGATGCGCCGGTCACAATCCTTTACGACGCAACGCAGGGCACTAGCGGTCTGGTCGGAGCCACTAAAGTCTACATGCATGCCGGGGCCGGAACGCAGGAAAACGGCGCCGGGGCCGGGTACGATTTCCAGCCCGAGGGACAGGCCTGGGGACAGGACAACGGGGTGGGGCTGATGACGCAGGACGCGGAAAACCCCAACCTGTGGCGTATTACGATTACGCCGCGTACGTATTTCGGGGTGCCGGACAGCACGCGCATCTGGAAACTGGGGCTGGTGTTCCGCAATGCCGACGGCTCGAAAGAAGGCAAAGATCCCAACAACCAGAACATCTACCTGACGATCTACGACACGGAACTGTCGGTGCAGTTCGAGAGCCCCACCGCCGAGCTGGTGCTGCCGGAAGCGGGCAGTACGTTGCCCATTTCGGTGGTGAGTTCGGAATCGGCGCAACTGACGCTGTACCAGAACGAAACGCAACTGGCGCAAACCACCGGCACCGCGCTCACCTACGAGCTATCGGTGGGTGCATCGGGCGAAGGCTGGATCAAAGTCGTGGGCCAGACCGCGACCGCCACGCAGGCCGATTCGTTTCGGTACGTGGTGCGGGCGGCGACCGTGGTGGCTCCCCTCCCCGAAGGCGTGGTCGACGGCATCAACTACCGAAGCACTACGTCAGTGGTGCTGTCGCTGTACGCCCCGGAAAAATCGTTTGCGTACCTGCTCAGCGACCTCTCCGACTGGCAGATTTCCATTGACTATGCACTGAACCAGACGCCCGGCGGTGACCACTTCTGGATTCAACTGGACGACCTCACACCGGGGCAGGAATACGGCTTTCAGTATTTTGTGGACGGTGCCGTGCGGGTGGGCGACCCCTACGCCGAAAAGATTCTGGACGAGGCCAACGATCCCTTCATTCCGGCCGAAACCTACCCGAACCTGAAGCCTTACCCGACGGGCCAGACGACCGGCACGGTGGCGGTGTTTCAGACCGATGCCCCCGCTTACGCCTGGCAAACGACGGACTTCGTGCGGCCGGAAGCAGACGATCTGGTGATTTATGAATTGCTGGTGCGCGATTTTGTGGATGCCCACGATTACCGGACGATCATCGATTCGCTCTCGTACCTGAAAACCCTGGGCATCAACGCCCTAGAACTGATGCCCGTGCAGGAATTCGCAGGGAACCTGAGCTGGGGCTACAACCCGATCTATTACTTCGCGCCGGACAAATACTACGGCGCCAAAAACGACCTCAAGGCGCTGATCGACTCCGCCCACGCGCAGGGCATGGCGGTGATTCTGGACCTGGTCCTGAACCACGCCGACTACGAAAACCCGTTCGTGAAGCTTTACTGGGACGGCACGAGGCCCGCCGCCAATAATCCGTGGCTCAACCCGGAAGCGACCCACCCCTTCTCCGTCTTTTTCGACTTCAACCACGAAAGCGTGGCGACGCAGGCGTTCGTCGACCGCGTCAATGCGTTCTGGCTGGAAGAGTACCACGTAGACGGCTTCCGGTATGACCTGAGTAAAGGCTTTACGCAACGGCAAACTTCGGATGTGGACGCCTGGAGTCAGTACGATGCCTCGCGCGTGGCGATTCTGGAGCGGATGTACGACCAGCTCCGGACGGTCGATGCGAGCGCCTACGTCATCCTGGAACACTTCGGTTCGCCACAGGAGGAACAGGAATTGGGTGCCTACGGCATGATGCTGTGGAACAAGATGACCGATCCGTACAACCAGAATACGATGGGCTACGTCGAAAACGCGAGCTTGGCGGGCGCGTCGTACCTGACTCACGGCTGGACCGACCCCGATGGCGTCACGTTCATGGAAAGCCACGACGAAGAGCGGCTGATGTTCAAAAATTTGGCGTACGGCAACGCCAGCGGCGACTACAACGTGAAAGACCTTCCCACCGCCCTCGACCGCGTCAAAGCGGCGGCGGTCTTTTTCTTCCCGATTCCCGGCCCGAAAATGGTGTGGCAGTTCGGTGAACTCGGCTACGAGTATTCGATCAATGCTTGTGAGGACGGTTCGATCAACAACGGATGCCGCACCAATCCGAAACCCATCCGGTGGGATTACCTGCAGGAGCCGGAGCGCTACGAGCTGTACCAGACCTTCGCGGCGCTGATCGATCTGAAAACCCACTATTCCGTCTTTTCTACGGACGATTTCACCTTGGTGGAAGACGGCCTCAAGAAACGCCTCCACCTGAGCGATTCGACAATGCACGTCACCATCGTGGGCAACTTCGACGTGACGACGGCTGAACTCAGCCCGGCTTTTCAGCAAACCGGCACGTGGTACGATTTCTTCGCGGCCGACAGCATCACGGTTACCGACACGGCCGCCGCGCTCACCCTCCGCCCCGGCGAGTTCAAACTCTACACGTCCGAAAAACTGCCGGCGCCGCCCGCCGGTCTCGCGCCTTATGGCCCCGTGACCGCCACCCCGGGCTCCCTTGCACAGGGTGCTCCGCTCCGCCTCTACCCGAATCCCAGCGCCGGACAACTCACCGTGGAGGCCGCACAGGCCCTGACGCACCTCACGGTTCGCGACGTGCTGGGACGGGTCGTGCAGGAACAGGACGTCACCGGTTCGCAGGTTTCGCTCCAGGTCGGTTCCCTGCCGTCCGGCCTCTACATTGTGGAAGCGACGACCCGTCAGGGAAAGCACATCGCACGCTTTGTAAAACAGTAAGACATGTGCTCCCGTTGTCCCTTCGAACGCATCGTCGTGAGAAATCTTCTCGCGATGTAAGGCTAATTTTCTTACCGCTTCGCTGAAAACGACCGACGCATAAAGACTCACGGAATCAGGACCTGTTTCTGGCCTTCGCGACCGTAAAACGTAGGGAAATACATCAATTCGGCGCGCGCGGGGTTCAGGTGGTAGCGGCCGGAAAACCGCGGCACCAGCTCGATTTCGAACGCGTGGGTACCGGCCGCCAACCGCTGGCAGAAGATCGCGGTCTTTTCCCGGAAGTATTCCCGATGCACCTCGTTCCCGTGGTGCGTTTTCGTGCCGTAAGAACAACCGGCCGGGATCGGTACCTCCACCATCACGTACTCGAATGCTTGTTGTGTGGTCACGTCCACGACCAGCGTGACCGGCTGCCCGGTCGTCAGATCGGTTACCGGTTTGCCTCCCTCTTTAAAGTGGGTTGTTACCGTAAAATCGCCCGTGACGCGCTCGGGTGCCGGGTTGAATCGACGCTGGTAGGCCGTCAGGTACACGGTGCCACCGCCCGTTTTCTGCAGGGTCAGGGGCGCGTTTGTGTCCCAGGTGCGTTCCAGCGGAAAATTCGTCACCACCGCTCCGTTAACGCGCAGTTGCGGCAGCGAAAGAGCATGTTGTTCGCGCAGGACATCGGGCAACAGCGTCTCTACGACCTGCGCCGATTCATAAGTATTACGCCAGTAGCCGGGTTGACGCGCTTCGAGCAGATAGCCCCGGATGCGCCGGAGGAGCGCCGCATGTTGCCGGGCCTCCTGCCGGGCCTCCTGCTGAGCCTCCTGCGCACGCAACAGTTGGTAGGCCAGCAGCGTGGTGGTTACCGACGTCCCCGCACCCGGTACATAGAGGGCCTGCCCCCAATACGCGTTGCCGAACAACGTGGAACGGACCGTCTGCGCGAGCGTATCGAGTGTATACGGCAAGCCAAGCTGCTGCCGCAGCTGAAGCAGTTGCAGGTGCTGATGAAACGACAACGTGGTGTCCTGCGCCAGCGCGGCCAGCCGGGGTTCGTAGGCCAGTGGCGCGTCCAACTGCCGCAGGAGCTGGAGCAAACGAAGTTGATCGCCCGCGGAAGCCTTATCGAGTTGACGCGCGAAAAACGCCCGCCACGTATCTTCCGGCAGGGCATCGGCCCACCCTTCTTCCTGGGCCATCAGCAAGGCTTCGACCACCTGCTGGCTGATCCAGGGTTGGGCAGAAACGCCGGGCCACCAGCCCCAGCCCTGATCGGTATTCTGATCGTGGACTAACCGTTTGACCAGCCGTTTCGCCTGGGCTTCGTGACGGAACGGTGCGTCCAGGTGCAGTCGGATGCGTTTTTCCAGCACCAGCATTTTCAGCATGGACGCGGCCTGTTCGTTGCAGAGGTAGCCGTACGTACGGACGTGCTCGATTTCGTCGAGGAGAAAGTCGAGCGCATGAGCCCGTGCGTACAGATGGAGGGTTCCGGGCAACGAATCAACCTCCAGCGTCCATGTCGTGTCCTGGTCCAGCACCGCGAAGAAACCCTCCGTTTCCGTGACGCCCTGCGGGTAGACGGGCACAAAACGCCGTTCGCCATCCTGGTAGCCATCGTCGCGCTGCACGCTGAATTCCACCGCCAGCGAATCGGCTCCTTCTGCCACCAGCGCCAGGGTATCGAGCAGCAGGTGTTTTACGTGCGCTTCGTGCTGCCGCTCCGTAGTTCCGGACCTAAACTGGGTGGTCACGTGAATAGAATCAGCTGTGTAGTTGACCAGCTTGCCGAAGACCCGCGTCGAGTCGCCCGCCACCAGAAACCGGGGCACCGCCAGTTGCGCCGCCACCCGCTTGAACGCCTTGATCTGGCCCTGCACCTGCCCGGAATGCCGCTTGCCGTCCATCGCCAGTACGTGCGTTTCCCAGGCAGTGATGTCGTCGGGCAACGTGGTGGTGAACGACGCCCGGCCGTGGCGGTCGGTGCGCAGGCGGGGCTGCCAGTACGCCCGGTCCTGGAAATGCTGGCGCACCTCATAGGCGGCCGTGCCTTCCGAGGAAGCAATGGTACCTTGCGAGGAAGGGCTGCTGCGCTGGGTAGTGATCAGAATGACCCCACCAGCGGCCCGCGCTCCGTAGAGGGCCGTACCCGCCTGAGGCGAAAGCCGTTCCGTCCGCCACTGTTGCGTATCGCCGAAATCGGCCAGGTTTCCTGCGTACGGCACGCCGTCGACCAGCACCAGCGGAGCCGCCGGGGCCATCGTCGTGTTTCCTAGAATGACCATTCCGGCCACTTTACCCGATAACGTGGTCACAACAGTGCCGGTCAACTCCCGCTGACGCTGTGTGGCGTAACCCACCACGACTACTTCCGACAGTTGCTTGATATCTTCTTCCAGCACGATGACGCTTTCGCGTTGCGCATCGACTTCCTGACTCAGGTAGCCGACGGAAGCGATGACCAACCGGGCGAAGGGCGGCACCCAGAGCTGGTACTGGCCCTCCACGTCCGTAATGGTGCCGAACGAGGAACCTTTGACCAGAATGCTGACTCCCGGAATGCCCTCCCCTGTGTGGTCCACCACCTTGCCCGTCACCCACTGCGAATAGGTAGACGGCACCGCCCGACTCTGGTACAGCGTCTGGATGTTGCGCAATTCCTGTGTGCGCACGTCTTGAACGTACGCCGACACGCCGGTTTCGCGCAGGATGATGGCCCCGGCCCGGATGCTGAACGCATCGGCCGGATGGACGTGGGTGGTGTCGAGGGTCAGGCAGCGCACTCCGTTGGCCCGGACGTCCACCGAATCGGCGATCAGGTACCGGTGATCGGCCAGCATCAGCACCAGTTGGTAGTGTCCCGGTGCCAGTTGGTGCAGCTCCCGGTCGTAGCCCGGTGCCACGCGGACAACATGGGCGCTATCGGGGCGGAACAACAGCACGTGTCGGACCGGCTCGTTCGTCGGGGACCGAAGTTGCCACTGCAGCCGCCCGTACCCCTCGGCGGTAGACGAAGGCAGGTCGTATTTAGGGGCTTGATAATGCCGAACGGCTCGGCGTTCGCGCAACCGCTCCTGCACACGCGCCTCGTCGAGCGAAGGCTCTTCCTGCGCAAATCCGTCGAAGGCAGCGTACTTTACCGTCAGTTGTTCCTGGAACCGGGGCCGTAGCGACTGACCACCCGGCAATTCCCGCATTTTGATCAGTTCCGGCTCCATTTCGTATTCCCACCCCGGCTCAAACCAGCCGCGCTGCGTCTGCCCGTCCGGCCAGTGGAGGACGATATCGCCCGGCCGCATCGGCCCGAGGATGAGCGGAAGCCCCGGCGCGGTGTGTTCCAGCGGCAGCCAGACCTGGCCATTCCGGCGCACTACTACGTCGTGCCCCCACGTGCGACGCAGAAATAAGAGCCGACGCCCCAGCCATTCCTGCTCCGACAGCGTGTACGTGGCCGGGAACGGCTGATGGCGCACATGCGGCGACGGTTGGTCGCGTTCGATACTCAGGTACAGCCGGTGCCCGACCGCCAGGTAGACACTGTCGATCGAAACGAACCGATCGTGCGTACGTAATCCGACGTGATGCCAGCCCGTATCGACCCGGATGGCGCGCGACTGCTCCTGCTGGGTGGCGTGGTAATAGACCGGTTCCTGGTCGAGGGTCACGTAATAGAGGTGCAACAACTGTCCTTGTTCCACGACATACGGCACCAGTTCGGCCGAGGAATCGGGCAGCGGGTGAGACTCCTGGTAGTACCCGCCCTCCGGAAACAGGAGCCGGTAAAAGCGTAGGCTATCGAGCCGATGTGCACGGGCAAAGCGCTGGCGCAACGGGGTCTGCGTCGCAGATGGCGCAGCCCGAAACGCAAACTGATTGAAGGCCCGCCGTCCTCGCTGGGCTTTACCCAAATACGGCACTGCTGTAGGAGCGGCCCGGAAATCTTTGGTGTAGCCGTAGGCCGTCAGGTCGACGTCCGCTACCGGACGGCCCGCTGCGTCTTTCACTTCGATGTCGGTCTGAATCGACGCGCCGGGTTCGGCCACCAGCGGCTGGGTCACCGCAATGTGCAGAGCCTTTTCCTGAAACGGAATCGTGTAATGCTCGTGCCGTACCTCCTTGCCTCCCCAGGGGTATTCGAGTGTGACGGAATATGACGCGTCCGGTTCGGCCGTGGTAGCGTAACGCCAGGCAATGCCGTGGCCGCGGACAACGGGCCGCTGGTTTCGGAACAACGTGTACCACAGCGGCACCTGCCGGGGATTGGTGACGTCGATCCACAGCGAATCGGCCGTTCGGTCCGCCAGAAACGTGACCTGGGATGCTTGGGTCGCCAGCATGAAGTCTTCCTGCACGCGCCCGGAATCCAGCACCACCCGGTAAGTCTGCACCCACGGATCGATCCGGGTTTGGTAAGGCAATTGAATAGGCTGTACTTCTTCCACAGCTCCACGCCGGCGCACCAATTGAGCGTTGCCACGCCGGGCGTCGCCACGCCGGGCACCGGTAAGTGGTATTATTTCTTCGGTTCCTGGATCGATCCGCAGGGTATCCCCCACCAGTTGAAACTGTACATCCGGAATCTGGGTCGACACCACATGCGTCACGTCCAGGGTTTTCTGTTGCACTTCGTTGGCAGCATCGGAAAACTGCACCTCAATCCGGTACGGGAACGAGGCCGCAGGCAGCACCGAATCGGGCAGTTCCAGCATCGTTTCGCCTACCGGATCGAGCGGTTGCCGGTGGGTCCAGAGCGTATCGGGCACAAACACCTGTGCGGCATCCCAATCCTTGACGGGTTGCGCCAGCAAACGCACCTCGATGCGCGCGTCGGGCAGGTTCAGGTCGTTGGCATCGACCGACTGCAAATGCAGCGTGAGCGGATGGCCGGGGCGGCTGTGGTTCCGGTCACTGCGGAGGTGCACGTAGGTGCGTTTCAGTTCGTAGTCTTCCAGGCGGAAGGAAGCGCTGATGTCACGGCCGAAGGGACGTTTCTCGAACGAAAGCAGGTACTCCCGGTCCAGTTGCAACCGCAGGTTGTCGTGCAACACAAAGGTGAATTCGTACCCGCCCGGGCGGTAGGGCGTCAGTGTATCGAGCACCACCGTCCCTTTTTGGGTGTAGAGTCGGACGTACATCGGTCGACGCAGCGGGCGGCCGCGTTTCTGCGTCACAAATGCCTTGACGCGCACCGTATCGCCGGGACGGTACTTCGGCTGGTCGAACGTCAGGTACCCGGTATAGGGCTTCGGCTCGAACCACGCCCCGATGCGGTAGACCTGGTGTTCCCACCACCACCAGTCGCCGTACCGGATCGAGCGGACCAGTTGCCCCACGCCTCCGCGCACGGGTCGCCAGAGGTACTTGAGGGGCAGGTAGATGATCGGACGCACGGCGCGTAACACCAGGCTTTGGTTGTACTGACGATCTATCCAGAAGTACGATCGCTTGCCGTCCCACTCGACCGTCAGGAGTCCCTGCGCGTTGCTGCGGCTGCGCCGGTAAGCTTGCGTTTTGGCATCAAACCTTACACGACGGTCTCCGACCGTGACGTGCGCGTCCCGGATCAGATCTCCGGCAAGATCGTGCAGCACCAGCGCAAAGTCGCGCTGGTTGTCGAGGAGTGTCACCACGACGTTGCGCACGGGCTGGAACGTCAGCCGCACCTGATTTTCTACGACATGAGCCTGCAGGTAATAGCCCGACGGCGCTTCGGCAAAGTCGGCTGTTCGGGGCACGGAATCGTAGGGCGTGTGAAAAAAGGCAGAATCAACGGCACCCAGGCCTTTTTCCAACAATCGGATGGCCTCTGCGTCGGTGAGGCGGTAGCGGTAGTGTCGGGGCGATTGCCGCAACGCGTCGGGCGATGACTGGGCCTGAACGGCGGCGGAACAAGTGCTGAGGAAGAGAAATAAAACGTAGAGACGGTGCATAGGCCCTTGGCTTTTCCATAAGGATGCAGGGCGCAGGGCAATTCCATAAAGCGCCGTCTTTTTTTTAACTTCCCATTGAAACATCACATACAAGAGTGTCCTATCTTTGTAGGGAAAATCGCGATTCCGGTTAGAATGCGCCACTCCTGCCTACTTTTGGTAGAAGCACTGAAGCCGGACCGCGGTTGCTGGATTTTTTTAAGAATAGAACCCGGTTGATTCCGTGCCGATTCGTTTTTAACATGCTTGCTGGGAGGGCGAGTACTTGCAACGAAATACGCTTTTTTAAGGTCAGCAAAGGGAGAATCGACGTGCATCAAGCGGCACAAGTACCATAGGCGCCGTGCATTCCCACCCGTTAGGCGCAGCGCCGTAGTTTATGCCCATGCCCGTTCGGATTCCCGATTTCGGTGAACCAGGAACGCAATTTTTCGCCGCTGCACAACCGCTTTTCGACCTTTCGTAGTCAACGCCATGCACACTGCCGATGCCTAATCTTGGGTTTCATACAGAAGAACAGGGGCTTTACTGGCTCCAGCAGACGCACCGTTTTTTGCACGCGGTTACGTCGGGCACCGACGTGCGTTCGCTGGAAAAGGGCCTGGAACTCCTGTTTCGCCTGGCCGAGGCGACTACGCTCTGGTGGCTCCGTCCTACCACAACGTCGGCTGTGCAGGTGGCGTTTACCCAACCCCGCTGGCGGCCCACCCCGCCCCTCTCGCAACCGGATTACGCAACCTACCTGCACACAACCGCCCCCACGTTTCTGGATACGCCCGAAGCGCTAGCACCGCTGCAAACGTTGTTAGCCACCACCGAAATGGGCTGTGCAGCCCTCCTGCCGGTGCGTACCCCCGGCGGCGAAAGCACGCTGGTGATGGGCTGGCAGCACCTGACGGAGATCGACCCTTCGCTGCAACTGTTCCTGTCCTGTTGCCTGAGTCAGCTTACGTCGCTCCCGACCCGCACCGACCTCCCACCGGCCCTGCCCCACGAGCAGCTTCGGGTTTTGTCTACGTTTGTGACGCAGGGCTTTGTCTACATCGACCACCACACGCCCCGGGTTACGCTCAATGAAGCGGCCGCCCGCTGGCTGAACCGACCCGCCGGCACCCATCCGGCCGAAGAACTGGCCCTGGCCCTGCACGACCTGCGAATGCGGGCCAGCAATCAGGAAGAAATTATGGAGGTGGCCCACCGACTGGTCGAGCGGCCCGACAAGGCCCTGCACGACTGGCTCTGGAAATACGAAGACCCGGAGCACGTCATCCTGCGCGTGAGTTACCTGCCGATTCGGCAGGAAGGGCTGCACGGACGCCTCTGGCTGTTCGACGACGTTACCCGCGAGGTCACCCTGCACGACAACCTCTTGCGCACCCATGCGTTGTTGCAGGAATCGCAACAGCGGGCCCACCTGGGGCACTGGGAAATCCTGCTGAAAAACGATACGCGCCAAATTCTCTGGTCAGACGAGTTGTACCAGATTTTCGGCCTGTCGCCGAACACGCCCATCTCGCTCAACGACCTGGCGAGTCGTGTGCATCCGGAAGATGCCCCCGGTCTGTTGCAGCGCATCGGCGAGGCCGCCCAACTGGGCACGCCCTACGAATATACGTACCGCATCCGGCGAAACACCGATGGCCAGGAGCGCATTCTCCACACCCGTGGCTATCCGCAACGCGCCGAAGGGGGAAAAATTCGCGCCATTCGCGGAATTACGCAGGACGTAACGCCCCTCAAACGCGTCGAACAGGAGTTGCGCCAAACGCTGCAACAGTTGCAGGAGTCGCATACCGCGCTTACGGACATGAGCGACGTGCTGCAGCAGCTGAACAACGATCTGGAAGTACGGGTCCGGCAACGCACGCAGGAGCTCCAGGCCAGCAACGAGCGCTTTGCGTTGGTAGCGCAGGCCACCAACGACGTGATCTGGGATCACCTGCTTAGCGAACCGACAGTCTATGTCAGTCCGATCTTTGAACAGCTGTTCGGTTACATCCGGGAACAGGAAGAGGGCCACACGCTCACCTCCTGGTTCAGCCGGATTCATCCGGACGATTTGCCGCGTGTTCGCCAGACGATCGACGCCTGCCGGGCCGCCGAACAGCGCTCGTGGCAGACCGAGTACCGCCTGTTGCGCGCCGACCAAACCTACGCCTACGTGCTGGGCCGGGGCCTGATTGTGTACGATGCCGCCGGCCAGCCGTACCGCATGGTGGGGTCCATCACCGACATCTCGACGCTCAAAGAGAAAGAACAGGCGTTGCAAGCGCAAAACGAGCAGCTACTCCGCATCAACAACGACCTGGATAATTTTGTGTACGTGGCTTCGCATGACCTGAAACATCCCATTGCCAATCTGGAAGGGCTGTTGCAGGTTTTTCAGACCCTGGTCGCGCCGAAACTTCCGGCGGCCGACCTGCACTGGCTGAGCATGATGGCGGAATCGCACCAGCGGCTGCGGACCGTCATCCAACAACTGTCCGAAATTGCCAAAGTACAGAAGGGCCTCTCCGAAACCGCGCAAGAGGTGGCGTTTCAGCCGCTGCTGGACGAAATTCAACAAGACATTGCTCCGCTACGGTTGGAAACCCGGGCGCGCCTCCACGTCGATTTTCAGGTGCCGACCCTTCTCTACCCGCGCAAAGACCTGCGCAGCATTCTGTACAACCTCTTGAGCAACGCCCTGAAGTACCACGCCCCGGCGCGGTCGCCGGAAGTCTGGATCAGTACATACCAGGAACAGGGCCAGGTCGTATTGCAGGTGCGCGACAACGGGCTGGGCCTCGCTCCGGAAGACCAAACCAAGGCATTTGAGATGTACAAGCGGCTGCACGCCCACGTAGAAGGCAGCGGCATTGGCCTCTACATCATCAAACGCATCATCGAAAACCACGGCGGTACGATCGAAATTACCTCTGAACTCAATAAAGGGAGTATTTTTACCGTCCGATTCAACTAATACCCGATGGAGAAACTGAATTCCGTGCTCCTGATCGACGACGACAAAGTGAGCAACGAAGTTACCCAGGCACTTTTGGCCCTGGCCGACATCACCCAACACGTCGAAGTAGCCGTTAACGGCCGGGAAGGCCTCGACATTCTGAGTCAGAAGTGCGTTTCCATCGCTTCAGATCCGTGCCCGGACCTGATCATGCTCGACATCAACATGCCCGTTATGAACGGATTCGAGTTTCTGGAGCAGTTCACCCAAACTCATTTTGCCAGCAAACCCAAGGTGGTGATGTACACCAGTTCCAGCGCACCCGGCGACCTGGAACGCGCCCGGCAGTTCAACGTGGCTGGCTACCTGACCAAGCCGTTCGACGCCCAGCAGCTCCGCGCCATTCTGGCGGGCAGTTAACGCTTCCTTCTTTCGGAAAATCCTACACTGCAGCGGTTTCGCGAGGCGGATGTCGTTACTTTGGTAACGCTATGCTGCTGACTCTTTCAACCACGGGCCGCCCCAGCGAAGGGCTGGCCGCCACCGAACTGGGCTACCTGCTGCACAAACACCCCGACCGCGTCCAGACGTTCGACATCTCGGCGGGGAAAGCCCACGTCTTTTATCCCGAAGCCACCGCCCAACGCTGCACGGCCGCGCTGCTGCTCGACCTCGATCCCATTGCCCTGGTCCGTCGGAAATCGGGGCCCGCCGGGGAAGGCTTTGCCCTCCAGCAGTACGTAAACGACCGGCCCTACGTCGCCTCGTCGTTTCTGAGCCACGCGCTGGCGCAGGTGTATTCGTCCGCGCTGAACGGCCGTTGCCACGACCGACCTCACCTGGTCGATACGCCGTTGCCGCTGGAAGCGCGCCTTTCCGTGGTGCGGGCACGCGGGGGCGCGGATGCCCTGAAGCGCCTCTTTAAGCCGTTGGGGTATGCGCTTGACATCACGCCCCATCCGCTCGATCCGCAGTTTCCGGCCTGGGGCGAAAGTCCCTATTTTTCGGTCACCCTGCGGCACGAATTGCCGGTCCAGACGCTCTTATCGCACCTTTACGTATTGATGCCGGTCCTGGACCGCGAAAAACACTACTGGGTATCGGCACAGGAAGTCGACAAGCTGCTGACCAAAGGCGAAGGTTGGCTGGCCACGCATCCCGAACGCGACTACATCACCCGCCAGTACCTGATGAAGCTGGGCGGCCTGACCCGGCTGGCCCTGTCGCGTCTTCTTGAAAATGAAGCGGTGGAAGAAGCCTTAGACGGCGATCTCCTCCCTGAAGCCGAAGATGTTACGGAACCCGTCGCGCCAACCGAGCCGCGCGTTTCGCTGCACCAGCAACGGTTGCTGGCCGCTGTCGAACAACTGCGAAGAGCCGGGGTCCGCCGTGTCCTCGACCTGGGTTGTGGTGAAGGCAAGCTCCTACAACTTCTGCTGCGCGACGGGCAGTTTGAACAGATTGTGGGCATGGACGTGTCGTATCGCTCGCTGCAACGCGCCGCCGACCGGCTGCATTACGACGAACTATCGCCCCGCCAGCGCGAACGGCTGCAACTGATGCAAGGATCGCTCACCTACCGCGATGCCCGGCTGGAAGGGTTCGACGGGGCGGCCATCGTGGAAGTGATCGAACACCTCGACCCCGCCCGCCTCCATGCCTTTGCGCGCGTGGTCTTTGAGTTTGCTCGTCCCGGCACGGTCGTCCTCACCACGCCCAACGCCGACTATAATGTTCGCTACGAATCGCTCACCGCCGGTACGTTCCGCCATACCGACCACCGCTTCGAGTGGAGCCGTGCCGAGTTTCAAACGTGGGCCGACGGCATCGCCGAACGCTTTGACTACACCGTTTCTCTCTTTCCCGTCGGTGAAACAGATCCTGACGTGGGTGCCCCGTCGCAAATGGCCGTTTTTCGATTGGCATAATGGCACTTATCCGAGGATTTCTGCAGCAGCGAGGGGATTTTGATCCGCTTCCGCCCGACCGGCGCTGGGTAGGCGTAGGGCTAGGGGCGCTCACCGCCCTTACGTTCTACGCCTGGGTAGTGGTGTTGCGCGAAGGTTGCATGCTGGTCTTTTCAATGCACGAGCCTTTCGCGCTTTCGCCCGAAGCTCGTACTTTTTATAACCGCTTCATTGCGTTTGTAGCGTACATCCTGGGGCAAAACATTTGCCTGCAAATCTGGTACGCCCGGCGCAAGCCTCAACAAGGCTTGCGCACCCGACGGCATCGGCTTTCGATAGGCAACGACCAGCGGTTTGTACTGTGGCCTTTTCTGGATGTAGCCTCACGGCTGGGCTTTATCTTGCCCATACTTTTTAACATCGTCAGTTTCTTCCTGCTCGATTTTTATCCTGACTACCGCTATCTGTTCGTCATGTTGGTGCTAGTCATCTTCGGTCAATCGTGGCTGACCCTCCGTCGGCTCCACAAAGGACGGCTCTGGAGGCCAATGCTGGGGTCGCTCGGAGGGATGCTGCTGTTCGGGTTTCTCGTAGCCCGATGGGATCTTTCTGCACCACCGACGCCAATTGTGCAATTTTACCAACATTACCAGCTTGACCTTCCCTCTTCCATTGCTACCCCAGAACCGTTGTTGGGAAGTGTGGGCAATCACTTTGATCTCCTGGTGGCACGCGCCAAAAACGATCCTCAGTTGTCCCCTACCTTACTGTATAAGTACCAACCGCTTGACCGGACCGAACTGATCCAGTTAATTTATGGCGGAGCTGGCAATTCCTACTTCGACGAACATGCGCTGCCCGTACGCGTCAACTTAATTGTTGACCGCTCTGTTTCGCTACAATTCGTGCGTAATCTGGCCATCAGGCTTCGGCGAGAAGGGGTGGATCAGGTTTTTTACGCGACGGTTCCATTTTCTTCTCTTCTACCTCCTGAAGCTTACCGCGCCCGACGTTTTTTCCCGCTGGTGACAGAAAGCTACATCTGTGACGAAGCGCTACAGCAAATTTCTAAAGCCAGCTTTGCCGATCCAGCCGGTGTTCCGTTATCACCCAACTGTTTTCAAAAACTATTTGGCCCTTCGCTCCAGGTGCGGGTCGATTCTGCCGAACGCGTCTTCCTGAACCAGCAACCCACCACGGTCGACCAGCTGCCTCAGCAACTGCGTCAACGGTTAGCCGATCCCTCCCACCCGCAGTCGTTACAGTTGCTCGTAGATGAGCATATCTCTATGGCCTGTTATGCCCAAGTGCAAGGCGCGCTTTTCTACCCGATCCAACATAAAAGAGAGCAGGCCGCACACATCCGTTATGGAAAAAAACTGGCGCAGTTGGATGATTATGAACTAGAGATGATCGTACGTGACTTTCCCTGGAATCTGCCCGAATTATCACGTCTGGAAAAACAATACCTCGACCACCATCAACCTTAAGCGATGCAATTCCAAATCCCTGAACTTTCGCTCGTCGTCCTGATCGGGGCGAGTAGCTCCGGCAAATCGACCTTTGCGCAGCACCACTTCCGGAAAACGGAAATCATCACGTCGGACGAATGCCGCGCGCTGGTGTCGGACGACGAAAACGAACAGGCCGCCACGCAGGATGCGTTCGACGTGCTGCACTACATCGCGGCCAAGCGGCTGAAACGCGGCAAACTGACCGTGATCGACGCCACCAACGTGCGCCCCGAGTCGCGGAAAACGCTGCTGCAGCTGGCCCGTGAGTACCACTGCCTGCCCGTGGCCGTTGTGCTGGATCTGCCCGACCGCCTCCTGCGGGATCGCCATGCCGGGCGAGCCGACCGTTCGTTCGGTGGGCACGTCATCGGCCAGCAGCGGGCGGCCCTGAAACGCTCGTTGAAAGGACTGAAACGGGAAGGATTCCGGCACATCCACGTGTTACGCTCGCCCGAAGAGGTTGCCGCTGCCGAAATCACACGCGTGCCCCTCTGGAACAACCGGCAGGAAGAACGGGGACCGTTCGACATCATTGGCGATGTCCACGGCTGTTTCGACGAACTTCAGGAACTGCTGGAAAAGTTGGGCTATGCCATCACCACCACGGAAGACGGGCATTTTCGGGTGACGCCCCCGAGCGGTCGGAAGGTGATCTTTCTAGGCGATCTGGTAGACCGCGGTCCGAATTCGCCGGGCGTGTTGCGGCTGGTGATGGACATGGTGCGCGACGGCGTGGCGTTCTGCGTGCCGGGCAACCATGACGTAAAACTGGAGAAGAAACTGAACGGCAAAAACGTACAAATGCGGCACGGCCTGGCCGAAACCTGGGCGCAACTGGAATCGACTTCTCCTGCATTCAAGGACGAGGTCCGTGACTTCATCCGGGGTCTGGTGAGTCACCTGGTGCTGGACGGCGGGCAGTTGGTGGTGGCCCACGCCGGCCTGCGCGAGGAGATGCAGGGCCGGGGTTCCGGGGCGGTGCGCAATTTCTGCCTCTACGGCGAAACCACCGGCGAAATTGACGAATTTGGCCTGCCCGTACGCTACCCCTGGGCGGAGGAGTACCGCGGACGCGCCACCGTCGTCTATGGCCATACGCCCGTTCCCCAAGCCGAATGGCTGAACCACACAATCGACATCGATACGGGCTGCGTTTTCGGTGGAAAGCTCACCGCCCTGCGTTATCCGGAACGTGAACTTGTCGAGGTGTCGGCCCGGCAGGTCTACGCCGAACCGGCCCGTCCGCTGCATCCGGTGCCTACCGAAACCACTACGGCCCAACAACTGGCCGACGACGTGCTCGACCTGGCCGACGTCACGGGCAAGCGCCGCCTCGAAACGCGCTTTCATCCGCCCGTCACCATCCGCGAAGAGAACTCCATTGCCGCGCTGGAAGTCATGAGTCGCTTCGGAGCCAACCCGCGCTGGCTGATTTACCTGCCGCCCACCATGTCGCCGTCGGAAACGTCGCAGCAACCGGGTCTGCTGGAGCATCCGGCCGAGGCCTTTCAACACTACCGCAGCCAGGGCGTGCGTCACGTCATCTGCGAAGAAAAACACATGGGCTCGCGTGCCGTCGTGGTGCTGTGCCGGGACGAGGCAGCCGCACAACGCCGCTTCGGCGTGCAGGACGAAGGCATCGGCCTTGTCTACACCCGCACCGGACGCCCCTTTTTCCCGGATAAAGCGACCGAACAGGCACTCCTGACCCGGCTGCGCGACGCGATGACGCAGGCGAAGTTCTGGGACGAATTTCAAACGGACTGGGCCTGCCTGGATACCGAACTAATGCCCTGGTCGGCCAAGGCGCAGGCGCTGTTGCAACACCAGTACGCCGCCGTGGGCGCCGCCTCAACGCACGCTCTGGCCGAGGTCAATACGCTACTGGCACAGGCGCAGCAACGGGGTCTGACCATCGATACGCTGCAAGACCATTACCAGCAACGCGCCACGCTGGCGGGGCAATTCGTGGACGCCTATCGTCAGTATTGCTGGGACGTTCAGTCGCTCGACGACTACCGATTGGCCCCCTTTCACCTGCTGGCGACCGAAGGAAAAGTCCACACCGATCAGTCGCACGGCTGGCACATGGAGACCCTCGCCCGCTTCTGTGCGTTCGATCCGATCCTGCTGGCGACGTCGTACGTGAGGATCGATACGGAAGACGAGGCCAGTTGCCGGGAAGGCATCGCCTGGTGGGAAGCCCTCACGGCACACGGCGGCGAAGGGATGGTCATCAAGCCAGAACCTTTTCTCGTGCGCAACGCCCACGGGCTAGTGCAACCCGCCGTCAAATGCCGCGGCCGCGAATACCTGCGCATCATCTACGGCCCGGATTACACACTGGAACCCCATTTGAAGGAGCTACGCAAACGCGGCCTGGGCAAAAAACGGTCGCTCGCCCTCCGCGAATTCGCCCTGGGTCTGGAAGCCCTCGAACGGTTTGTGGCGGGTGCCCCGCTCCGGCAGGTCCACGAGTGCGTTTTCGGCGTGCTAGCCCTGGAAAGCGAAGAAGTCGACCCGCGGCTGTAAGAAATCTTTACAGGTACCAGTCAGCGGACGGCCTCTCGTGACGGTTTTCAAGCCGTCCGACGACAGCGCGGTTGCCTTTTGTGCGGACGGGTCTGGAAAAGGGCACGGCGGAAACCTGCGGTTTCTGTCGTTCTCTCCTATTTTTGTCGCCTATGACCGCAACCGCTTCGCTTTTCGACGACAGTCTCCAGCTCCTCAAGCAACTCATCGCGACGCCTTCGTTCAGCCGTGAAGAGGAAGCGACCGCCGCCCTGCTGTTCACCTTTCTACAGGAAAAAGGGTATGCACCACAACGGCAGGGGAACAACGTCTGGCTGCGCTCGGCCGACTGGCGCGACGAACGGCCCACGCTGCTGCTCAACTCGCACCACGACACGGTGAAGCCCGCGCAGGGCTGGACACTCGATCCCTTCTCGCCCACGGAACAGGAAGATCGCCTGCACGGCCTGGGCAGCAACGACGCCGGCGGACCGCTGGTGGCACTGCTGGCTGCCTTTCGCCACCTGGAAACACAAACAGACCGGCCTTACAACCTGATCTGGGCGGCCACAGCCGAAGAGGAAATTTCGGGTAAAAACGGGATTGAGAGCCTTCTGCCCACCCTCGGCCCGATTGCCCTGGGCATCGTCGGAGAGCCGACGCAGATGCAAATGGCCATCGCCGAAAAGGGGCTGATGGTGCTGGACGGTACGGCATACGGCCAGGCCGGACACGCCGCCCGCGACGAAGGCGACAACGCCATTTACCACGCCCTGCGCGATGTAGAATGGTTTCGTACGTTCGAGTTTCCAGACGTGTCGCCTCACCTGGGGAAAGTCAAAATGTCGGTGACGCAGATCGAAGCAGGGTCGCAGCACAACGTCGTCCCCGACCGCTGTCGCTTCGTGGTGGATGTCCGCACCACCGAATGCTATTCGAATCTGGAGACGCTGGAAATCATCCGTCGGCACGTGCGCAGCGACATCCAGCCCCGCTCTACCCGGCTGAACCCGTCGGGGTTGCCGCTGGACCATCCGGTGGTGCAACGTGGTTTGTCGCTCGGCTTGTCGCATTACGGCTCGCCGACCCTGTCCGATCAGGCGCTCATGCCCTTTCCGACCCTCAAAATCGGTCCCGGCGATTCGGCCCGGTCCCACACCGCCGACGAATTTATCCGCCCGTCCGAGTTGCAGGAAGGCATCGACCTCTACATCCGATTGCTGGAAGGACTGGCGATCCATTGAGTTCAGCGTTACGAGTTCAGAGTTATGAGTTCAGAGTTATGAGTTCAGAACAGGCCGCCGGGCGGTTTAAAGCCTAGAGTGGAACGCTGTTTATTCGTTACTGAGTTGTTGGTGTATTCGGTTCGTGGGTAAAAGAAGTAGGCAACGTACCTGTTCTTTACACGTTCAGCTTTGAACTTTAAGCTCTAAACTCCCTGCGCTCTGCTCTTTGCGTCAACCGCCCCGCGCTCTTCACTCATTCGCTCATTCAATAATCCACTCATTCGCTTACGCTCCGCCCTATTCTCTCCCGATTCTTTACTTTCGTGCCTCACAGGAAGCTTCTACCCTTACGTTATAAACGCTACGCCACATGAAACTCTGGGACAAAGGCACCGCCACCCACCAGGCCATCGAACAATTTACTGTCGGTCGCGACCGCGAAATGGACCTCTACCTCGCCCCCTGGGACGTGCTGGGGACGCTGGCGCACATTCGTATGCTGCAAAGCATCGGGCTGCTGACGCAGGAGGAATTGGGGACGCTGACGACGGAGTTGCGGGCCATTCACCGGAACATCGAGGCGGGTGAGTTTGCCATTGAGGAGGGCATCGAGGACGTGCATTCGCAGGTGGAGCTGATGCTCACGCGGAAGCTGGGCGACATGGGCAAAAAAGTCCACAGCGGGCGGTCGCGGAACGATCAGGTGCTGGTCGACCTGAAGCTGTTCATTCGCGGCGAGTTGCGGCACCTGGTACAGGACATCCGCATGTTGTTTAACCGCCTGATCATTCTCAGCGAAAAACACCGCCAGGTGCTGCTGCCCGGCTACACGCACTTTCAGGTCGCCATGCCCTCGTCGTTCGGGTTGTGGTTTGGGGCCTACGCCGAAAGTCTGACCGACGACCTGCAACTGCTGCTGGCCGCTTACCGCATCAACGATCAGAATCCGCTCGGCTCGGCGGCGGGCTACGGCTCGTCCTTTCCGCTGAACCGCCAGATGACGACCGACCTGCTGGGCTTCGAACGACTGAACTGGAACGTGGTGTACGCGCAGATGGGCCGGGGCAAAGTAGAACGGACGGTCGCGTTTGCGCTGGCTTCGCTCGGCGGGACGCTGGCCCGGCTGGCGATGGACGCGACGCTGTACATGAGCCAGAATTTCGGGTTTATTTCGTTTCCCGACGAACTGACGACGGGCTCCAGCATCATGCCTCACAAGAAAAACCCGGACGTCTGGGAGCTGATCCGTGCCCGGGGAAACCGCTTGCAGGCCCTGCCGAACGAGATCGGGATGCTGACGGCCAACCTGCCTTCCGGCTACCACCGCGACCTGCAACTGGTGAAAGAATCGTTCATTCCATCGTTCGCCGACGCCCGCGCCTGTCTGCAGATGTGCGACCTGATGCTGGAAAACATCCGCGTGCGCACCGACATTCTGGACGACGACCGCTACCGGTACCTGTTCAGTGTCGAGGAAGTAAACAAGGAGGTATTGAGTGGCGTGCCGTTCCGCGATGCGTACAAAAAAGTGGGACAGGCCATCGCCAACGGGCAATTTAACCCCGAGAAAACGGTGCACCACACGCACGAAGGCAGCATCGGCAATCCGGGGAACGATCCCATTGCCGCCAAAATGGACGCCCTTCTCCACGAGTTTCACTTCGAGCGCTCCGAAAGCGCCGAGCGCCGGTTGCTGACGGAGTAATCTTCCGCTGCGTTGCCCCAGAAACGCTCCGTGGCGACGCAGCGACGTATTATTGCCCTTCCTGGCTCCGCTCTTCCAAAACGTCGTGCTCCTCCGCGAAACGCTGCGAGGCACTTTTGCAGCTGTTCGGCGTCGGCTTGCCTATCTTTACCCCACACAACCTGAAAATCGAGCACATGAAAAACATTGCAGTGATCGGGGCGGGCACGATGGGCAACGGCATCGCGCACGTCTTCGCCCAGCACGAACACAACGTAACGCTGATTGACGTCTCCGAACAGGCGCTTGGGAAAGCCCTCCAAACTATCGAAAAGAACCTGGACCGGCAGGTGAAAAAAGCGATTCTGGATGCCGCCGGGAAACAACAGACGCTGGACCGGATTCGGACCAGCACCGACCTTCCGTCCGGCGTAAAAGGGGCGGAACTCGTCGTGGAGGCCGCATCCGAGAACTTCGCCATAAAAGAGAAAATTTTCCGGCAACTGGACGACGTCTGCCCGCCAGAGACGATTCTGGCTACCAATACCTCGTCTATCGCCATCACGCGAATCGCGGCCGTGACGAAGCGCCCCGCTCAGGTGATCGGGATGCACTTCTTCAATCCGGTACCGGTGATGCAACTCGTAGAGGTGATCCGGGGCTTCTCCACCTCCGATGCCGTCACGCAACAGATCATGGCGCTGGCCCACCAACTCGGGAAGACACCGACGGAAGTGAACGATTACCCCGGCTTCGTTTCGAATCGCGTCCTGATGCCGATGATCAACGAAGCGATCTATACGCTTTTTGAAGGGGTCGCGGGCGTAGAAGAAATCGATACCGTCATGAAACTCGGCATGGCCCATCCGATGGGGCCGCTGCAACTGGCCGACTTCATCGGTCTGGACGTCTGTCTGTCGATCATGCGTGTGTTGCAGGAAGGCTTTGGTCAACCGAAATACGCCCCCTGCCCTTTACTCGTCAACATGGTGACGGCCGGTCGGTTGGGCATCAAATCGGGCGGTGGCTTCTATGACTGGAGTCACGGGGGGCCGTCCCACGGTACCAAGGAATTGGTAGTGGCGGAGCAATTCCGCAAATCACTGCGGTAGTAAACGTACTGCTTCTACCAAGACAAACACCGTAGCGGTGATACGGCTTCTTGATTTTTAGAGCGCTCGAATCCATCCCCTCCGGATTAGCGCGATCGCCAAAGCAAAAGCGGCGTGCCTGGCTATCAGACACGCCGCTTTTAGTATTACAACCAAGTGATATTTTTAGCAAAACAAACTACACCGCCACGTCATTAGTACGCAGGGCGTCGTTTAGCGAAGTCTTTAGATCGGTGCTGGCTTTTCGTTTGCCAATGATGAGCGCACAAGGCACTTGAAACTCACCCGCTGGAAACTTTTTAGTATAGCTACCGGGGATCACGACCGACCGTTCCGGCACGTATCCCTTGTATTCTTTTGGTTCGTCGCCCGTCACGTCGATAATTTTCGACGAACCGGTGATCGTTACGTTCGCACCAAGCACCGCTTCCTTCCCGACCCGAACGCCTTCCACCAGAATGCAGCGCGAACCAATAAACGCACCGTCTTCGATGATGACCGGCGCGGCCTGCACCGGCTCCAGCACCCCGCCAACACCGACGCCACCACTCAGGTGCACGCCTTTTCCGACCTGGGCGCAGCTCCCGACTGTCGCCCACGTATCGACCATGGTTCCCTCGTCCACGTAGGCCCCGATGTTCACGTACGAGGGCATCAGAATCACCCCTTTCGACAGGTAAGCGCCGTAGCGTGCTGTGGCTGGGGGTACGACTCTTACGCCTTGTTGCTTATAGTTTTGCTTTAACTGCATTTTGTCATGGTACTCGAATGGGGGGCATTCGATCACCTCCATCTTCCGCAAAGGGAAATAAAGGATCACGGCCTTCTTCACCCAGTCGTTCACCTGCCACGAACCGTCATCGAGGGGCTGCGCCACGCGCAGACGGCCTTTGTCGAGTTCTTCGATGATAAAATCAATGGTTTTGACCACCTCTGGGTCTTGCAAACGGCTCCGGTCTTCCCAGGCCGCCTCAATCAGAGCTTGAATCTCCTGCATGGAAACTAATTATCTTTCAGGCGTGAAAAAAACGATTATTGTCCTTGCCTCGGTCCTGAAACCGATCAACGACACGCGAATGTATGCAAAAATCGGGTTAAGCCTGGCAGCGCTCCCCAACGCCCACATTCACGTGATCGGCTACCCCGCTCCCCGTCCTGACGCCCCCGCTACCCTGTTTTTCCATCCTTTGCCGGCCTTCAAGCGATTGAGTTGGGGTCGCCTGAAGGCACAATGGAATTATGCAAAAAAACTACTACAAGTCAGACCTGATCTCATCATCATCAATACACCTGAATATCAGTTAGTTACGATTGCGTACAAAATAATATTCGGGGCAAAAATGTACTACGATGTACTAGAGAACTATCAGATGAACATTACGCAAACAAACGTCTGGCCGAGGGGAATTCGCACCATTTTAGGACAATCTGTCAGGCTTTTGGAGTGGGGGACTCGCCTCTTTACAGACCAGTATCTGCTGGCCGAGCGGCACTACCAAAACGAGCTTCCGTTTGTGCAGAACAAGTTTACGATTTTAGAAAATAAATACAAACCAGAACAGACCTTTCTTGAAAACCCGCCGTCTTGTCTGAACAATCCAAGGAACCGATTCCTGCTCAGCGGGACTTTAGCAGAACATTACGGCTTGTTCGATGCGATTACGTTTGCCGAGAGGGCGTACGCACTGGATCCGGACACCAGGCTGACCATCATCGGTTACTGCGCACAGGAATCCGTCTGGCAGCGCTTGCAGGCCGCCGTGGCACAGAAACCGTACATTCGGCTCATAGGAGGGGACCGGCCCGTGCCACATGACCAAATCGTGGCAGAAATACGACACGCAGGCGTAGGCCTGCTGCCTTACCATCGCTCTCCGGCGGTCGATTACTCCTTTCCCACCAAGCTGTTCGAATACATGGCGCATCGGCTACCCGTGCTCATGACGCCTAACCCCTATTGGGAAACCATCGCACAACCTTACCAATCTGCCATATTTAGCAATATTAGCAAAGATGAGATTAGTAATATTATTAGCAATATAAAGGTGTTTAGTTTTTATAAGTCTACCGAAGAGCATGATTTAGCAAAATTGCTTTGGCAAAATTCGGAGCATCACACGTTAGTAGCCCTTGTCAAGCGTACGTTGGGCATTTTTTAGGCACGTCTAATTAATCCTTCTTTCGCCGCAATCTTCCTGCCCCTCCTTATCTTTGTTTTCTTTGACCTCGATTATGTTTACCTACACGGAAGAGAACTACCTGAAGGCCATTTACCACCTCACCGAAGGAGACACCGCTTCGGTCTCTACCAACGCCATTGCCGAAGCTGTAGACACCCGCCCTGCCTCCGTCACCGACATGCTACGCAAGCTGGCCGCGAAGGACCTTATTCATTATATAAAGTATCAGGGGGTATCGCTGACCGACAGCGGGCAGGCCATTGCCTTGCAGGTGATCCGCAAGCACCGCCTCTGGGAAACGTTTCTGGTCGAGAAACTTAAATTTCAGTGGGACCAGGTGCACGAGGTTGCCGAGCAATTAGAGCACATTCAGTCGCCGCTACTGATCGAACGCCTTGACGAACTGCTGGGCTATCCCCAGTTCGATCCGCACGGAGACCCGATTCCCGATCAGCGTGGGCGCATTCAGGCCACCCCTCGCCTGCCGCTCAACGAAGCCCCGCACCATCAGCCCCTGACCGTAGAAGGTGTCCGCGAAACCTCTCCCCTCTTTTTGCAATACCTCGACAAGCTGGCGATTACCATTGGGGCGCGTGTGCAGGTCCTGGACCGTGTGGAATTTGATCAGTCGCTGGAAATCAGCATCGAAGCGCGTCCATCGCAAATCGTTTCCCGCGAAGTGGGCGAGAACATTTACGTCTCGGTTGATTCGTAGCTAAATTAACATAATCAAGATAGTTTATAGAACCACGCCATTGTTTAGGGTATGGCTTTGCTTTAACGCTAGACAGAAGATGTTTTTATCTACGCTTGTTCCCTGTCGTCGTATAGCATCACGCTCCATCGCGTCATGACGACTGTGCGTAGATCTACACGATTGTGCATGGATTTTTATACGCTAACGGGCTCTTACATTCCTCATAGCGGGCCGTTGAACCTTCTGCCGCGGAAATTCCTTTTAACACTAGACACCGCTTGCATCGTAAGCGTTTGTCTCCCTGACGACTGCTTTCCAACGAAATGGCATTTAACTTGCTACTCCTTAGTCGTTTTCCCATTAAGCAACCGTTTCTCCTATGATCCATACCCTCACCCAAAAATTGGCCTTTTTGTTTGTGGTGCTGAGCGGCATGCTCGCTAGTGCTTTTACGTTTTCTGACCCGGCGGCAACGGCCCCGGCCGAGCAGATCAACTGGCTCACCTTTGAGGAAGCGATGGCCCTGAACCAGAAAAACCCCAAGAAGGTATTTCTCGACGTCTACACCGACTGGTGCGGCTGGTGCAAGCGAATGGACCAGACGACCTTTTCTGACCCGGAAGTGGTCAAGTACATGAACGAGAACTTCTACGCCGTCAAGTTCGATGCCGAAGGCAAAGACCCGATCCAGTTCAAAGGACAGACGTTCAAATTTGTACCGAGCGGACGTAACGGTTACCACGAACTGGCCGCCGCGCTGCTGAACGGCAAACTGAGCTTCCCCACCACCGTCTACCTCGACGAGGAGATGAACCTGATTCAGCCGGTGCCGGGGTACATGAAAGCCCCTGAGTTTCTGAAAGTGCTCTCCTATTTCGGAAGCGATCATTTTAAGGATACGCCCTGGGAGAAATACGAAAAAAGTTACACGGTGCCCACCCCCTGACCGGGCACACGGCAGCCTCTTACCCTGTCCTACTTGTCGACCGATGAGTAGGACATTTTGCGTTGCACAGACGGGCAGCGCGGCAACGCAACTGTTGGGTATGCAGCGAGAGAGGGTTCAGGAACTGATCGCCCTGATTCCGTGTATCTTTGCCGTACCGTTATGCACACGTCTCTTCTCCATCATCAAGATACCATCGTGGCGCCGGCTACTGCGCCCGGCACCGCCGCCCTGGCCATCGTCCGCCTCTCGGGACCTGACGCCATTGCCCTGTGCAATCGCGTTTTTCCGGCCAAAGATCTGCAAGCCCAGCCGTCACACACGTTACACTTCGGCACCATTCGCGACGGTGACGATATTGTCGATGAAGTGGTAGTCAGTTTGTACAAGGCCCCCCGGTCGTTTACACGCGAAGATGTGGTGGAGATTTCCTGCCACGGGTCCAATTACATTGTCCGTCGGCTGGTGCAATTGTTCATTCGCCAGGGCGCGCGCATGGCCCAACCCGGTGAGTTCACCAAGCGGGCCTTTCTGAACGGCCAGTTCGACCTGGCCCAGGCCGAAGCCGTCGGCGACCTCATCGCGGCCGAATCGGAAACCGCACACCGGGCCGCCCTGCACCAGATGCGCGGCGGTTTTTCGCGCGAACTGCACGAGCTGCGCGAAAAGCTGGTTCACTTCGCGTCGATGGTTGAGCTGGAACTGGACTTCGGCGAAGAGGACGTGGAATTTGCAAACCGGGACGACCTGCGCACCCTGATTCGGGACCTGCACCGCGTGATCGACGGGCTGATCCGCTCGTTCGATCTGGGCAATGTGATCAAGAACGGGGTCCCGACCGTGATCGTGGGCAAACCCAACGCCGGAAAATCTACCTTATTAAATAAGCTGCTCAACGAAGAGAAAGCCATCGTCTCGGACATTCCCGGCACGACCCGCGATTTTATTGAAGACGAGCTGGTGGTGGGGGGTGTCACCTTCCGCTTCATCGACACGGCAGGCCTGCGCGAAACGCAGGACACCATCGAAGCACTGGGCGTGCAACGCACCCAGGAAAAGATGCGGCAGGCTTCGCTGATCCTTTACCTGTTCGATGCCACCGACACCGACCCGGCCGAAATCCCGGACGTCCTGGCTACCATCCGCGAAACCGGTACGCCCGTGGTGCCTATCGCCAACAAGGTGGACCAGTTGTCCGCAGTGCAACGCAGTGCTTTTCAGTCCATTGCAGATCTCTTGTTTCTCTCGGCCGCTACCGGTGAAGGGCTGGAGGCCCTCCAGCAACGCCTGCTCGCCACCGTCGACCTGCAGGAGTTCCGGACCGGTAACACCACCGTCACCAACCTGCGCCACTACGAAAGCCTCCTGAAAACCCGCGAGGCCCTCGACCAGGTACTGGCCAGCCTCGACGCGGGCGTCACCGGCGACTTCTTGGCCATGGACATCCGTCAGTCGCTTCACCACCTTGGCGAAATCACCGGCGAAATCACCACCGACGATCTGTTGGCCAATATCTTCTCGAAGTTCTGCATCGGGAAGTGAAATATAATAGTTACCAGAAAGCAATAATGAAAAACTAGTGACTATCAGACCTTTAATGCATCACATACTTGCGTATAATCGCCCATGATTTGATATTATTTGCACCTTTAGTGTATCTACACAAGATGGGTACAAAACCGGTACAAGCATATCATCACGAAAGCGATCCGCATTATAGTGCGAGAGAAGACGGTCAGCAAAGGACGTAGAAGCCTTTACTTGGACTTCTACCCAGAACTGCCAGGAGTAGCAAAACCGTCGACGCGAGTAAAAAAGTTTCTCAGATATCCTTCCTAAATAAACTGAGGTAAGGGTGTCATAGAGGCACTTTTTTGTTTTTTAGCTTGTAGGCAACGGCTAATGTAGCAGCGGGCGAAGGCTTCGCCGAGCAATAAGTATCAATTGCAGATATTTCCTCTTCTAAAATAAGGAAAAAATGACATTTAGGGAAAAAGTAATCTTCTAATTAAAGGAATAAACCTTTTCTTAAATTTGTATGGTTTTGAATACAAAAGAGCAGGGTCCGATTCCTGGTTTTATAGAGAAGAAGGTGATGTTATAAGAAATATATTATTTTGTTTTATAGTCATGGAAGTGGATTATCAATTGAGCCAGTTATGGCTATAAGAATAAAGCCTATAGAAGAAATTCACAGAAAAATATCTTCTAGAAACAATAATATTGATATAATCGACACAAAAGTAGATGTGTACAAGTTGGATGATAATACCGATGGTATTTATAGAAAAAATTCAAGTTTGAGTATTGCTTGCAACGATAAAAACGAGACTGAGAATGCTGTCAACTTAATAATCTACTGCTTCGAAAATGCTGCGCTAGAATACTTTGATAGGTATTCTAGTGTATCTGATATAGATAGTGCAATAAATGATAATCCAGAGTATAAATCTGTTTTAACAGGAAGTGTAGAGCCTTTAAGGTATATTATAGGATTAATTGTAGCTAAGCTTAATAATAATCCTTCACTTGATCAATTGATAGGATCATATAGTCAAAAAATTAACGCAATACCATTCGATCCAGTGAGATTTAAAAAAGAGTTTTCTGACCTACTTCATGTTTTATAAGTGAGGTCATATAGTGAAAAATTCAGAGGATAAGAGTTTTATTTTGATTCCAAAACCTGTAGCCGAATGGCCCTATACAAGGTTTTTAAGCTGATCGACAGCCAATACCGCTGCTATTTTAAAATTGGGTAAATGAGGTAGATGGCGTGCCGGTTTTCGTTGTTGGAATAAACAGCTAGCTAGCGAAGTGAGCTCCCTATTATTCTTCCCAAATGGGATCACTCAGCGACACTTAAAAACATTACACAGCCTACATTTTCGACCATTCCGACTTCGATAAACAGAGCAATCAACATCACTCATGAAAAGTGCGCGATCGATTAAGGATGGAGGATATTCTTCAGATCAATTTACTTTTACGATTGTTAAGACCCTGTCTAAAAACCATATCGCAACATTTGCAAATTAATATTTTATGAGACCTGACACTTTTGCAGCTATTTTTATTAGGACAATATCTTTATTAGAGATAGCAATTGCGTTTTATTCTATTTATAAGTTTTTTAGTAACTCAAGCGGACATTTTGGGGGTGTTTTGATATTTATATATGTAATGCACATTATTTTCTTAATAGCTTTATTTAGCCTCACTTATGAAAATAGCTTCAAAATACACTATTTAGTTATATGGCTCCTAACTATTCCCTCAACATACTTATCTTATATTATTTTAGTTAGGCAAATATTATCGCTTTGGTAATTTTAACCTACGTTATATTTTTTAATTTCAACCAAGGCAGTAGAATTCCAGGTATTGTTAATACTAGATAGTGGTAGTGTCAAGTAATGCGTGTCAGGTTGTAGTGAGTTTGACCTGCATCAGGCGCCTGTATCTTTCTACTCGCACATGAACCTTAGTGGTAAATCCACCCTGACTGCGACCCAATGCTTCCTGCTCCAGGCTACTCTTTTTTTGCTCCGTTGCCACGGTGGCCGGCCGCATGTTGATGCGCCCTGATCACTGTAGTATCGATGAAATGGACCTGCCACCGGGTCGCCGGGCGATCGATTTTGGCTTCGGCATTGTCAGCTTCCTGCAAGCTCTGCCAGATTTTCTCCCAGATGCCTGCTTTACACCAGCGTTGATAGCGGCTATAGACCGTTGACCAAGAGGGGCCGCCCCCTGCTCATAACGCTCAGGTAGATCTCGCCAGGGAGCACCAGTACGTACTACCCAATGGATGGCATTTAAAATTAGTCGGTGGTCACTAGCAGGTCGCCCCGTAGCTGGCTTCTGCTTTGGCAACCACTGGCTGAGTCGTCCCCACTGGCGATCGGTAAGCTCGTCCCGGCGGGGCATCGCTTCGCTGCATTCACCTAATTTACAATGCTTTTGGAGTTTGCATACACGCCCTAGCCATGCTACTTGCCTTGTGTTGTAGGGCGTTTATCTCTCCTTTATTCCTTTTATTCCATATTCGTCTGGATGGTCAGCAATAATTTCTCTATCATCTTTGCCATCTGTAATAATTATTTCATACGAATCTGATAAATCTTTGTAATCACCTGGAATTAATATCGAGCATTTTAATTCTTTTGCTAACTCTTTGTAGAACTTATGATTTTGATCAAAATCATAAGTTCTAGTCATTGGACAAATCCAAGGTATCAACTCAAAAGTAAAATCTCCCCGCTTAAACAAGAATTTTTGAATGACTACTGTTTCATCATCTGTCTTTTCCTCTCGATCAAAATATTCAGCTAAATCTGATACAATAAAAATCTTATCGAGTTTAATATGCAAAATCCTAGAGTAAGCTACTTTGAGTCGCTCATCATCAATTGCGTGATCTAATAAAATTGTTTCATTTTCCATAATGCCCTACAACGGATAAATGCAGCCACAGGCCGATCATATTTGCATTTTTTGTTCGTGTTTCAATATCAGAACTTAGGGCATAAAACCCACAAATTGAATTTCAAAATAGGGTTTGTGGCTGAATTTTGTTGGCGGCAGTTTACTCATTCTCATTTCCAAAACTTCCACCAAGGTTGCATTTCTTTGTTAATAAATTCCTTAATCTCATATAATTCACCATCATCTCCCTGAACTTTCGCTCCAAGAACCGATGCAATATCAATCATTTTGTTAATTATTTCTTTATCTGGATTCTTCACAACTATCTGTCCATTTGCATAAGTGAACCAAGCAAAGTTGCCATTTATACCATTTTTAGAATATTTTGCCCAGACACTTAGTCCTTCATCTTCAATCCTAATTTTTTGTCCATCATCGGTTACTGCTCCTGCAAAATGATCTAAGCGCATTTCATCGTCTTTAGTCACATAACTAATCCAATCAGTTAGAGAAATGTCTCTTGATGATTCTTCATCAAACCAATTTGATTTTCGAGTTATGTGTAGATCGTATCCCATTTTTATATTGCCGCCAACGTATGTATAAACGCACCTTTTCCAAAAGGTGCCGTTATTTCTGCTACAGTTGACCTCTTCTATGTCCAGCAATCGTTATAGTAAACTGGCCATTAAGATTCGAATATAGCCTTTTTACTATCAATCATTATAATTTAGAGGTTACTATCACCCATGCGTGGAAGCTTGTCTTAGGCTTTCCATGCTTTTGCTTGCTGGCCCAACTCATTTTCCAGCGCCCCTACGTTCCCTTGGCCACATCCGTTTGGTGAGCGGTTTGGGACTTTCACGTGGTGCTACTGCCGCGTCTTATGGCCGCCTTTTTGTTATTGCCATATTATTTTTTTACTACTTATTCTTTTCTACAAACCATTTAACTACCTTGTCCTCAGGTATTTCCCTGTGATGACTCCGTTTGGGTGTAGAGCCTGATCTCTATTTTTCTCTTGTGCGCTTGCCATCGGTTTCGACGCGATAGCAGCTTTTCTTTTCGGCACCACAGTTTGGTTCATGTATGAGCGAACTGGCCTCTTTCCAACCCGGCCAATTCCTCAGAAAGACGTACTGCACCCCTCACCTCGCTTTTTAATTTCACTCTTATACCCTATCCTATGATTCACGTTAACGTTCACCATCGAATCGCCCTGGCGATTCTGTGGATGAGTACGCTCTCGGTCAGCGCACTCGTCCCGACACACCTGTATGCTCAGGCCCGCCTGTATGGCGCCACCACCAGCGGAGGTCTGGGAGCCGGCACCTTGTTCTCGTCTCAACCGGATGGCAGCGATTTCCGGGTTGAATACGCCTTTCTTGACCTTGGTTACCAACCGGCCGACCGCCCTGTGCAGGCGAGCAATGCTCTGTTTTACAGTGTCAATACCCTGGGGGGAGACCATAACCTGGGCACAATTTTTCACTCCTCCGCTTCGGGAGAGTTTACCCGGTTGCATGCTTTCACGCCGGGTGAGGGGCAAGCAGCTACGGGGTTGACGGAAGGGCCGGACGGCGCCCTGTACGGCATGACGAGGACCGCATTTTATCGACTGGCCCTGGATGGCACCTTCACCATCGCGTACACGTTTTCCGATGCGGATGGGACTTTGCCCGTGGGCAGTCTGATCCTGGGCAGCGACGGCTATTTCTACGGCTCGACCAGCCTGGGTGGGGCCAACGACCTGGGTACTGTATTTCGGATTATGCCCGACGGCACCGGTTTTGACAAACTCCACGACATGACCGAAACAGACGGGGGACGGCCGGTGGGGAGTTTGCTGGAGGCAGGCGGCGCACTATACGGTGTTGCCCTGGGAACCGGCCTGAACTGGCAGTCTGTAGGAGAAGGGAGTGTGTTTCGTCTGCAGACCGACGGGACGGGCTTTGCGGTGTTGCATACGTTCCCGCAACCTAACCAGCCTGTGGGTGGCCTGGTGCAAGCACCGAACGGCTACCTCTATGGTATTTACACCTCGGCGGGAGGCGGCTACGGCGCTACGTACGATGTATACAAGCTACAACCCGACGGCACCGCTTATTCGGTTCTGCCGGCTACCATCGGCATAGGTTCGGATCGATTTTACAACCAACGTATTCTGAAATCGCTGATGGTGGCGAACGACAACCACTTGTACGGTTTTTACGAAGGCACGCGCGACGGTTCTCGTTTCAGCGAAGCGGGCCCGACCACACTTTTTAGGATCGAGTCCGACGATTCGTTTACCGAACTTGACACTCCCTATGATTACCACCCGATCGGCAGTTTCATTCAAGGCAACGACGGGTACCTGTACGCCTTGTCCGACTACTATATCGTGACCTTACTGGATGGCACCCAGGCCCCGGGTAGCCTGTTCCGAATTGCCACCTCCTCGTCCCCAACAGAGCACGTCCACCCCCTGGGGCCGCCCGATGGAGGCAACTGCGATGCCCTCTCGCTGACACTCATCGGCGATTACCTTTACGGCACCTGTCGTCAGGGCGGCGCGTCCCAATCCGGTACCTTTTTTCGCTACCATCTTCCCTCCAGCACGTTTCAAAAACTGCACGATTTCTCGAATGGACGTTTCCCCGGCGGAAAAATCGCCCTTTACAACCAACGCCTGTACGGACTTCTGATGGATTATAACGAGTCGGCCCGCAGCACCGGCTCGTATGGATCGTGGGTCAACCTTTTCAGCATGGCGCTGGATGGCAGTGCTTACACTGAAGTTCCCGATTTCTTTAATCTTTTCGACTACGCCATTGCGCCCTGGTCCGGCCTGATTCTGGGCTCCGACGGTTTCCTATATTTCTCGAACGGTGGGTTTGTTGACTTCATTTATGGAGACAATGCAAGTGTTGTGAAAGCACCGGTAGCCGGCAGCTCGACCGAAGAAATCCTGACGTTTAGCTACTCTCTGAACGAGGATGGTTACTATGATATTCCACAGGGTTTTGAACCGCATGAGTTAATTGAGGGCAGCGACGGGTTTCTGTACATGATGACAAACTTCGGCGGTGATTTTTATAACGGCAGTAATTACGAAGAAGACAAGGGCACCATCGTAAAAGTAGCCAAGGACGGTAGCATGCCCGAGGTGCTTCACCATTTCAATACCAGCGACGGCGATGGCCCCATCGGTGGGTTGGTCGAGGGCAGCGGGGGCCTACTCTATGGCATGACACACCAGGGAGGTACGCACGGGTTGGGCACGTTGTTCAGCATTCACCTCGACGGCAGTGGCTTCCAGAAGCTCTACGACTTTTCGACCGTCAGTGGCGGCGCGCCGGTGGGGAGTCTCCTCCTGGGTGAGGACGGGTACCTGTACGGCACAACCCAGCAAGAAGGGTCCGATGATTACGGTACGCTCTTCCGCCTGATGACAGACGGTTCGGGATTCCAACGACTGCACGATTTTCAGATCGCCGATGGCACCCACCCTTTCAGTGGCTTGGTCTACTACGACGCAACGTCCACTGACGTCAGGCTGTCGTTCGAAGCCGAATGCGCAGAGGTAGGAGCCCACTGGACCACCAGTACCAGTACGCTGACCTCTCATGGGCAGTATGCCTACGCGTCGTCCAGCAACTACAGCCCCACTGGCCAGGCCAGCGACCGCATCCGCTTCACGTTCGAGGCGCCACAAACCGACCACTACACCGTGGCGGCCCGGTTTCGTGCGCTGGGGCCCAACCGAAATTCGTTCTGGGTCCGGCTCAACGGCGGTGCCTGGCAACGGTGGGATCTGCCCGTGGGCTCTCCCTACCAATGGGCGACCCTGCCCTTCAGCGGTGCGGAACTGATGAGCGGCACCAACCACATTGATGTAGAGTACCGCGAAGCCCATACCAACTTCGACAAGCTCGTCGTGACCGACGGATCCCTCCCCACCGACCTGGGGCCTGAAGCGACCAACTGCAGGGTCGACTTCACGGCCTACCTGGAGGCCGAGTGTGCTGAGGTGGGCACCAACTGGCAGACCAACGGCAGCACGCTGGCGTCGCACGGCGCATACGCCTACTCGTCTACCAGCCATTTCAGCCCGACCGACATGATGTCGGATCGCATCCGCTTTGCTTTTGAGGCGCCACAAACCGACCATTACACCATCTCGGCCCGTTTCCGCGCCATCTCCAACAACCGGAATTCCTTCTGGATTCGTCTGAACGACGGCGCCTGGCAACGCTGGGACTTACCCGTGGGCGATGCGTACCAATGGGCCGACGTGCCGTTCAGCGGTGAGGAGCTGATGAGTGGCACCAACACCATCGACTTCGAATTCAGGGAGTTTCACACCAACTTCGACAAGTTGTTCATTACCAACACGGGCGAAGCCGCCTCGGGCATGGGGAGTGCCGCTACCAACTGTAGCGATACCCGGCAGGCCTCAGCCACACGCGCTGCTGCCCTCGAAATCTACCCCAATCCTACGCAGGGTCAATTTACGCTGTTTTCTACGGAGGTAGATTTGGATCAGGCGCAGGTGCAGGTCGCTACGCTGGAGGGACGCGTGCTTTCCCACGTGCCTGTGCAACGCCAGGCCTCCGGCCTGGAAATCGACCTGCGTGGTCAACCCGCGGGCATCTACGTGATTCGGGCGACCACGCACGAACAGGTCTTTACCCTGCGTGCCATCAAGCAATAATCCGTTTGCGTCAACTCATTTCCTGATAAAGCGGTCCGCTGCATGCAGCGGACCGCTTTGTTTTTTGCGCCCGTCCTCGGATTGCGTTTTACGTGCTCAGGTCTGGAACGCGCCGGTTCAGACGCAACAAACATGGTACGAAGTGTTACAGAACAACGGAACCTCTTTGTAGGAAAAATACCCCCATTTGCGGGAACAACATTGTGATTGTCAGGCATTTTATAGATTTTCCATCACACATTTATTACAAGTATGCCCGATAGAAGCGAAACTGTTTAACTTATTTTTCTCTCATTCTTTCTTGCCGTTGCTTATGTTGCCTCTCGCCTTTTCGTACGCCCCTTTTAAGAGCACGTCGGATGCTTCACGCCTCAAACCCACCGAAACGCCACGCGTTGTCGACCTGAACGCTTCGCCCATGACGGACCGCGAGCAGGAGGTGGTTCGGCTGGTAGCCAGCGGCCTGAGCAGCAAACAGATTGCCCAGGAGCTGAACCTGAGTGTGCACACGGTCCACACGCACCGGAAGAATATTCTGAAGAAGACGCAACTGCCCAACATCAACGCCGTGATCCGGTGGGCCTCGAAGAAGCACCTGATCTGACGGACTCCTGTGTCGTTCGTGGTCGGTTATCTGTTACAACAGCGGGAAGGCAAGGCTACCGGGAAAAAGCGATGCGTTGGCGGGAAGCGACCGTAAAAATTCACGTTCTCTTTTTATATTCAGGTTCCGTCCTCCGCCATGCAGGCCCTGCGAAACGTTCCCGCTTATGAAAAAAGTACGCATTCTGGTTGTAGAAGATGACGTTATGCAGGCCGAGCAGTTGGGGTTGCACCTGCGGAGCATGGATTACGAGGTGATGGCGCTGCTCCACAGCGGGGAAGAGGCACTGACGTACGTGCGTCAGCATACGCCCGACGTGGTGATTCTGGACATAGAACTGGACCGAACCGGACGGCGGATGGACGGGATCGAAACGGCCCGGCAACTGCGGTCGTCCTGCGACCTGCCCATTATCTACCTCACCGGCACGCGCGAAGTGGACGCGCTCGACGTCATTGCGCAGACCCGCCCCGAAGCATTTCTCTACAAACCGTATCTCACGCAGCAGGTCAAGCTGGAAATCGAGAAAGCCATCCGCCAGTATTCCGGGCGTATTACCGAAGCGGCCACCCAGGCGCCGTCCCCGCCCCAACCGAAACCCGTCCCCGAGGCCACACCCGCCTTTCCGGTGGCAACCCGACAAGCGTTTTACGTGAGCGACAAGGGAGTATATTACCGCGTGGGGGTGGACGACATCGAGCGGATCGAAACCCAAAACGGATTGTTGTTCATCCACGTACAGGAGGCGAAGTTTCCCTACACGCTGAGCCTGAATCTGGTAAAGTTCCAGCAGCAGTTTCCGCACCCCGACCTGGTACGCATCAATCGGTCCTGCGTCGTTAATCTGAAGCACGTCACCAAGTTCAACCGGACCTACGTGTGGGTCAATGCCAATCCGGTCATCATCGGCGAAACCTACCGCAAGGCCTTTATGGATTCGGTCTGCCGGCTGACGACCGTAGCCGACGACGGTGCCGAAACAGGCCATTGAGGCCATTTCGGTTCGGCTCCGGAACGCGATTGTCGGCGGTTCACCAGGTCCTTTTCCACACTGCCCCTGCCCTACCCGTACTGCGGAAATTCCAGCGTAAAACAAGTTCCCTGCCCATTAGTCCAACGTGATTGGCCCTCCAACTGCTGCGTTTGCAGTTGTACCAGACGCAGTCCAAAGGACGCCGGCTCGGTTCCCTCAGGTACAAAGCCGGGGCCGTTGTCCCGCACCCAGAGGCGCAACTGTGCGGCCGACTCGGGTTGCAGGCCTACTTCCAGGGCGGGGTCACGGACCTCCGAGAACGCATGCTTCGCGGCGTTGGTCACCAACTCATTCACAATCAGTCCTACGGAAAGCACCTGATCGGCCGGAAGGCGGGTCGGCATAACCACCAAGCGGGCGACCTGTTCGGACAAGCCGTACGTGCGCAGAATGTGGTGGACCAGTTCGGTCAGGTACACATCAACCGGCAGGTGGGTCAGGTCTTTGCCGTACAACATCTGCTGCACCAGCACAATGGCTTCTACACGCGCGTGGCTCTCCTGCAAAGCTTGACGGGCTGAAGGGTCGACCAACGTATGTGACTGCAGCGTCAGCAGACCGGCCACGGCACTCAGGTGATTTTTCAGGCGGTGGCTTTGCTCCCGCATCAAATTCTCAATCCGCGATTTCTGTCGTGCCAGTTCCTGGTTACTTTCCTGCAACGAGCGGTTGGTTTGTGCCAGTTCGGCTTCGTGCTGTTGCTGCCTTCGCCAAGCCTGTACCAACAAGGCCAGCAGTGCTCCCAGCAGAAGCGCAACCGCCAGCGCTAGTCCGCTCAGCCACCGCTGCCACGACAGCGTAGCTTCCCGCGCCTCGGCTTCAGCCGCCAACAGGGTGACTTTCTGTCGAGAGAGTTGTAGGCTGTCGTCTTTCTGCTGGGTACGGTAGCGCGTCTCCAGTTCGGCCACTTGTTCGCTGTTTTCTTCCCGCAACAGGGTATCGGTCCAGTTGGCCACTTGTTCCATGTGCCAGTAGGCGGAGTCGAACCGCTGCTGCGCCTTGTAGGTTGCGGCCAGTTGGTCGTGCATTTTCCAGATCTGACGCTTGGCGCCGATTTCTTCGGCCAGACGCCAGGCGCGGTGCTGCCATGCTAAGGCGTCGGCAAACCGTTGTTGGAAAAAGCGAAGGCGCCCGAGCGCCTGAAAGGAGTAGACGCGATCGTACGGACTGCCCTCCTGCAAAAAAATCTGGTGCGCGTCTTCCAGATAGCGGGCGGCTTTCCCGTAATCCGACTTTTGTTCGAGGTAAATCGCTCCGATGTTGAACCGCGTGTTGGCAGCTCCTATCCGATCTCCGGCCTGTTCTTTAAAAACAAGTGCCCGCTCGTAGTAGGCCAGGGCACTGTCGGGCAGGCCTTGGTAGTCGAAGGCGACCCCCAGGTTGTTGAGCACCCGCGCCTGGCCTTTGACGTCTTGCATGGCCTGGAAGGCAGCGTACGCCTGCTGAAAGTGGTTAATGGCGGATGCGTACCGTTGGGTATAGCTATAGACGGAGCCTATGTTGAGGTAGGCATTGGCCACGCCGCTGGACTCTTGCAACCCCTCGTAGATCTGTAGCGACTGCATCAGCAGCGTCAGGGACTGGTCATACTCCCCACGATGGCGGTACAGTTGGGCGAGTCGGTTGAGGGCATCAGCTTTTAGACGCGTATACGCAAATTTTTCGGCCTGTCGCACCGTTTGGGTCAGCACCGTAGTGGCCGAATCGTATTGTGACGAGTTTACCCAATAGACGCCATGCAGGTATAGGTTGGCCGTCTGCCCGTACGGATCGTCCGTTTCCGCGAGCAGTGAATCGTGCAAAGCCAGCGTGCTCCGGGCTGCATCCAACTGCCCCCGCTCCGTAAGAAAGAGGCCCTGTTCCAAGTAAGCCAGGCTGAGCAACCCTACGTCGGACAGCGTAGCGGCGCGTGCCAGAGCCTGCGCGAACCGGTGAGCCGCCTCTTGCTGCCGGCCGGTGACGTTGGCCAGTCTTCCTTCCACCAGCATACGCCGGACCTGGGTAGTTGCCTGGGCCGGCCACCTTTTGCTCTCGTCAAGGTAAAACGCGACCGAATCGTGCTGCGACAGCCGGTAATACACTTCGCCGACCCACACACAGGCTTCTCCCAACCTTTCACGATCATCCGCCTCCCTACTTAACCGAACGGCCTGTCGTGCCGACGTCAAAGCCTCTGACAAAGGAGCCCTTCTGAGTTGCGCTTCCGTCAGGGAAAAGAGCGCGTCGATCTGCTGCGCCACTGTTGGGCTGTTCTGTACTTCTTGCGTAAGGCTATCAAGGACAGCGGGTTGTGCTACTCGGCCCAACATCAGTAGGCTCAGTAATAAGGTGGAGAATTGCCCCATCAGGTTGCGGTTGTGGTATGATCAGAGGGCAGCACCTCCCTCCAGGGTTTCGTGCGGAAATTCCAGCGTAAAACACATGCCCTGCCCGTTGCTCCAACGTGCTTGACCTTCCAACTGCCGTGTTTGCAGCGCTACCAGCCGCAACCCGAACGAAGCCGTTGCTGTGGTGTCGGGTACAAAGCCGGGGCCATTGTCGCTCACCCAGAGGCGCAACTGCGCTGCCGACTCGGGTTGCAGCCCTACGTCCAGGGCGGGGTCGCGGACGGTGGGCAGGGCGTATTTTGCGGCGTTGGTCACCAATTCGTTCACAAGCAGCCCGAGGTGCAACACCTGGTCGGCGGGTAACCGCAAAGGCGCGATGTGGAGACGGGCCAGTTGCTCGCAGAAGCCGTACATCCGCAGAATGGTCCGGATGAGCTCGGTCAGGTACACGTCGACCGGCAGGTGGGTCAGGTCTTTGCCGTACAACATCTGCTGCACCAGCATGATGGCCTCTACGCGCGCGTGGCTCTCTTCCAGGGCCTGCCGCGCCGACGGATCAACGAGCGAATGCGACTGGAGTGTCAACAGACCGGCCACGGCACTCAGGTGATTTTTCAGGCGATGGCTCTGCTCCCGCATCAGCGTTTCGATCTGGATTTTCTGCTGCGCCAGCGTCTGGTTGCTTTCCTGCAACTGTCGGTTGGCCTCATCCAGGTGCTGAACGGTGCATTGCAGCTGTGCGTTGGTCGCGTCGAGCTGCTGGTTGCGCTCCTGTAGCTGACCATTGGCCCGGTCCAGTTGCCGGTTGGTGGTGGCAAGCGCTTCGCGTTGTTGCTGCAGTTGCCTGCGGGTTTGCGCCAGGGTATAGACCCACCCGCCCAACAGGGCTACCAGGGCCAGGGCGGAAATGCTCAGCCACCGCTGCCGGAACAGACGTGCTTCGCGGACTTCGGCTTCGGCCCCCAACAGCGTGACGCTCTGGCGGGCGAACTGCAAACTGTCGTCCTTCTGTCGGGTTTGGTAGCGGGTCTCCAGCTCGGCAATGCGGACGCTATTTTCTTCGCTCAGCAGCGTATCGCGCAAGGTCGACGCTTGCACCAAGTAATGATAGGCTGAGTCGAACTGGTGTCGTTGCGCAAACAGGTTTTGCAGATGGACGTACGTTTCCAGCTCCAGCTCCGGAATTCCGTTTCCGTGCGCCAGCGACAACACGTCGTGGGCGCGCTGCAAGGCCGCCGTTATCTTACCTTCTTTAAGGAACAACTGACTGAACACCAGCCACAGGTACGCCCGGTCGTACGCATTTTGCCGTGCCTCGACGATGGGTTCCGCCAGCTCCAGGTGGTGCCGGGCTTTCGCCAGGTCTTCCCGTTCGTCCAGGTACAGATTGGCCAGGTTGGTGTGTGCGTGCGCGATCATCGCCTGATTGCCCAAGGCTTCGCGGTACTGCAACGACCTTTCGTGGCTGCGCAATGCCCCTTCAATGTCTCCTTCCAGGCGTTGAACGGCCGCCAGGTTTCCGTAGCCGCGGGCCAGCCCGTCCAGCAACCGGGTGGCTTCGAAGGCTTCCAGGGCCCGGAGGTAATACCGCCGCGCCAACGGATATTCGTCACGGTAGTAGTGCACGTTGCCCATGCCCAGATAGGCCTGCCCCATGCCTTCGGTATGGCCCACCTGCCGGTGCCGCTCGGCCGTCCGCAACAGCGTAGCGAGTGCTGCCACGTAATCGCCACTTTCTACCTGTACATTGGCCAGCGTCGTGTAGCACTCTGTCCCCAACCGAAAACATGCGGCCCCGTCGGCCAGCGCCAGAGCACTGTCCAGCCACACGCGGGCCTCGGCATAGTCGGCACGCCGCTGCGCCAGCAAGCCGTGCATCCACACGACATGCGCCAATCCCCGGCGATGCTCGGTTCGCCGGTACAAGGCCTCGGCCGTTTGGTTGTACAGCGCGGCCGAATCCAGCTGCTGCTCGCGCATGGCCATAAAGCTGTAGGCCCGCAGCACATCGGCCTCGGCCGTGGGCAGCTCGTGTTGCCGGCAGTACGCCAGGGCTTCCTGGTAGCGTTGGCGGGCCGCCGGCACTTGGTCTTGCGCGCTTTGCAACGCCGCCTGTTCGGTCAGCACCCGCGCGATGCCCTCCGGCAATTTGTGGTGACGAAAGCCCTGTGCTGCCGCCTCCAGGTAGTACGCCGCCGAATCGAACTGCTTCTCGCGCAGCCACGCACTCGCCAGCCAGGTCTGTGCCCAGGCCGCCTGCACGGAACGGGCGGGTACGCTCCGCAGGGCCTGTGCTGCGTACCAGCGGCACGAGTCCGGGGCCGAATTGTAGTGGTGGTACTCGCAAAGCGCCAGGCACCGCTGTGCTTGCAGGGACGGTTGCTGGGTCTGCCCCAGCGGGGTGCGTAGCGATTCGGGGGTGGGAGGTTGCGCTCTTGCGCTTCTGGCCCCGCCGCCTACCCCGACCAGCAGCCCCATAACTCCCCACAACAAAACACGTGAGCAATGCAGCATTGTACGCATGGCGGAAGTCGATCAGTGGTATGGACAAGCGAAGTCGAGCAAGTGACAGAGCGGTAGGGCTTCGCACTGTCTTCAGATGCAGACTGTGCGAAACACGTAAAAACACCTGGCTCCGCCTCGTGGCTACTCTGCAGTCCCCTTGCCCTACACGGCCGAAGTGTGGTCCCTTAAAAATGTAGACGGGCCTGTGGAAAAGCCCTGTGTTCCTCTCTCTTCACGAGTAAACTTCAGTCAGTCAGCTCGTTAGGCCGACAAGAACGCGAAACCCCGGGGAAGATACAATACCTAAAAATAGGTATGCGCACGTGTTGGTATCGCTCCTCCCTGCGTACCACCGCCCTGATCGGGGAGCGTTTGGTGGATTTCCACCTTGACATAAAAAAAGCTGTCGCTCGAACGAGCGACAGCTTTGAATACAATCCGAACGAGGTTAGCGCTACTGAAACTTGGGCGCCAGCGGATTTTCTTCCGTCTGCCCGGCCAGGTAGAGCGTGCGGGTCGGATACGCAAACTCGACGCCCAGGCGTTGAAACTCTTCAAAAATGCGCAGGTTGATCGCCTGCTGAATGTCCATGTACTGGTTGTAATCGCCCGTCAGTACGTTGTAGACGATTTCGAAGTTGAGGCTGGAATCGCCGTACGACGCAAAGTGCGCGCGGTCGAACAGTACGTTTTCCTGCGCTTCGACGGCAGCGCGCAACACCTTCGGAATTTCCTTGAGCTGCTCCAGCGACGTCTGGTAAATCACCGTTACCTGAAACACGATCCGCCGGCGCTGCATGCGCTTGTAGTTGTGGATGCGCGACGACGTCAGGTCGCTGTTGGAGAACACCAACTGCTCGCCCGACAGACTCTTGACGCGCGTGGTTTTCAGGCCGATGTACTCGACCGAGCCCATTTTGTTGTCGATGATGATGAAGTCGCCGATCTCGAACGGACGGTCGAAAAAGATCACAAAGTAGTTGAACAAATCGCCCAGGATGTTCTGCGCCGCCAGCGCAATGGCAATCCCGCCGATGCCCAGGCCCGCAATCATGGCCGTTACGTCAAAGCCGATGTTATCCAGCAGAAACAGCAGCCCAATGCCCCAGACCACGACGTTTACGATGAAGATGATGCCGCCCAGCTGTTTGACTTTCTCCTCCCCGTTTTCCTGTTTCCGCACGTAGGTTCTCAGCAGGAGTAGAATGGTCGTGGCGATGAACCGAATGGCAAAAAACGTGATCACCACCGTTGTGGCCACTTCGATGATGCGCGTCACACGCGCCGAGAACGTGAGCGTGCGCAGGCCGATGTAGATCACCAGAAAGTAAAGAATAGGAATTCCGAACTTCCCGATGCTCTCGATCACGTAGTCGTCGATGTTGCTGTCGGTCGCGGCCGATAACTTTTTCAGGCGTTTGTAGACGATGTCTTTGAAGGCCTTCACCACAATCATCCCGATCAGGATAATGGCGGCCGCAATGAGGTAGGCTTGTACTGAATTGTTAAAATAGATCCGTTCTAGGGTTTCCTGCATGATCAGCAAATAGGGTTCTACAATAGATTGATGCTCAGCGCAAAGGTAAGATTCCACCCCTACTGATGAGTACAAACGGCGACAAAGCCGCTGCTGTTGCAAAAAGCTGATGACGCCAGGCAGGGGATGCTTCCATTTATCCGGTTATTTCTCCGCTGGTCGTTTTCGGGTGCAACCGGGGCCGGAAAAGCTGCATCTTATGGCGGTAGTTACCCTTATTTTCTCCCTACCTGTATGTTACGCAACTACCTTATCACCTCGTTTCGGAACCTGCTACGCCACAAGAGCTACACGCTCATCAATGCATTGGGGCTGGCCGTAGGGCTGGCCTGCTGTCTGCTGATCGGCCTCTTTATCCAGGATGAACTGGGCTACGACCGACAGCACGCCAAAGCCGACCGGATTTACCGCGTCACGCGCGACTTCCTCTCGCCCGACGGCACCGTAAGCCTGCACCTGGGCCACGTGGCGCCCCCGTTCGGGCCGCTGCTGGAAGAAGATTTTGCGGGTGTGGAGCACGCCACGCGCCTGCTGGAAACCTCCAGTCTGTTTTCCATTCCTACCCAGGACGGCAGTGCGCCGCGGGCGTTCAACGAGGATGATGTCTTTTTTGCGGAAGAGAACGTGTTCGACGTCTTTACCATTCCGGTGGTGCAGGGCAACCCGGCCACGGCCCTGAGCGAGCCTGCGACCGTAATGCTCAGTCGCTCGACGGCCGAACGCTATTTCGGCAACGCCGACCCCATCGGGCAACTGTTGCGGGCCGACAACCAGTTCGACGTACGCGTAACCGGTGTGTTTGAGGATTTTCCCCGCCAGTCGCACCTTCACCCCAACCTCTTGATCTCGTTCAAAACGCTGGAAAGCGATGAAGTATACGGCCGGGAAGGCCTGCGGACCAACTGGGGCAACAACTCGTTTGCAACGTACCTCCTGTTTCAGGAAGGTTACCCGGCGATGAGCCTGGAGGCAGAATTACCGGCGTTTCTGGACAAACACATGGGCCAGACCACCAACGACCCGAACTACCGGCCGCCGTCTACCTGGACGCACCTCTACCTGCAACCGCTCCGCGCCATTCACCTCCACTCGCAGCTCGATTCGGAAATCGAGGCGAACGGCAACATCCGCAACGTGTACGGACTGGGGCTGATTGCGCTGTTCCTGCTGGCCATTGCCGTCATCAACTTTACCAACCTGTCGACCGCCCGCTCGGCCACCCGCTCGAAAGAGGTCGGGGTGCGAAAAGTGGTCGGCGCGACGCGCGAACACCTGCGCGGGCAGTTCCTGACCGAGGCGGTGCTGCTGGCCGTGGTGTCGGCGGGGCTGGCGCTGGTCCTGGCAACCCTCGCGCTGCCGTGGCTGGAACAGTTTACCGACAAAACGCTGGCGCTGAGTCCGCTCACCAATCCGACGATCTGGCTGCTGCTGGGGGGCGGCACGTTGCTGACCGGTCTGGCGGCGGGCTTCTACCCGGCGCTGGTGCTGGCGGCCTTCCAGCCCATTCGTGCCCTGAAAGGCAAGATCGACCAGTCGGCAACCGGCAGCGCCCCCCTGCGCAAGGTGCTGGTCGTCACCCAGTTTGCCATCTCCATTCTGCTGGTTATTTGCACCGGCGTGGTCTACCAGCAGATCCACTACGTCCGCAGTCAGGCGCTGGGCTTCAGCAAAGACCAGATCGTGCTTCTGCCTTACCACGACGAGTTGAACGATGCCTACCTGTCGTTCCGCCAGGAAGCGCTGCGCAACGCCGGCGTCCAGCACGTGGGCCGCTCCTCGCGCACACCCTCGGGCCGGCTGCTCGACTCGCAGGGCTCGCAGGTGCGGCAGGGCGACAGCCTGATCTCGACGTCTACGGTCATCAAAAACCTGCGCGTCGACCACGACTTTATTCCGACCTACCAGATGGAACTGGCGGCCGGGCGCAACTTCTCGCGCGAGGTGGGCACCGACGATTCGCTGGCGTTTATCCTGAACGAATCGGCCATTCGCATGATCGGCTGGAACGATCCTCAACAGGCCATCGACCAGGAGTTTGTCTACGGCGGACAGGCCGGTAAGATCATCGGCGTGGTGAAAGACTTCCACTTCGAGTCGCTGCACGAGCCCATCGTGCCCCTGGTCATGCACATGAGCCGGAACTACTACAATGCTCTGTCGGTCAAGCTGACGGGCGGCGATCTGGAGGCCGGGGTCGCCCATCTGGAACAAACGTGGCATCAGTTCCTGCCCGAGCGCCCGTTCGAATACCACTTCCTCGACGAAAATTTCGACAACCTTTACCGCACCGAACAGGCACAGGGGCAACTGTTCCTGCTGTTTGCCGGCATCGCCATCTTCATCGCCTGCCTGGGACTGTTCGGCCTCACCGCGTTCAGCACGGCCCGTCGCCTCAAGGAAATCGGGGTCCGCAAAGTGCTCGGCGCGTCCGTACCGGGCCTGGTGCAACTCCTCTCCCGCGAGATGGTGGGGCTGGTGCTCGTCGCCAACCTGCTGGCCTGGCCCGCCGCCTGGTACCTGATGCAACGCTGGCTCGACAACTTCGCGTACCGCATCGACGTGCCGCTGTGGCTGTTTGCCGCGGCCGGGGTACTGGCATTGCTCATCGCGCTGCTGACCGTCGGCTGGCAGGCGACCCGCGCCGCAACCGTCAATCCGGTACAGGTCCTGCGGAACGAATAAGCGGCAGAGCGCCGAGGGCGGATGAGGGTGAAGAGCGACGTGTGGATGGATGAGGTGTAAACTTCTTGTGTCAAAAAGAGTTACTTTACGTGAAGGATCGGTGCCGCCTTGCCCGGACCACCGATCTGACCACCGAACACTTTTTTGATGACAACGAGCGTACACCCTACTCCCATTCTTCGCATTGGCACCCACCCGTCGGAAGAAGTCGATCTGCTGGCGGTAGAAGAGCCGCTGGAAATCCGCCTCGGCCACGGTCCCTGGGAAGACCGGCAACAGCACCGCCTTTCGGTTACGATGCGCACCCCCGGCCACGATTTTGAACTGGCCCTCGGCTTTCTGTTCGCGGAAGACATCATTCAGACGTACGATCAGGTACACAGCCTCCGGTACTGCACACAGGTACAACACCCCGAAGAGCGCGACAACGTGGTGCGGGTCGAACTGGCTCCGTCGGTCGTGCTCGACCTGGCGCGACTCCAACGGCATTTTTACACCTCATCCAGCTGCGGCGTGTGCGGCAAGGCGTCGATCGAAGCGCTGGCCGTCGCGTGCCCGCGCCCCCTCCCGACCGATTTTTCCGTCGCCGAAGAGGCCATCCACCGGGCACCGGCGCTCCTCCGCCGAGCCCAACTGGTCTTTGAACACACCGGCGGCCTGCACGCGGCGGGGCTGTTCGACAGTGCGGGAACGCTGCTGCGCTGGCGTGAGGACGTCGGGCGTCACAACGCGCTCGATAAACTGATCGGCAGCTACGTCGCTGAAAATCAACAGCCTCTGCGTACTTCGTTCGTGCTGCTCAGCGGTCGCGTTAGTTTCGAACTGGTGCAAAAGGCCATCCGGGCGGGCATTCCTCTGGTGGCGGCGGTGGGTGCTCCGTCGAGCCTGGCCGTGGCACTGGCGCGGCAGTACGGCCTTACGTTGCTCGGCTTTGTGCGCGACCAGCGGTTTAACGTATACACTGGCGAAGCGCGTGTAGTGCTGCGAGAAACGGTTGCATGAGACGATCAGCATATCAGGCCATTAGCCAATTTGTAATCTGAAATTTTCAATCCTCCCTCTCCTATGTCGACCTCAAGCGCTGACCAACACGCTAAAGTCATCCTGACCCACCGCACCAAAGTCGCGTCGGGTATTCCCGCCATTCTGAACTCGGCCAAGCACGTCTACGGCGAAGTCGGGGTTGTGGAAGGCACCAAACTGATGACGCAGATCAACCAGTTCGACGGGTTCGATTGCCCGGGATGCGCCTGGCCCGACCCGGACGACCACCGCTCGGTGGTAGAATTCTGCGAGAACGGGGCCAAGGCCGTCGCCGAAGAGGCCACCACCACGCGTGTCGATCCGGCGTTTTTCCGGCACCATTCGGTAGCCGAACTGGCGACGTGGTCGGATTACGAGATCGGGAAAAGCGGCCGCATTACCGAGCCGATGGTTTTGCGCGAAGGCGCGACCCACTATGAATCCATTGCCTGGGCCGACGCCTTCCGGCTGATGGCCGAGCACCTCAACCGCCTTGCCTCGCCCGACGAAGCGATCTTTTACACCTCGGGACGGACCTCGAACGAGGCGGCGTTTCTCTACCAGTTGTTCGTGCGGCAGTTCGGCACCAACAACCTGCCCGACTGCTCCAACATGTGCCACGAATCCACCAGCTTCGGGCTGGCCGAAACGGTGGGCATCGGCAAAGGCTCCGTGAAGCTGGAAGACTTTTACGAGGCCGAGGTGATCATGATCATGGGGCAGAACCCCGGCACCAACCATCCGCGCATGCTGACCGCGCTGCAAATCGCCAAGCGCAACGGCTGTCGCATCATCGCGGTCAACCCGCTCCCCGAAACGGGGCTGCTGGCCTTCAAACACCCGCAACATCCGTGGGAATCGCTCGGGCCGGGTACCACGCTGACCGATATTTTCCTGCAAGTGCGCGTCAACGGCGATGTAGCACTACTGAAAGCCCTGATGAAACTGCTGCTGGTGCGGGAAGCGGCGGCCCCCGGCACCGTGCTGGACCACGCCTTTATCCGGGAAAAGACGCAGGGCTACGACGCGCTGGTGGCCGACCTGGACCGCTACGACCTCGACGCTCTGATTGCACAGACTAGCATTCCGCGTGAGAAAATTGAGGAAGCGGCCGACCTGCTGGCCCACAGGCAGAAGATTATCATCTGCTGGGCGATGGGCGTCACCCAACACCGCAACGGCGTCGACAACGTGCGCGAAATTGTTAATCTGCTGTTGATGAAAGGCAGCATCGGCAAACCGGGCGCGGGCACCTGCCCGGTGCGCGGCCACAGCAACGTGCAAGGCGACCGTACGGTGGGCATTTGGGAGAAACTTAAGCCGGAGTTCGGTCAGAAACTGAAGGAGGTGTTCGGGTTCGATCCTCCGGCCGAGAACGGCTACGACGTGGTGAACTCGATCCAGGCCATGGCCGAAGGCAAAGCCAAATTCTTCATGGGCATGGGCGGCAACTTCCTTTCCGCTACCCCCGACACGGACTACACCGCCAGGGCATTGGAACAATGCGATATGACCGTGCACGTCTCGACGAAGCTCAACCGCAGCCACCTCGTGCACGGCAAAACGGCGCTGATTCTGCCTTGTCTGGGCCGGACGGAGCGCGACCGGCAGGCGAGCGGCAAGCAATTCCTGACGGTCGAGAACTCAACAGGCGTGGTGCACCAGACGCAGGGCGGCAAAGATCCGATTTCGGAGCATTTGCTGAGCGAACCGAAAATCGTGGCCGAACTGGCCAAAGCTACCCTCGGCGCGCGTACCACCGTCGACTGGGATGCGATGACGGTGAACTACGACCGCATTCGCGACGCGATTGAGCAGACCGTGCCCGGCTTCGACGACTACAACCGGCGCGTGCGGCAACCGGGCGGCTTTTACCTGCCCAACGGTGCGCGGGAACAGGAGTTTAAAACCACGAGCGGGAAGGCGCTGTTTACGATCAATGCCCTGGCGGAACATCACCTGCAAGCGGACGAGTTTCTGATGATGACCATCCGCAGCCACGACCAGTACAACACCACCATTTACGGCCTGCACGACCGCTACCGGGGCATTCACTACGACCGGCGGGTGGTACTGATGCACGAAGACGATATGACCGAACTGGGGTTGCAGAAAGAAGACCGCATCGATCTGTTCAGCCACTACGACGGCGTGGAGCGGGCAGCGCGCAGCTTTCTGGTAGTTCCTTACCCCATTCCGCGGCGGTGCGTGGCGACCTACTTCCCCGAGGCCAATGTGCTGGTGCCCCATACGCGGTCGGCGCGGCACAGCAATCAGCCCGTCTCCAAGTCGGTGGTGATTACCCTTCAGCCCTCTTCCGAAAAGGCAGAGGCGTAGGAAAAAAGGTGCGGCCGCAGGCAGGTATCGGAAGGGGGATGTGTAAAAAAAGGTTGACAAAAAGGCAACTTATGACCATCTTTTGCTGCCCGTACCCCTCCCTTCCTATTTCTCATGAAAATACTACCCACCCTAGCCGTACTTTTGAGTTGTTCTTTCCCCGCCCTGGCACAGCAAGGTCTTCACGTAGGCTTGGTCAGCAGTTACAACACCACCTGGGTGCTCGACCAGCAGATGTTCGATTCACCGGAATTTGAGGTGGTGCCTTCTTACGCCTTTGCGCCGGTGGGGCTGTCGGTCGGGTACCATTTTTCCGACGAGGTGGGGCTGTTTGGGCAGGCCATTCTGACTAACATCCGCCAGACCTTCGACGTGGAAGAGCTGGACGTAGCCATCGGTGAGCGCACCACCGAGCTCCAGTACCTGAATGTCCCGATTCTGTTTCGCTTTTCTTCCTCGCCCGACCGCACGGTGGGGTTTAACTTTTACATCGGTCCGCAATTTTCGTTTCTCCTCCGCGGCGAAGAGCGCTTCACGTTCGACGGCGGCACCAACTCGCCCTTCCTGACCTACGAAGCAACCTACGCCTCCACCGATAACGACGACAAGTACCAGTTCAACACGTTCGATTTCGGGGGGGTGATTGCCTTCGGCGCTTTCTTCAACCTCACGGAAGACCTGTACCTTACCCTGGACATCCGGGCCAACGGCAACGTGCTGGAAATGCGCGAGAAGGCGTGGGTCGAGGCGGAAGAATCGCTCTATAAAAACCTGACCAGCGGCTACCGGGGCGACATGAGCAAACGGCATGTGGTCTGGGGCGGCGTTGAGGCGGGACTGCACTACGTCTTTTCCAGCGCCTGGTGAACGGGGGCGTAGCGGATTGATGAGGATTCTTCATGTACGCTTTCGCCGCTAGGAAGTCCGCCGTCTGGGTGTGACCTTTGCCGCTGGGCTGCGACGCCCGGCAACGCACTTTTTTATATGGCACGGCTCAGCATCTTCGACCTGTACAAAATCGGCATTGGCCCTTCCAGCTCACATACGCTGGGGCCCTGGAAAGCCGCGGCGCGTTTTGCGGCCATGCTGGCCGACCAGTCGGTTACGTCGCTGTCCGTAGCGTTGTTCGGTTCCCTTTCCAAAACCGGCGTCGGCCACGGCACCGACGTGGCGGTGATGATGGGCCTGGAAGGCCATGATCCGGAAACCTTTCCGCCCGACCAGATTTTCACGACGATTGCCCGCATCAAACAGGAAAAACAGCTTCTGGTTAACGGTACGCCCGTCGCCTTCGATCCGGCGCAGGCCCTCGTGTTCCAGTCACATGCCCTGCCCTTTCACCCCAACGGGCTGACGTTTACAGCGACGCTGGCGCACGGCACTACGGTCGAGGAAACCTATTATTCGGTAGGAGGCGGATTCATCACTCAGGAGCACGACGCGGAAACACCAGACGAAACCGACGTCACGCTGCCGTTCCCCATCGATTCGGGGCAGGACCTGATTGCGCACACCGACCGCCAGGGCGGCACCATCGCCGAGGTGGTGTACCAAAATGAGCTGGCGTTTCACGACGCCACGTACGTGCGACAACGCATGCTCAAGATCTGGGATACGATGGTGGCCTGCATGTTACGGGGTTGCCGGCAAGAGGGCATTTTGCCCGGCGGGCTGCGCGTAAAACGCCGGGCGCGCCTGCTGTGCAGCCAGTTGCTGCAGGGTCCGATTCCCGAGACCCCTCCTGCCTGGATCGACGCCGTCCGACAGACCGGCACCGCTTTCAGTAACGTTAACCAATGGCTCAGTTGCTTTGCGCTGGCCGTCAACGAAGAGAACGCCTCGTTCGGGCGGGTGGTGACCTCCCCAACCAACGGCGCGGCGGGCGTCGTGCCGGCGGTGCTGATGTACTACCGCTGCTTCTGTGATTTTCGGGGGGACGACGACATCGTACGTTTCCTACTGACGTCGGGACAGATCGGCTGCATCTTCAAAAACAATGCGACCATCTCGGCGGCGGTGGGCGGCTGCCAGGCCGAAATCGGGGTCTCGTCTGCAATGGCCGCCGGGGGCCTCACCGCCCTATTAGGCGGTAGTCCGCAACAGGTGCTGATGGCCGCCGAAATCGCCATGGAGCATCACCTGGGCCTGACCTGCGACCCGGCAGGCGGGCTGGTTCAGATTCCCTGCATCGAGCGCAACACGATGGGTGCCATCAAGGCCATTACGGCCAGCCACCTCGCGCTGTCCGGCGATCCCACCCACGCCGTCGTCTCCTTCGACGTGATCGTCAAAACCATGTGGGACACTGCGCAGGACATGCACACCAAGTACAAAGAAACCTCCGAAGGCGGCCTGTCGATCAACATCCCGGTCGCCATGCCGGAGTGTTGAGATTTCAACTCCTTTACTTTCAATGCGTTCCCTCTTATAACACCGAAGGGCAACATGGATTTTTCTCACTTCGTTTTGTTACGAGGCATTTTTCACATTACTTGCCCCTGTTCGCACATCCGCCTGCACGCTTCTGTGGCGGACGTACTCGTATCTTCTTCTGATTAACCATTCTTTATGAAATTTTATGCACTAGTTGTTTTGTCGCTTCTAGCCGGATTAGCTACGGCTCAACCACTACCAGAAGCCGCTCGACCTACGAATTCATGGCACAAAGCAGAACGTAACCCCTCGTCGTTTCCGGAGTCTCTTTCAATGGTGCCACAAATACAGGCCACTTCTGATACCGAACCCGATAGCACTGTTATCTTTCGATTTTCATCACTGTACGATTCTGTTCCCCTTAGCAAAAGTGTCAGTACACACGATCAGGTAAATCGGCGCGATACTTCCATTACTTACTATTGGCAGAACCAGCAATGGGTGTTAGGAACAAGATTCCTGCATTTTTACAACGAAGCGAACCGTCCGCTTCTGGATGCCAGCTACAATTGGAACGCTTCTACGAGGGAGTGGGAAGGGGTATACAAATACGAAGATGCTTATGATGCGTCGGGCAGAAAAATATTGTCAGCTTACTATGAGGGCGACGAACATACCAAGGCATGGCGAGGTATTTCAAAGGTTACTTATGAATATGCTGACGCCCAGAGACAGCGGATTCAAATTGATTATCAATGGTCTTTGTTCACACAAATGTGGATACCCGATCGAAAATGTGAGTATACCTTTGACGAAACCGGCACGCATGAGACGCTTGTCTACTTCTTATGGAAAGAATCAACGGAGCAGTGGGTGATTAATCGTAAAACTGAAAACAAGTACACGACTACAGGTGACCTCACCCTGAGCACCTCGTATGACTGGCATAAAGTGGAGACTCAGTGGCAACCAGATCTCGAGTCTGAATATACCTACGATGAATTAGGTGTATTGCTGTCAGAGACGCGTTTCAGGTGGAACTCCACAACTGTTCAATGGGACATACTTTTCAAAAGTGAATACGACTACGGTCCGAATGGGAATCTCACTTTGATTTCTTACAAATGGGATGCGCAACAGCAACAATGGCTAGCCTCTCAAAAACGTGTAGATGAGTTTACCGACTCCGGTTTACCTCTTTTGTACGCATTATACGAATGGAAAAATGGGGAATGGACAGGCTTGAGCAAAACCGAGTATACATACGATCTGGAGAGCAATTTAACTTCCTTTGCCGATTTTCAATGGGATGAATCCACGAATCTGTGGAAAGGTTCACGCATGGTAGAGTATGCCTATGACGAGGCGCATCGACTAATCTCGCAATCCTGGTACAACTGGGATCTGAGCAACCAACAATGGAAAGGACAAAGCAAGAAAAAGACCGTATACAATGCGCTTGGTACCAGAATCCTTGTGGAGTATTACCTTTGGAATGAAACCGCCAATGCCTGGACCCTCGACACCAAAACCTACTATTACTATTCCGACCAAGTCACCTCCTCTTCTTCTCTTCTCGCCGCTGACACCTGGCAAGCGTACCCCAACCCCGCCCGTGATGTGCTGACGATCTCGCTACCCGACGGTATCCGGCAGGCACAGGTACGCCTCTTCTCGCTGACCGGGAAACTGATGCAGACCGAGGCGTTTTCCGGGCAGCAGCACCGGCTAGCGCTCCGTAACCTGGCAGCGGGTATTTATCTGCTCGAGCTGCAAACGCCACAGGGACGGGCCACGCGGAAAGTGCTGGTGGAATAGTATTGTTTTGAGAAGGATAATGAGATAGAGGGAGAGCTACTAAGGTCCTCCTTTTCTTTGATGCAAGGCATTCATTGCTTGGTATTACAGGGTAAGGTATACCTCACGAAACGCCTAATTTACGCTCTTCTCTTTTTATACTTTCGACGGCTATATCAGTACTTCGTTCACCACTAGCCGTTTTTTATGAAACATATTATCCTCACCGCTATTTTTTTAGCTCCCTCATTAGTAAAAGCTCAACCCTTCAACCAGACTCAGACCATTCAGAAATCTCTTTTACGAGAGACACACCCATTGTCCTGGAACAATGAGCATTTTCCTTCTGCTTTACAGACTACTTCTGCGCCAAACATACCTCATCCTCTAGCATCAACAGCATCTCAGCTTGATAGCATTGTCACTTATCTCTTCTCTTCTGCTGTAGACTCGATCTCTACTCAGAAGAATGTATACACGTATACGCCTCTGAGAAATCAAACCACGATTACCAATTACCAATGGGACGAAGCGCTTCATCGCTGGCAACGCAATCATAAAAACGAATATGCATACGATGCAGCGGGCAATCGAACCTTATATGCTTATTCTCTGTGGGATGCGGCTACTGAGCAATGGAAGGGAGAGCGTAAGTATGAAAACACGTATAGTGCACAAGGCGAAGGACTATCAGATGCTTATTACACCTGGAGTGATACCCATCAGCAATGGAAGGGAGAAATTAAGAACGAATACAGCTACGATGAGAAGGGAAATATGGTATCAGGAATTTTTTCCAGATGGGACGAAGCAACGAACAAGTGGCTACTGACCACCAAAGGTGAGAATACATATGACGAATCCGGGTATCTTCTTCTTAGCACTTCTCATCAATGGAATCAGGAAACCCAAGTGTGGGAATTCTCTTCTCAAGACAAAAAAGAATATAACTTCGATGAATACGATGTGCTTACCGCTACTTTGACCTACACCTGGAATGTAGAAAAAAAGACATGGGAAAAGAACCAGAAAGAAGAATATACGCACCATGAAAATGGTAATCTACTTGCCACAACTCAATACTTTTGGGATAACGCTCATGAATATTGGCAGCACTATGCCAAGGTTGAACATACGTACGACGCATCAGGTCATCATACATCAAAGAAGACTTATCAGTGGGATGAACTGAATCTATGGCAACCCAAAACAAAACAAGAGTTCTCGTACGATGCCTCGAATCAGCTTTTGTTATCTGCGTTTTACTCTTTCGATCAATCTACCCAGCAGTGGACGGGTATTTATCGCTACGACGCTACGTACGATGTCCATGGTAACGTAAGCACTTCTTACAACTACTACCAGTGGAATACAGAGAACCAGAAATGGATAGGAAGTTTCGGTCAAGGCTTTACTTATGATGACGACGGCACACAAAGATTGAGCGCCGTTTTCCTCTGGGATCAGTCATCAGAGACGTGGAAGCAAGATAGAAAGTATCAATACAGTCTGGACGATTCGGGAAATTTGTCCGTAACCTCTCAGCATGTATGGAATGAAACCGCCAATGCCTGGACCCTCGACACCAAAACCTACTACTACTATTCCGATCAAGTCACCTCCTCTTCTTCTCTTCTCGCCGCTGACACCTGGCAAGCGTACCCCAACCCCGCCCGTGATGTGCTGACGATCTCGCTACCCGACGGTATCCGGCAGGCACAGGTACGCCTCTTCTCGCTGACCGGGAAACTGATGCAGACCGAGGCGTTTTCCGGGCAGCAGCACCGGCTAGCGCTCCGTAACCTGGCAGCGGGTATTTACCTGCTCGAGTTGCAAACGCCGCAGGGACGGGCCACGCGGAAAGTGGTGGTGGAATAACGGTTCACTTTCCAAAAAATCAGCTATATATCGACTAATAACCTCTTAACTAAGATCAACTTTACACCAAAGGCCTCCTATGTGAGGCCTTTTTTTAGTGCTTTTTTGTTCTTCCCCTCTAACCAACACGCTCTTATCCAATCAGGAGCAAAAAATCCTTAAGAATCAGTATTGGAGTCCACCGGGCTTCTTCCTACCTTTTGCAGAAATTCAGTCCCCATTACCATGTCGTTGCTAAACATTAGTCTAACCTCACTCCTCATTCATACCCATGTACAAACTTTTACCCGTGATCTTGCTGGCCTTGACCATCGCCCGCCCGATCGTCGCACAATCGCGTGTTCAGCCGCTCCCTCCTAACGGCGAACGTTCTGCCGCTTCTACCCTGGCGCTGCTCCCGGAATCGCCGCACGCCAAACCCATCTTACAAAAACTACAGCATCCGCAGGAGACGCGACGTACCCCCCAGCGTACCCAACCGACGCTCCCGCACACACACAGTCGCCCGACCCACGCCCTGGCGGCCGCCGCCCGCACCGACAGTGCCCTGACTTATTCGTTCTACAGTTCGACCGACAGCGTTCTTTCGTCCAAAGAAATCTTCGCCTACGATGCGCGGGGCTACCTGATTCTGGATGAATTCTACAATTGGGACCCGTATTCGGAGGTATGGGTGGCTTACTACAAATATGAGTACGACTACGACGACTGGGGGCGCTTAACGCTGGATGCCTACTACACCGGAAGCGGCTACGATGACCAGTGGATCGGCTATACCCGGTACGAGTACACCTACACGGCACTGGGGCAAACCGCTACCGAAACCTACTCCTACTGGGACGGCACCGCGTGGGCTCCCAACTATCGGTACGACTACACTTACAACGACGCCGGCCAGTTGACCCTACTAGAGTACAGCTTTTGGGACAGCTACGACAGCGAATGGCTGGACTATGCCTACTACCGATGGGAATACACCACCAACGCGTTGGGGCAGGATACGCTGGAGACCATCTACTACAGTGACTACTACAGCGAGACGCCCTACAGTCAGTACGCATACGCATACAACGACCGGGGGCTGGTCAGCGTAATGACCTACGCTTCCTGGGACTATTTCGCGGGGTGGATGCCACAAAGCAAAGAGGAGTATGCGTACAACGAGGCAGGTGCTCTGACGCTGATCGTGGCTTCGCTGTTCGACACCATGACGTCCAAGTGGTATTACTACTACAAAGATGAAATCACCTACGATGCCTGGGGGTACCTGACCTCCTGGGCGGATTACTCGTGGTACACCACCACCGGCGAGTGGATCGGGCAATGGAAGTACGAGTGGGTTAACGCGCCGACCGGGCAACTGCTGGTGCAGACCTTTTATTACGGCTGGGATTATGCGACGACTTCTTTTGTGCCCTACAGCCGCGAGGTGTATACTTACCAGGCCGACGGACAGATTGCTAGTTATATGGTCTACGCAGCCCTCAGCACCGATACCCCCACGACTGCGCACCTCCCGGCGTCTCCCTCCTCGCCGGTGCTGCGCGCCACGAGCGCTGCAGATTACCAGTGGGTCGAACAAGAGCGGTACGAATACCTGTACAACCCTCTGGGCAACCTCCTCTACATCAATTACTATTACTGGGACGGCTACCAGTGGTTTCTGTACAGCCGGACCCGTTACTACTACGGTACCCCCACGGCCGCCCCGTCCCTGCTGGCTGCCGACACCTGGCGGCTTTACCCCAACCCGACGCGCGGGCAGGTTTCTCTCACGTTGCCGACCGGCACACACGAGGCCCGGGTCCGGCTCTTTACGCTTACCGGCATGCTGATGCAGGAAACCACGTTGCAGGCGCACGAAAGTCAGCTGCTTCTGCACACCGTACCGGCGGGGATTTACCTCCTCGAGTTACAAACACCGCAAGGCCGGGCGACCCGCAAGCTTGTTGTCGAATAAGGGTGAGCTGTTCATAAAAAAGCCCGCTGCGTGCAGCGGGCTTTTTTTATGAACTTCGGCTTCGTCAGAAAATGCCGAGCTGACTTTTGCTCTTGATGCGGCCGTTCTCCACCACCTTCTCGATGTCCTGTTCGGGGTCCGACGCCAGTAGTTTGACCTTGCTGACATCGAAGTTGGTCAGGCGATTTCCCAGGGCCTTCCAGCCTTTGACGTCGACCAGCATGTCGAAATCGTACTGCGTTGTTTCCACCGGCGACTTTTTGTCTTTCTTGTAGGTCACCTCCAGTTGCGCCTGTTGGTCGGTGGTGGCCAAGATGAGCTTCGTGCCGCGCGAATCGGGCAGGAAGAGGAACCGCTTGTTGATCGACGACGTCTCGATGTTGAACCGCTTCACGTAATAGGCTTTCTGTTTGCCTTCGTAATACACGGCCGTTACCACCCCTTCCGGCTCGAATTTCTCCAGGACACCGACACTATCGGGTTCGTAGCGGTTGGTCAGTTCGTAGGTCGTCAGTTCGTAGCTGCCGTCTTTGTGAACGACCAGAATGCGGTCTTCGCCTTCGAATTCGCCCACGTAGTAGCCGCGCTCTTCGGTATTGAGTCGCCCTACGGTCGGGTCGTACCAGATCTCCAGCCCGCCCAGGGTCGAAGAACCGGCCTGTTTCAGTTGCAGCCGTCGCACCGGATACTTGGTCAGCAGGTTGCCGCGCGAGTTCCGGTTTTTGATGTCGATGGTCGCAAAGTCGAACTCAAACGATTTCTTGCGGGCGGTCGAGCCCTGCGTCAGGTACGCGGTAACAATTTCCGCCTCGCCGTTCGGATTGGCCGACAGGTACGTCACGCGCGAGCCCTTGGCATCGCTGATCAGGTTGTACTCCCGGTCGCGCGTCACGCCCAGCACCTGGAATCGTTTCACCATGGTGCGGCCGGTGCCCCCGTCCAGGTAGGCCATGTTGTAGACCATGCGTTCGTCGTTGCGTTTGAACACACCCACGTACAGAATGTCCTTGCCCACGAAGGTCTTTTCGGCCACCTTGCTCACCTGCATGGTGCCGTCCTTGCGCATCACGATGATGTCGTCCAGGTCGGAACAGTCGCAGACAAATTCGTCTTTTTTCAGGCCATAGCCCACGAACCCTTCCTTCCGGTTCACATAAAGCTTCTGGTTGTTGACCGCCACCACGGCCGCCTGAATGGTATCGAACTGCCGGATCTCCGTTTTGCGCTCGCGCCCCGCCCCGTATTTTTTCAGCAATTGCTTGAAGAACAGGATCGTGAAGTCGCGCAGGTTGGCCAGGTTGTTTTCTACTTCGTCCAGTTCAGTCTGCAGGTCGCGCATCAGCTCGTCGGCTTTGAACGAATCGTATTTCGAGATGCGCTTGATGCGGATTTCAGTCAGCCGCACGATGTCGTCCTGGGTAATTTCCCGGTAGAACTGCTTCTTATAGGGCTTCAGGCCTTTGTCGATCGTGGCGATCACGTCGGGCCACGTTTCGCACTCTTCGATTTTCCGGTAGATGCGGTTTTCGATGAAGATCTTTTCGAGCGAGGCAAACAGGATTTTCTCCTTCAGTTCGCTGCGTCGGATCTCCAGTTCGCGCCGCAACAGCTCCATGGTGTTGTCGGCGTTGATGCGCAGAATGTCGTTCACCGACAAAAACTGCGGCTTGTTGTTGACGATGACGCACGCGTTGGGCGAAATGGAGACTTCACAATCGGTGAAGGCGTAGAGGGCGTCGATGGTGACGTCGGGCGAAACGCCGGGCGCCAGCGACACGAGAATTTCCACATCCTGCGCCGTGTTGTCGACCACGCGCTTGACTTTGATCTTTCCTTTGTCGTTGGCCTTGATGATGGAATCGATCAGGTTGGTGGTGGTGGTGCCGTAAGGAATGTCGCGGATCACGAGCGTCTTGCGGTCGTAGGATTCGATCCGGGCACGCACCCGGATGCGCCCGCCCTTCTGACCACCGTTGTACTGGCTGACGTCGACGGTGCCGCCGGTCGGGAAGTCGGGCAACACGTCGGTGGGTTTGCCTTTCAGCACCTGAATCGAGGCTTCGCACAGTTCGCAGAAGTTGTGCGGCATGATCTTGGTCGACAAGCCGACCGCGATGCCTTCCACCCCCTGGGCCAGCAGCAGCGGAAACTTGGCGGGCAACGAAACCGGCTCGCGCTTCCGTCCGTCGTACGAGGCCTGCCATTCGGTAATCTTGGGGCTGAACAGCACATCGTGGGCAAACTTGGAGAGGCGCGCTTCGATGTACCGGGGGGCCGCCGCGCTGTCGCCGGTCCGCACATCCCCCCAGTTTCCCTGGGTTTCGATCAACAAATCCTTCTGCCCCAGGTTCACAATGGCGTCGCCAATCGAAGCATCACCGTGCGGGTGGTATTGCATGGTTTGCCCGATGACGTTGGCCACTTTGTTGAACCGCCCGTCGTCCATCTCCTTCATGGCGTGCAGAATACGGCGCTGTACGGGTTTCATGCCGTCGCCAATGCCCGGCACGGCCCGCTCCAGGATTACGTACGAGGCATAATCCAGAAACCAGTTTTCGTATAACCCGGAGAGCGGAACGATGTCCGTGATTTTCTCATCGGCATCGAATCCATCCGCCTGACCGTTGCTTTGCCCATTGGCCGACTGTCCGTTCTGCGAAGGGAGGTGTTGAGAATCTTCCAAGGAATTTGGTTCGTTTTGGTTTGTTTTACTCTTCAAAGGTAAGGCCATTTCAGGAGTTCCACAAGCGGAATCGCGCAATTCTAAGAATATGGGCAGTTTTCGGGCTCGTGTTCCACGAACCAAACACCAGAAACGCGTCCGGGGTTCAGCTCGCCTCTAACGCAAAAAAGCACCGTGACAGACGGTGCTTTTTACAAAGAAAGTAACAAGGGCTCAGTGCGTCACCATGGCGTCCATGGTCTTGGCTTCTTCCACAAAGGCCTGCACGCGGCTCAGCGCCGGCACCGATTTGGCGAGCTTTTTCTGTTCGTTCACTTCTACCAGTTTGGCGTGGAGGTTCTCGGGTTTGCGGGTGCCCAGTTCCTTCACGGTATCCACACCGGCGGCTTTCAGTAGTTCGGCAAACTGCTTGCCGACGCCGTTGATGCGGAACAGGTCAGCCATGTTGGCAAAGTCAAGCAATTTCTTTGCGTCAATCCCGCTGAGTTCGGCTACTTCTTTACGGCCTTTGGCCGATCCGCATTTGTCCAGCAGACCTTCCACAGTTTTGATGTTGGCCTTCGCAAGCTTTTCTGCCATAGCCGGACCAATGCCCTCGATTTCGCTGACGGGTTTAGACATGAGTAATGATGGTTTTTGGGTATAATGATAGAACTAAAAAGTCAACATCTCACAGGAGCGGTCGCCCAAGGGCTGCTTCCTTGCGGCGTTGGTCTATTTGAACAGACCACCCAGACCGCCCAGAGGATTGCCTCCTCCTTTGTTGCCACCGAGGCCGCCCAGAATCTGCCCGGCCGCCCCTTTGAGCAGGTCGCCGCCCAGCAGGTTGCCCAGGGCACCCTGGTCCATCTGATCGCCGTTGGGAGTTTTGCCGAGCACGTGGTTCATGATGAACGGGATGGCAAAGTTGGCGACTTGTTGCGCGATGCCCTGCGGAACGCCCAGTTTGCTGACCAGATCGGTCACATAGCCGCCGATCATGGAATTGATAATGGGGTTTCCGGCCGGAGCCGAGCCCTGCTTGAACAAGTCGAGCAACCCGCCCAGATTCCCCTGCTTCGCCTGGCTGCCCAGTTGCGAAATCACGTTGTCTTTGGCGAGTTCGGCGGCATCGTCGGCTTTATCGGCCGTGAGGCCGGTTTGTTGAGCCAGTTGTCCTGCCAGTTGTCCTTTAATAGAACCTATCAGATCATTCAACATCGATGTATTCTTTAAGGTGAGCAATGGTTTGAATAAGCGCGTCAAAGATAGCATCCTCCTCAAGCCATCCAAATTATGACGCAGATTCTTCCCAGGATCATACCCCGCATCCGGGAAATCCTATGGATTGCCGATGCACAGTTCACTCCGCCCCGGGTTGCTCGCAACACCGAAGCAAAGCCCCTGGTTCGACGACAAATTACGACTCCTCGTCTACCAGCCGGGTACCGTCGTTATCGACTTCTGTGATGACGCTCGTCGACTCAACCCCGTGCATCCGGAAGGTGCGCACCATGGCGTCCTGAATGAAGCGTACTTTCCGTGGATCGTTGGTAATGGCGAAAACCGTCGGCCCCGAACCCGAAATGGCCACGCCGTCGGCCCCGGCGCGCAGGGCATTGGCTTTCACGTCGTCGTAGCCGGCGATCAGCTTGGAGCGGGCCGGTTCCACAATCGCGTCGTTCAGGCTGCGGGCAAACAGGCCGTAATCGTCCTTGGCAAAAGCCGCGGTGATCAGACACGAATTGGCCATGTTGTAGATAAAGTCTTTCATGTCGACCTGCGTCGGCAGAATGTCGCGAGCCTCTTTGGTCAGCACCACGATGTCGGGCGTCACCAACACGATCAGGAGGTTGGAGATGGAGCCGATCTTGGTCACGTCCAGCGGCATGCAGGAGCGCGTCAGGGTAGCGCCACCCAGCAAACACGGGGCGGTGTTGTCGGCAAAGAAGGCCCCGGACACAAATGCTTCCGCACGCGTAGCGGGCAAAATCAACTCTTCGCGCGTCAGCTGATCGCCGTACAGGTAGTTGGTGGCAAACGCCGCCGCCGCCGCCGAAGCCGCACTCGAGCCCAGCCCCGAGCCGGAGGGCATGCCTTTTTTGATTTTCAGCTCCACGCCTCCCGTGATGTTCAGGATTTTCAGGACTTCGGCCGCCGCAATGCCCGCGGTATTTTTTTCCGGATCGGTCGACAACGGCATGTCCGATTCGATCTCGCTGATGACGATGCCTTCTTCAATTTTGCGGGCTTCGAGGGTATCGCCCACGTACTTGACCGACAGGCCCAATACATCGAACCCAGGGCCGATGTTGCCGATGGTCGCCGGGGCAAATACTTTAATCCATTCCATATCGTACGCTAGGATAGACGTTTGTTGAGGTTATTGAAACACGGGGCGTGGTGACTACCAGGCACATCCGGGCCGGATGGTACCGACCGATTGCCTGCGGTGTTCTCCCGGGGCCATGGCCCCGCGCCACCGTTTCGAAGTCTTAAAGCGCTGTGGTGTCGGCGGCCTGCCACGCGAGCAGAAACGCCTTCAGCTGTTTGTAATCGTTGGGCAGCGGCACCGATTTTCCGGTGCGGTGCTGAATGGCCTCCAGGGCCGGGGTTGGTGCGGGCGAAAGCCGGAGCACCTCTTCGACCACTTCGGGAAATTTGGCAGGATGGGCCGTCTCGAAACAGATGGTACGTCCCGGCAGCGGCACCTGCGCCAGCCCCTCCAACCCTACCGCACCGTGCGGCTCCACCACCACGCCGTACTGGTCGTACGTGGTGCGAATGCGCGCGCGGGTGGCTTCGTCGGTCACGGCGACGCCCTTCAGATTCTGGCGCATCTGTTCCAGATCCGGCTGCCGGTGCACCACCCCGTCTTTGTCGACCGTACCGCCGTACAGGTCAAAATAACGCGCCAGGTTGCTGGGATTGCCCACGTTCATGGCGTTGGACAGGCACGCCCGCGAGGGGTCTATTTTGGCATACGCGCCGCTTTGCAGGAAGCTGGGCAACGCGTCGTTGCGGTTGGTGGCGATGAGGATGGTGCCGATGGGCAGGCCCATGCGCCGGGCAATTTCTCCGCCCAGCGAGTTGCCCAAGTTGCCCGACGGAATGCAGAAGTTGAGCGTTTCGCCGGGCGCCGCTACCTTCAAGTAGAGGTACACGTAGTAAACGACCTGCGGCAGCACCCGCCCCACGTTGATCGAATTGGCCGACGTGAGGCCCAGCGCCTTCAGATCGGGATCGGTAAAGGCCGCCTTAACGTAACGCTGGCAGTCGTCGAACTTGCCGTCGATCGACACGGCAACCACGTTCCCCCCGATGCTCTCCAGCTGGTGCTTCTGCACCGCACTGACCTCCTGTTCCGGGAACAGAATGACCACACGGAACCCGTCGAGGCCCTTAAAGGCTTCGCCTACCGCGCTGCCCGTATCGCCCGAGGTAGCAACCAATACCGTCACCTGCTGCTCGGGCGGACGAAATTCGTTCATCAGGCGGGCCATGGCCCGGGCCGCAAAGTCTTTGAACGAGGCCGTCGGCCCCTGGTCGAGCCGCGCCAGCAACACCTGATCGCCCAGCGGTTCCACCGGAATGTCGAACGTGTAAGCGTCGTACAACAGCGCCCGCAGCCGCTCGGCTTCGATTTCGCCTTCCACGAAGGGATACAAAACGGCAAACGCCACTTCGGCGTAAGGTTTACCGCGCAAACGTTCGAGGGTTTCGGGCGAAAGCGTAGGAATTTGGTCGGGCATCAGCAGCCCGCCGTCGGGCGCTTGCCCGCGTGCCAGCGCCTCGGCAAACCGAAAACGCTCGGACGTGCCGCTGGGCAGGTGTCGGTTAGTACTGTGGTAATTGATTGGCATGAGTCCAGTTCGGGAACCCGCAAAACTAAGGCGTACCGACAGTTTTACAATATCTTTTTCGTGGTTTGGTATTTTATCGGGAATATTCGTGGGAGCGGCCGGAGCTCGGGCACATTCCCTTTGGCCTGCGACACCGGGCAACGTGCCACTCAGGCGTGATTTTCGTGCTGTGCAATCTTTTCTGAAAACTTACATGTGCGCCCAGGCGACGCTCTGGGCGATTTCCCCCGGCGCACGGTGTATGATTCTGTTTACTTTCGATGTATCTTTGTACTGTTTCAAGAACCGGTCCCCCTTGGACAAATCAACTCTTCAGGCCGTCAGAATCAGGTTCTGCGCCATCCATCGCATAAACCCTTTCAATCTTACAGCTCCATCGTTCAAATGACCCGTCTCCGGCTTCGGAGGCCTTTGTTGTAACCGGCGCGTGCTCCTGCTTTCTGTGTAATATCCCCCCATAAAGTACGGTCACCAACATTAGTTGCCCTCGCGCATCCGAGTTTGTTTTTGTACTATCCGTCCCGATCATGCAGACCCATTTTCACGCTCGCTTTCCCCTTGTTGAATTTGAGGCGGCTTCGCCCGAAGTGAAGCTCCTATATCAGGAGACCATGCGCGAAATGGGCCTTCCGTTTGTGCTCAACTGGTTTAAATGCCAGGGCGCCAACGCGATACTGCTGCGTGGCAACTGGGAGAAACTGAAGTGTACGCTGCTGCGCGGCAAGGTGCCGCTGGTCCTCAAGCAGCTGATCATCTACCACATCTCCCGGCAAAAGGGCTGTCTGTATTGCGCCCACGTGCACGGCATTGCCGTGAATCAACTGGCAAGTACCCTGACGGACCAACCCGCGCCGTCGCTGACCGAAGACCTGGATCAGGAGTTTGTGCCGGCCTCGTACCGGCAGGCGATTCGGGTCGTCACGAAATGCGCGATGGACGCACACGCCACTTCCGACGACGACTTCGAGGCGTTGCGGGCAGAAGGGTTTTCCGACCAGGAAATTCAGGAATTAATGAGTATGGCCGACCTTACCAATATGCTTAATACCATCGCAGACATTGCAGGGATCCCCATCGACGACGAGCTCTTGTCCTCCCGATAACATGCTTGACCACCCCAGTTACGAAACCTCTCAACGTCTACGCTATGAATCGTTTGCCAACCTCTCGTCCCGGCTCAGCGAAGCCGACCGCCTGGAGGTGGTGGCCCAGGCCCTGGCCGATCACCTGAAATACATCGTCAACGTAAGTGTCAGCCGTTTCCTGATTTTATGCGAAAATCAGACGGTACTGATCGAGACGGATCTGGCGAAAGGATACGTGGTGAAAGATGTCTCCGAGCCTCTTTCGTTCGAGCGGCAGGTGCTGGAGATGGGCATTCCGGTACTGATGACGCAGAGCGAGATGCACGCGCTTTCCATTCCGCTGCCGTCCATTTTGTCGCGCCATCCGGTCGCCAACATGTGTGCTTTTCCCGTCATTGCCCGGCCCAACCAACGCCTTTTGCTGACCATCGGGACAAAGGAGCCTCTGCCTTACCGCCGGGCCGACTACCGCTTTTTTCAATTGATCGGCCAGTTCTTACTGAACAAGGTGAGTGAGATCATGCTTCGGCAACGCCTGGAAAGCATCGTACAGCGCCGCACGCAGGCCCTGGAACAGTCGAACAACGAGTTGAATACGCTCTTTTACCGGCTTTCTCACAACTTCCGCAGCCCGCTGACTTCGCTGCTGGGTCTGTTCCGGCTGATTTCGGATACGCTCACCACGCCGGGGCATGCTGAGTTGCTCCAGAAGTGCAAAGACGTGGTTTACGGCATGGACGGCATGCTGAACAAACTGAACATTCTGAGTAGCCTCGACATGCTGTTGCATCACATGGAGTTTATCCACTTCGAGCGGGTGGAACAGACCTTGCGGCAACATTTCGGAAAGGAGCTGGAACAGCGGGCAGTGCAACTGGAGTTCACGGTCACTGCTGCCGAACCGCTCATTTTTTACCCGCCGCCCCTGGAGATCATCCTGAACCACACGGTCGAGAACGCCATCTCCTTCTTTAAAGCCGCGCAGGAAAACAAGCGCATCCGGGTTACCATCGCACAGAAAGGCGACGCGCTGGTCTTAACCATTGCCGACAACGGACCGGGCATTCGGGCCGACCACCTGCCTTACGTGTTCGATCCCTACTTTCAGGGCGATAAAAAAGAACGCAGCGACGGTCTGGGACTCTACATCGTAAAAAAATTGGTGGAGGTGCTGCACGGCCAGGTAGAGATCGACAGCCAACTGGGCGAGGGTACCACGGTAGAAGTCAGCCTGCCGCTGCCATCGGGACACGCCGGCCTGGCGTAGCGCCTTACAAAGCGTCGTCCTCGTCCGGCAGGCCGTGTTGGGTCGGCGTCAGTTCTTTCAGGTAGATGCGGAAGGTGGTTCCCTCCTGCACGGTGCTGTCGACTTCAATTTTTCCGCCACGGTTTTCCACGATCCGCTTGATCATGTGCAGGCCCACGCCCGTGCCGTCGACGTGCGTATGAAAGCGCCGGAACATGGTGAACAACTTTTTGAGCTGCGCGGGCGTCATGCCCAACCCATTGTCTTCTACGGAAAGCAAGACGTAGTCGTCTACTACTTCGGTAGTCACGCGGATGTCGGGCATGCGTTCGGGATGCCGGTACTTCAGGCTGTTGCTCAGCAGGTTATACAGAACGCTGCGCAGGTTGACGCGTGTGTAGTAGAGCTGCTCGACCTGAAAGTGGGTATGGAGTTCTGCGTGTGTGCTGTGCAGAAAATCGGACAGATCGGACCGGACGTCGTCGAGAATCTCGTCGAACCGTACCTGTTCTACGTTCTCGTCCATGTCTTTCTGCACCCGAATCACTTCGGCCAGCGAATGGATGGTATTTTTCAGTTGCATCACCGACCGATCGGTCATGCTCAGAAGACGCATGTCGTCGTCCGAGACCTTTGTGCGAATCTTGTTGTGCAGCATCCGCATCAGGCCTTCCAGGTTGGCGATGGGGGCTTTCAGGTCGTGCGAGGCCGTGTAGACGAAGTTGTCGAGGTCGGTATTGATGCGAATCAGCTTTTCGTTGCTTTGTTTCAACTCTTCCTGCACCTGCTTCAGGTCGGTCACGTCGGTCAGCGAGCCCAGCATCCGGTAGGGAATGCCCTGTTCGTCTTTGAGCAGGTACGCGCGGCTGTAGACAAACGCGTAGGAGCCTTCGGCCAGCCGGAATCGGTATTCGCTGGTCCAGTTTTCGTAGCCCTCGTTAATGACCTGATTGATCTCTTTCATCACCCGGGCGCGGTCGGCGTCGTGCACTTTGCTGTACCACTCCTGGATGGTCGCCAGTTCGCCCTGGCCGGCCTCGCCGAACTTCTCCTGAAACGACTCGTTCCACCACAGTTCGTTGTTGACCATGTTCCAATCCCACACGGCATCGTTGGTCGCCAGCGACATCAGCCGGAACCGCTCCTCGCTCACCGACAACTCGCGCGTGCGTTTGGCCACGCGCGACTCCAGTTCGTTGTTCAGAAACACCAAGCGCTCGCGGGCCTCTTTGGCTTCGCGGTAGGCGTCGAGCAGCTCTTCTTCGGCCTTTTTCTTTTGGGTGATCTCGTTGAGGGTCAGCGCAATGCCCCTGTTCATCTGCACGGCCACCAGTTCGAGCCAGGCGTCGGTGTCGTGGTGCCGGTAGTGGTATTCCGTATGCAGGCTTCCGCCCTCCTGGTATACCTGAATCAGCTTCGCGAAAATGCCGTCTTCTACAAAGCACGGCAACGTTTTGCGCAAGCGCTTGTTCAGCAGCTGACCCTGTTCCAGGCCCAGCATGGTGCCCACCGCGCCGTTCAGCAGACGCCATTCGAAGTCGACGACCTCGTGGTCTTCGTTCTCGACGCATTCCAGCGCGGCGATGCCGTTCAGCGAGCTGTCCATAACCCCGGCCAGAATCTGGTTCAACTGCTTGAGTCGGGTAATGTCCACAAATGTCACCACCACGCCGTCGACCGAGCTGTCTTTGCGCACGTAGGGCTGGATGCGCATCTGGTACGTGCGGCCGTTCTGTACCTCCACTTCCCGTTCCACGACCGACCGTTCTTCCATCGCCCGACGGATGTCCGGCAGCAGCGCGTCACCCTGCTTGATGTTGAACGAAAAGTGGCTGATCGACCGCCCGATGTCGGAGTCGATGATGTTGATCAGTTGGGCTACGGCCGGGGTATACTTCCGAATCAGCATGTTCTGATCGACGAAGATCTGGCCGATGTCCGTGCTGTTAAAGTAATTGTTGAGGTCGTCGTTCAACTCCGACAACTCCCGGATCTTCTCTTTCAGTTCGGCGTTGACGCTGTGGAGTTCTTCGTTGAGCGACTGTAGCTCTTCGTTGGTACTTTGCAGTTCCTCGTTGGAAGAGAGCAGCTCTTCGTTGCTGGACTGGAGCTCCTCGTTCGAGGTTTCCAGCTCTTCCACCGTCATCTGGAGGTTTTCCTTCGCTTCTTTGAGTTCAGCCTCGATTTCGGCGATGTGCAGCATGTCGGCGCGGCTCATTTCCGTTACCTCGCCTTGCGCAAGTCCGTCGGGCACCGCCGATTTCTCTTCCCGGAACAAGATCAGCAGTATGCCCTGCGTGGGGTCGGCTTCGGGCTGCGGAATCACCGTCATGCTGACGCTGCGCGTCTCGGTGCCGTACTTGGCCCGGATGCTGGGGCAGGTCATTTTGGTGTGCAACCGCAGGGCCTTGCGCATCGCCACACTCAGCGAGGCCGATAGTTCTTCGGGCAGCAGGTTGAGCAGATTGCGCGAAAACGACTTGTCCGGCAACACCACATAATGCTTGTAGTCGCCCAGGGCCTGTACAAAATCGAAGCGTTCGTCGACAAAAATACCCGCGAAGCCCGCCTCTTCCATCATGGCCGCCGCAAAGGCATCTTCCATGGTTTTGCGCGGCCGGGGGGCCTGCCCCGCCCCCGAGTTCTGACTGGCAACAGCGGGCAAGTTGGTCTTGGGGGATTTCGTGTCGGGCCGCATGAACGTGATGGGCGTGTACCGTCGGCTCAGTTGGTTGTTCCGGTAGATGCTCCACTTTTTGTCGAGTAGTTCCATCGAAGGCTGCAACGGCGCGCCCGATTCGCTGGCGCCCAGCATCAGAAAGCCGTTGAGGTTCAAGGAAAAGTGGAAGTTCGACAAGATCTTTTTTTGCAACTCCGGCTTCATGTAAATCAGCAGGTTGCGGCAGGTGATCAGGTCGGTGTGGCTGAACGGCGGATCGTGCAACAGGTTGTGCCGCGCGAAGATGACCATTTTCCGCAGGTCCGGATGCACCAGGTAGTAGTCGTCGTAGGCCACGAAGTAGCGCTGCAACCGCCGCGCGGCCACGTCGTCGGCGATGCGCAACGGATACTGGGCTTTGTTGGCGATCTGCAACGCGTGGGCGTCCATGTCGGTGGCGAAAATCTTCACCTCCACCGTTTTGTGGTTCTTTTCCAGGTATTCGGAAAACAGCATCGCCAGGGTGTAGGCCTCCTCGCCGGTGCTGCAGGCTGCCACCCACACCTTGATGGTACTGCCCGGGGATTTTTCCTCCACAATTTGCGGAATCACCTTTTCTTCAATTGCCTCGAAGGCGGGCTTGTCCCGGAAAAACTGCGTCACGCCGATCAGAAACTCCTGGCTCAGCTGCTTGGCCTCTTCCGGGTGGTTTTCCAGAAACTGCAGGTACACCTCCGGCGTGGCAAAGTTGTAGCTCTGCATGCGCTTCTGAATGCGCCGTTCCAGCGTCTGCGGTTTGTAGAACGAAAAATTGTGGGTAGTCTCCCGCTGCACCACGTCCAGAATCTGTTGCAGGACATCGCCGGTGGGAGCCGCTACGCTCGGCACCGACGCGGCGGGTAACAGTTTCTGATCGGCATGCGGATGGCTCAGAATTTTGTCGACCATGTCGCGGGGCGACAGCACATAGTCGACGCAGCCGGTTCGAATGGCGCTCTGAGGCATACCGTCGAACTTGGCCGAAGCCGGGTCCTGCGCCAGCACCAGCCCCCGGTTGCGCTTGATGGCCTCTGCCCCGCGTGCGCCGTCCGAGCCTGTTCCGGACAAAATAATGCCGATGGCCAGCGGCCCCTTTTCGCGCGCCAGCGACTCCAGAAAAACGTCGATGACGTAGTTGGGCCCCGGCCCGGTGGGCTTTTCGTCCAGCCGCAGGCGATTCCGCTGTAACTTGAGGTTCTTTTTGTTTGGGATCAGGTAGATGTGGTTGGGCTTGACCAGCATTCGGTCTTCGGCAACCGTGATGCGGATGTCGGTATGCTTGGCCAGCAGCTCGTCCATCAGGCTTTTGTAGTCGGGCGAAAGGTGCTGGATGATGACGTACGAAATGTTGTTACGCGGCGGCAAGTGGTCGAACAGCTCATTGATTGCATCCAACCCCCCTGCCGAGGCCCCAATGCCCACGACTATATGATCCTGCCCGTTTTTTATCGATGGTGTTCCGTTCTGTATTTCTGTTGCTTGCATACCAATGGCTTACTGCCCCTGAATTTTCTGTTGCATCATCACCTGCAATTGCATCGCCAACTGACGTTCTTCATCTTGCCAGGGCGTGGACGTAAACCGTACGGTTTCTTTCCAGAGTTCAAAAGAATGGCGGGGGTGGTAGGCTTTGCTGTTCGCCTCAAAGTTGATCGCTTCATTGGGGTTTCCGCCCCAATCGATGGACTGCACTAACTCCGCGCGATACCCTAGAAAATAGGCTTCGCTGGAAGAGAGAAGTGGTAATGCCACCAACCCACTCGCGACTTCATACATGCCCTCTCCGATCTCGTCTTCCTGCGCCAACGACTGGCTGAAAAAGCTCGCTTTGGGATGGTAACGGCGTAGCCAGGTGACTAACGCTTTAATTTGCTGTACGGATGGGGTGGTGCCTTGGTTTACTATTTCGTTGCGCACTACCAGCGAAGCCCCGCTCAGGCCCAGCAGCTCCAGCACGTTGGGCGACTGTTCGAACAGGCAGCTTTCAAGCGAATCGCCGTTGTAAAAGCGCTCCAGCATCAGCACCCGGTGTTGGTGTTGGGACAACTGTTGTTGCAGGTGTGTCTCTTTCTCCAGCGCACTGATGCGCAACGCCACCAGCGTAGAGGCCACTTCGAGTGACGACAGCAGGTCGGCATCGGGTTGCAGGGCGGTCCGGTGGTGGCACGAAATCAGGCCCCACAGCTTTTCGTTGACCCGGATCGGCAGCGAAAGCGACGCCGTCACGCCCATGTTGCCCAGGTATTCGATGTGGACCGGAGCGACCCCCCGCAGGTTGCATTGCGACAGGTCGGTAAAGCTTTGTGTAATGGGGTTCAGCAGCGGCAACAGCCGCGCCGGCGTATACGTCCGGTCGGGAATAAAGCGGTACGGATTGGTGCGGTACAGTTCGCGCGACTGCCGTGGCACGTCCGATGCCGGAAAACGCAGCCCCAGGTACGACGCCATGCCTTCGGCCTTGGTCTCGGCAATGACGACGCCGTTCCACTTCGGATCGAACTGATACAACATTACTTTGTCGAAACCGGCCAGCGTCCGCACCATCTCGACCGTTTCCTGGGCCAGGGCTTCGAAGGTTTCGGCCTGTTGCAAGGTCTGTGCTTCCTGCTGCAAACTCGGGAATCCCTGGCTGGCCGACGCACGGGTCAGCGACGTCGGTACCCATTCGGTCAGCAGATACTGGTTGGTGGTGTGCCATTGTACCATGAAGCGCAGCTCCGTATCGTCCAACTGCAGCGACAGGGGCGTTGTGAACCGTGGGGGCAAGCCGGCCTTTACTTTGTCGCGGATCACGTCGTACTGATGCGAGGGCAACAACTCCTCCAACCGGCGCTCCAGCAGCTCGGTGGGCTTTCGTCCCCCCAAATGCCGAGAAGTATCACTGACCTGCAGCACGCTGAGCGTATCGACCGACAGCACCAGCAAAAAACCATACGCCTGAGTCGAGTTGATGTACTGCACGGGAATGCGTCCGCAAAATTCTGAGTCGTAATCCTGAGAGGGGGTAAGGCCTTGAGACGTACGCGTAGAAAGTGACTGAGACATAGAGAGGTCGGGATTCAGGAGCTAGTAATGTTCGAGTTAAAAAAGTCGTCTGCGCAATATACGAACTTGATGTGATCCCACTCTTTTTTACGTAATAGCCGAATCGGTCGGCGGCCGGGCCCACGAACGACATGCGCACGATGCCTGTGCCGTGGCCGTGCTCAACACAACTCGGCTGACCGGATTTTGTTAGGAAAGGCGCCTAAAAATCTCCGTCACGAGGGCCGGAAGGGCGACCGCAGGCACACGAAAGCGCAACTAAAATGCGCCCCCTTTCCCTGCCCCGACGCAGGTAAGAAATCAGGCCAAAACGGTAGGCTTCCGAAGGCATTCCCGCGATCTTTAAGGTTTGGTTGATTAAATGTAGGAGCTAGCCCTTCTCACCGGTGGTCGGTGTACGTACGCGCCGGGGCGGACGCGGCCAGTTGCGCCACGTCTGCCGCCGTCAACGGCGGCGTATCGCCCGCTTGCAAAGCCTCGTTTAGCTGCACTTCTGTCCGGATTCCCACAACGGCGGTGGTCACGGCCGGGTGGTGCAGCACAAACCGAGTGGCCACGGCCGCAGCGGGGCGCTGTGGGGTCGTCAGGCGGGCGACGCCCTGCGCCGCGCGTGTAACGTCTGCCGGAGCATGCCCCAGGTACGATTCCGCGGGCTTGTTCAGTAACAACCCTTTCGCCACACTGCCGCGCGCCAACACCCCGATGCCGTGCTGATGAAGCAAGGCAAGGCACGTCTCTTCGGGGCGGCGATCCAGCAGGCTGTATTGCATCATGACGCTGGTCAGGTGCGCGCGTTGTACCCACTCCCGGATTACGTTCGGCCGGATGGACGAAATGCCGTAGGCACGAATCTTTCCCTGCTCTTTGAGCAGTTCAAAAGCTTCGATGGTTTCATCAATGGGATCGTCGAGCGTGCCGCCGTGCAGTTGGTACAGGTCCAGGTAATCGGTTTGCAGGCGTTTCAGGCTTTGCTCGACGGCGGTCAGAATGTAGTCTTTGCGGGGATTCCAGTCCCAGCCACTCCCGTCGGGACGCCACTGGTTGCCCACTTTGCTGGCCAGCACGACCCGCTGGCGCATGCCGCGGAAGGCCCGTCCCACGGTCGCTTCGTTTCGGCCTTTGTCGTACAGATCGGCGGTGTCGAACAAGGTGATGCCCCGGTCCAGGGCCTGGTGCAACAGGCGTTGGTTCTGCTGGTCGTCGCGCTGCAACGACATGCATCCGAAACTGATTTCGCTGACCCGCAGGTCGGAGGTGCCTAAAGAGGGGTAGTTCACGAGGGAAGTGAGGGTTAATGACGAGCGTATGCTTTGCCTGTTACAACGCCGACGGCGGGGGCCGGGGTTACAAAAATGGCAGAAAGCCGGTATCTTTCTCCGCATGACCCTGTCGCGTTTGTTTCATCGGCTCGGCGCTGGTAGTCTGGCGGTGCTGCTAACGGCCTGTGCTACCCACTCGCCCCATCTTTCTTCCCGTCAGTTTCGGCACCTCATTGCAGAATCGCCGGTGTTTCAGCAGGCGTTTACCGGTTTTGCGCTGTACGATCCGCTTCTGGACCGGATGGTGTACGAATACCAGAGTGACAAGTACTTTACGCCCGCCTCCAATACCAAAATCCTGACGCTGTACACGTGCCTGCAACTGCTCGGCGACTCGCTGCCGGCCCTGCGGTACGACCTGCGTCACGACACGCTCTTTTTTACCGGCACGGGCGACCCGACCCTGTTGCACCCCGATCTGCCTCACATCGATACCACGTACGAGGCACACGTGTTCCAGATGCTGCGCGCGGCCCCGCAGACGCTGTGCTACGTCCCCCGTCCTACCGCCGCGGCGCACTTCGGACCGGGGTGGGCCTGGGACGACTACAACGATTACTATTCGGCCGAACGCTCCACCTTGCCCTTGTACGGCAACATCGTGCGCTTTCAGTTTGTAGCCGAGGAATCCCAACCGCTGCCGTTCCCGGCGTTTTTCGGGCAGTACCTGCACAAAGCTTCTGCCAGCTTGCCAGGACACACGTACCTGCGTCGTCAGGTAGACCAGAACCACTTTTCGTACGCGGCCAGGCCCGACACCCTGGCCTTTACGCAGGATGTCCCCTTCCGACCGTCAGCGTCGCTTACCGCCGCCCTGTTGGCCGACACACTACACCGCCCGGTGGTGCTTTCCACCCAGTTTCAGGAACTGCCCACGCAAACGCTGTACAGCCTGCCGGCCGACAGCGCCTACCGCTGGATGATGCACGTCAGCGACAATTTTTTTGCGGAACAACTGCTGATGCTCTGCTCAGCGCAACGGCTGGATACCCTAAGCGTCGATTCTACTATTGCGTACATGATGCGGACGCACCTGACCGATTTGCCCGACCCGCCCCGTTGGGTCGACGGCTCCGGCCTTTCGCGCTACAACCTGCAAACGCCACGCAACATGGTCGCCCTTCTGCGTAAAATCGACGCACAGCTCAGCGACGAACGGCTGTACACGATCTTCCCGGCCGGTGGCAAGTCCGGTACGCTTCGCAACTGGTACGGCAACCCCGACGGCCCGCCCTATGTCTTCGCCAAAACCGGCTCGCTGAGCAACACCTATTGCCTGAGTGGGTACCTGATTACCCAGGATGGGCGAAAACTGATTTTCAGCTTCATGCACAACAACTTCGTGCAGCCCTCGTCCGACTACCGACACGCCATGCAGGAGGTGCTTCGTACCCTGTGGGAACGTTACTGACCGCTAGCTCGCTCCTCCTCCTGCACGCCGAAAACGTACGCCGTGTGAAACGACACGCACTTTCGCGGTCCTGGTCCTTACGCTGCACTAGTAGGGGCCTAGCGCAATCCTTTGTCTGAATTTCCCGTGTCGGCAACTCACTCACCGTCATCCGACTAGGCTATTTAATTCGATCCAAATGCCTTGGGCTGCCCATACGTAAGGTTCGGCAACGCAACCGCCTTCCGCTTTGTACTTCCCTCGAAACGACGCTACTTCATTACAGAGCACGCCGCCTGTAGGCGAGTCGAACGAAACAAAATTAGTTACAATTTTTATTATAATTGTACCAATAAATTAGTAAGCTATTATGATGTGGATCACCACACTTATTCAGTTGGGCAGTCGTGTCGAGTATGATGCCCCTACGCAACGGAAAATTCAGCTCAGCAACGCCATTGCTCTCATCATCGGGTTTGGTATCGCTACTCCTTTCGTATTCTTCTCCTACTTCTTCTTCCCGCCCCTGGTGCACATTCCCATCGTTGGCGTATTGGTTTGCCTGGGCATCATCGCCTTCAACGCGGCCGGTGCCTTTCAGATCGGTCGGTTTGTGGTGGCCACCCTGCCGCTGCTCCTGGCCCTGATCTACGAGGCCTACCTGGCCAAAGCCGGGGAAGAACCCGTCACGGGCATCCATATGATCAGCCTGTCGTTCACGCTGGTACCGTTCATCATTTACGACCTGCGCGAAAAAGCGCCTTTGATCGCCACCACGGTTTTCTCGCTGCTGCTGCTGAGCGCGTTTTCGACCTTGAATGCCTGGCTGGAGATCGACCTCGATACGGAGATCATCCGCACCGGATTTCTCGGGACGCTTTCCAGCGTGCTGGCCCTCCTGGTGGGGCTGGCCATTGTGCTGACGCTCGCACTCATCAACCGCAAAGCCGAGAACAAAGCCGACGCGTTGTATCAGGCCATGGAGCAGCGCAATGAGGAGCTGCTCTCGTCGCAAAACGAGCTGGAGAAAAACATTCAACTGCTGCACCACTCTGCGCAGGAAGAGAAACAGCGCACCTGGGCGACCGAAGGCATGGCGCGCTTCGCGCACCTTCTGCGCGAACAGCACGACCTGAAAACGCTAGGCGATCGACTCATTGCCGAGCTTGTGCCTTACCTGGGAGCAAACCAGGGTGGTTTCTACAGCCTTGAAAAGGACGAAGAAGGCGCCTACCTCGCGTTGCAGTCCTGTTATGCCTACAATCGCAAAAAATACCTGGAACAGCGCATCGAAATTGGCGAGGGCCTGCTGGGCCAGACGTTTCTGGAAAAGATGCCGACCTACCTTACCGAAGTACCGGCCGACTACATCAACATCACGTCCGGACTCGGCGAGGCACTTCCCCGCGCGCTGTTGATCATGCCGCTGATGCACGACGACCAGGTGGAAGGCTTGATCGAAGTCGCGTCGTTCCGGGAGTTTCCGCCACACGTCATGCAGTTTCTGCACAGCCTGGGCGAAAGCTTAGCCGTTGCATTGCGCAACCAGCGCATCAACACCCAGACGGCGCGTCTGCTTTCGGAAGCCACCCTGCGCACGCAGCAATTGCAGGAACAAGAAGAAGAGATGCGTCAGAACATGGAAGAACTGGCCGCGACGCAGGAGGAGATGCAACGGAAAGAAGAGGAGTTCCTGAAACACATCGCTACGCTGGAAGCACAACTGGCCCAGAAGGCCGAACCGGAACTGGTACTGGAATATTAGCGTAGGTCTACCTCTATACAAGAAGACCCGCCGGTGGGCGGGTCTTTTGCGTTCGTGCGTTAGATCAATTCGTTATTTGATTTTGCTGCTGCTCAGCTTGATGGCATCGCCCAGCTTGCGTAGTTCGTTGCCTAGATCGCCGCGCGTGGTGGCCGCAATTTCGAGGGTATGTTCTCCGATGTCGTGCAGCAGATGGCTCAGTTCCTGCTTGTCGGGCTGCTTGGAACCTAGCAGTTGCTTCAGCGACTCCAGTTCGCGCGTCAGGGTTTTTAGCAAAACATCGTCGCTCTCTTTGAGCACGTCGAGCCACTCGTTGATGAAAGGCCGGGCTTTTTCGGAAAAGTCGTTGCTCCGCAGGGATTCGATGGTGGTCTCCAACTGCTTCGTATAGTTTTTTTCTTGTGTCGCCATAGGAAATAAGGGTTTCTTGGCTATACGTAGTTCTCCAAGCTCGGTTGTGCCCGAACGCCCACCTGGACAACCACTTAGCCCGTTTTTGGTTCGGCCAACCCCGGCAGTGGCCCTTTGTTCCTTTTTCGGAAAGCAAGTGGTTGCCCAGGGTGCTAACTTTTCCGCAGCCCTTAATCGAACTATCCGTCACCTTTCGTACGTTGTAGAGCCGATTATCTGCGTAACTTTGTCGAGGAACATTCCGATTCATCACCACCTTATCTCATTTTCTGCCCTATGAGCATGCCCCTGCTCGAACGAAAACCCAAAAACCGTCAGCCGAAAGGTGGCTTCCGCAAAGGAGCCTACGACCTGCTGTTTGCGGTAGCGATGGCTGTGCTGCTGCGGTGGCTCTTTCTGGAGCCTTACAACATCCCCACGCCGTCGATGGAAAAAACCCTGCTGGTTGGTGACTACCTGTTCGTCAGCAAAATCCACTACGGTGCCCGCACACCTCAAACGCCACTGCAAATTCCACTGACGTTTCAGACCATCTGGGGAACCGACATTCCGGCCTACTCCACGTTGATCCAGTTGCCGCAATACCGCCTGCCGGGCATTTCGGAGATCAAACGGAACGACGTGGTCGTGTTCAACTATCCGGCCGAACTGGAGCGCCCGGTCGACATGCGCACGTACTACATCAAGCGGTGCATCGGCATGCCCGGCGACAACCTGGAGATCAAGCAGGGGACCGTCTACCTGAACGGCGAACCCGGTCAGGAACCGCCCGAAGCCGAGTTTACCTACCGTCTCAACACCACGCAGCAGTTGAACGAACGGTTCTGGGCTCGGTTCGACATTGTGCCGGAAGACTGGCAACAGCCCGTCAAGAACGAGTACATCATCAAAACCACCCCGGCCCATGCCAAGGCCATGGAAGGCCTGGAGTCGATCACGTCGGTAACGCGTGAGTTCTACACCGACCGGGTGCCGAACAACATTCTGGTCTGGGGGCAGGATACGCCCGGCCAGTGGTCGATCGATGCGTTTGGGCCGCTGCGCATTCCGGCCGAAGGGATGCAAATCGACATCACGCCCGAAACCGTAGGCAAGTACGGCTACACCATTCAGCACTACGAAGGGCTCGACGACGTTCGGATCGATGGCAATCAGTTACTTATTGACGGACAGCCGGTTACGAGCTACACCTTCCAGCAGAACTATTACTTCATGATGGGCGACAACCGCCACAATTCGGCCGACTCGCGTTTCTGGGGATTTGTACCGGAAGACCACGTTATGGGTAAAGCGCTGTTTGTCTGGTGGTCGGTTGACAAATACCAGAGCTACGGCAATCCGAAAGACAAAATTCGTTGGAATCGTATCTTCTCAGGCATTCACTAACCGCCTGCCGATCAACCCATAAACCAAAAGGGGGCTCTTCTGGAAGAGCCCCCTTTTGGTTTTGTTGCCTTAAAAGTTCTGTGTTCAGGGAGTCGGTTGGGCGACCCACGTCCCCTGAGCGGCTGACCCGGACGAGTCTTGCGTGGACCAGTGCCCCGACAAGCCGTCGTCCGATAAAGTGCCTTCCAGCGATACCTGGCTGGCCGACCCCGGAATGACGCCCTCGGCCGTCAGTGCGTCGCGCTCGAACGAGACTGTCAGGGGAACGGTGTAGAAATTACCGTCGTTTTGCTTCACCCGCACGCTCGATCCATCGTCGGCGAGGGTAAGGACGAACGACCCGGCACCATCGCCCTGGTAGGTGCCATTCCAGGTACCGGCGAACGATGCGGGAATGGTCGCAGACTGGGCCTGCAGCGCCGTGGCGGCAAACACCATCATCAGAAACAAATACGGGAGTGTACGCATGTGCATAGAATTGAAAGGTTGCTTCCTGTAGAATTCCCCCCGCCCGGCGCCACCTCCCCCGGCATGGCCTTACCAGGCCGTCGCCAGAATTTCGTTCATTTTCTCTTCCGTCAGGGGTTTGTTGACGTACCCACTGATCGGGTATTTTTTCGCCCGCTCCCGGTCAAGGGGGTAGTTGGACGTCGTCAGCATAATGATCCGGAAATCGGGTAAATCTTTGAGCGTCACCAGTTTGTCAAGAAACTCAAAACCGTCCATCACGGGCATGTTGATGTCGAGCAGAATCAGTTCCGGAAATTTTTTGTCCGTTTGGTCGTCTCCTTCAAAGTTCTGGATGAAATCGAGTGCCTCCTGGCCATTGGCGGCCGTATAAATCTTTACGTTAACATTGAGTTCTTCCATCAGCAGGACGATGATCATAGAACTGATCGTATCGTCGTCGACCAACAGGATGCTCCGTACTTTACTCATAATTTAGGATATGGTTGCTTCAGCGTTAAAAGTCAGAAAAAAAGTGGTTCCTACCCCCGCTTCACTCTCGACTTCAATGGTGGCACCGCTGTTTTCCAGCATGCGTTTCACCATGTAAAGTCCAATTCCCGTCCCCTCCACATGGGTATGGATGCGTTTGAAGAGCTTAAACAGTTTCGAGAGCTGATGGGGCTGAATGCCCAATCCGTTGTCTACGAACGTCAGGTGTACTTTATTTTTGGACTGAAAGGTATGAATTTTTACGCGTAAGCGACGCTCTGGCGACCTGTATTTTACCGCGTTGCTCAACAGATTGTACAACACGCGTCGTAATACCTTGGGCTCGAAACGAATACGATCCACGTCGAACTGGACCTCGAACGCGACGTTTGCCTCGTGAATCATGAAGTCCAGGTCTTCGCGCACCGCCTGGAGCACCTGTCCAAAAAAGACGACCTCTGCCGACCGCTCTTCTTTTTGCATGCGCATGAACTGCGCCAGGTCGTCGATGGTGCGAATCAGCTTTTCGGACGAACGCTTCATCATCCGCAGCATTTCCTGCTCCGAAATGTCGAGCCGGCCTTCCACCCGGCGCACAAACACATTTAGCAAGGCTTCGAGGTTGGCAATGGGCGTGCGCAGATCGTGCGAGGCCGCGTACACAAAGCCGTCCAGATCGGTGTTGATGCGGTTCAGCTCCTGGTTTTGCCGGTTGGTGGCCTGCAGGGCCTTCACCAGCGCATCCTGCGTGCGTTTCTGCGACGAGATGTCGGTGATGAGCGCATAATACCCCTGGGCCTGATCGGGAATGAAGTTGATGCCGACGAACCGCCGCCCGCCGTGCCGGTAGGGCATTTCGGTTTCGAGGTAGACAGACTCTCCCCGGAAAGCCCGCTCCATGGCCGGGGAAATGGTGCGATACGCTTCCTCGCCGATTACCTCTTCCACGCGCTTGTCGTACGCCTGTTCGCGTGTAATGCCGAACCACTCTTCGTACGCCCGGTTGTTGAACCGGTACCGCCCTTCGGCGTTGACGTAGGTGATCAGCACGGGCAAGGCGTCTGTGATCAGGCGAAGCTGTTTTTCGCTCGCTTTGAGCGACTCTTCCGCCACCTTCCGGGCGGTGATGTCGCGCTGCATGCCCCAGGTTCTCACCAACCGGCCCGCTTCGACAAACCCCACCAGGTTGTTCAGAAAATGGCGTACGTGCCCCTGCCGGTCCAGCTCGACCGACTCGGCATCCACCAGCCGGTACTGGTGCTCGACAAAGGCCCGCAGATAGTCCTGGTTGGATTTCTCTTCCCGAATCAGCAGATCGCTCAGACCAAGTCCGGTAATCTCTTCTGCTTTGGAGAAGCCATACATCTGCGCCATGGCATCGTTGCATTCGGCCAGGTAGCCATGCTGGTAGAAATAGTCGATCTGCTGCTCGACGGGCCAGTGGGTCGGCACCCCTTCGCCAGACCGGAACTCGAACCGCCAGATGCCTTCCGAACTTTGCTGCACAAAAGCCCGGTACCGCTCTTCGTTGGCCTGATAAGCCTTGGTCCGCGTTTGCACACGCCACTCCAACTGCTGGTTCAGTTCCTGGAGTTCATGTTGCGTGCGCAGCAGCTCCCGGTTGCCGTTGCGCAATTCTTCGTTGGCTGCCTCCAGGGCCACCTGTAGTTCTTTTTGGTGGTTCAGGTCGTAGGCCACGCCCAAAAAACCGGTAAACGTGCCTTGCTGCGAAAAGAGTGGACGCCCCAGCACCAGCATCCACCGGTACTCGCCGCTGTGGTGCCGCCCCCGGCATTCGAGCTGGAAGGGTTCGTGGTGCTGATACGCGCGTCGAAAGGACGTAACGTAGGACGCTACGTCGTCGGGATGGAGGCCATCATCCCAGGAAGAGTGCCGCAGGGCTTCGAGGTCCTGCCCCCGGAACCGCCTCAGCTCCCGGTTGATGTAATTGAGTTCGCCGGAGGCATCGATCCGCCAGACCAACGCGGGGAAGTCTTCCAGCAGGGTCAGGTAATAGTCACGCGACTGGATTAACTCTTCCTGCGCGTTTTTCTGATCGGTGATTTCCAGCACGTTCCCCAGCAGTTGCCCGCTGGTATCGGCCGTAGCGGGACGCAGGAGGGTAACGTACGCCCGAAACCAGCGCCATTGCTGGTGCGGGTCGCGTATGCGAAATTCGTTTACCTGCACGGCCCCGTTGAGTTGCTGAAGCCGGTGGTGCATGCCCTGCCACAGGGCTTCCAGGTCGTCGGGGTGCACAAATTCGGACAATTGCGCCCGCTCCATCGCCATCAGGTCGGGCAGCGCATACCCCAGCGTGTCTTCCACCTGCCGGTTGGCGTACACCAGACGATGTGCCTGCAGGTCGTAGATAAACAGAATGGCCGGGCTGGAGGCCAGAATTTTTTCCAGCACGTGGTGTCGGTTGTACTGCAGGGATTCCTCCCCCGCGGGTGCATGGTGCAACTGCCACAGGTACTGTTCCAGGGCCTGATACCAGCGGTCCAGTTCCTGCGTCAGGCGCAAAGTCGGTTCGGCGGCGGTGGTGTAACGCGAAAGCTGCTGCGTCAGTACCTGGCGTCCCAGGCTACAGAACAGTGCCAAGAGTTGGCCATTGCCCTGGTGGTGCGTCCGCCGCCAGCGTTGCATCAAGGTAGTGAGGTAGGTCCAGGCCTGCCCTTCTGCGACCTGCCTCAGCAGCGCATCGGTTCGCTGCCGCACACGCGAAAAGGACCGCACGGGCATACCTCCCGCCGGCACTGGGAACCGGTACTTACGTAGCAACTGCTCATACACCGTGGTCGTCTCGTCCAAGTGATGTTCCCGAAGGCAAGCTGCATATCGTTTTAGGTCATCGGAAACGGGTTGCGGTCCGACGCCATGAATCTCTTGCACGCTGTAGGTATCTCATCAGCAAAGGCGTTGCCCGTAAAAGCCAGCGCCATTTTGCATAACTGGTGAATATTTTTTAACGATGGATGTGGCACCAAAGCCCCTCAAAGCAAAGCCCGTCCACATCCTTTAAACTCTCGCTCGTCGAGTCGTACGGTGACCGACGTATTGTACTCTTCTCCGCTCATGGCATCCTGGCACGGCAGCCCTTCCAGCACCACTTCCAGGCGATGCCCCGCCTGCGCCGAATGGTAGCGGCTCACGGCCGCATCCGCATTATTTTCCCGATCCTGAATCGAAAAATGGTAAACGGACGCGCCATAATCGGTCAGAAAATGGAGACTGTCGTCCGTGATTTCCAGATTCCAGCCCGGCTCCTGCCCCACCGCCCGAAACGCTACGCCCCGCCGCTCGGCCTCCTCCCAGGGGCCTTCCATCAGCTGGCAATTCTGGTAAGCAGCGTCCTGAATGACTAACGAAGCCGATTCCCCCTTGTTCCAGAACATGACCGAATCGTTGGTGTACTTGGCACCGGAAGCGGCCTCTGCCCTTTTAAGATGGATGGTCTGGTCGTTCCACAACAGTTGGGCGTTTTCCCCTTCCATGCGGACGGTCATCTGCACGCTATCGCAGTTGAAGACAAACGCCTGCGGGGCTTTGTCGGCCTGCACGCGTGTCACCTCCACCGTCAGCGGGCTGTGGTGCCCGACGAGGGGAATCGTGACCGGCTCGGTCGTGGCCCAGAGCACCTGCTGGTTGCCGTCGGTGATGCGCGCATGAAGCGCGTACGTATGCGTAGGACTGAGATCGGCGTCGGCCACCTGAAACTCAAACCGGATGGGCACGTGGCGCGGCGAATTGATGCGAACCTCCCGCAAAGGCGGCGTTTCGTTTTCGGGCAAACTGGCATCCACCAGCCGGACGTACGCCACCGCGTGGGGTGGCAGCTCGACACGCGGACGGTACGAAATGGTCCCACTGACCCGCAACGAATCGGTTGCGGCGTCCTGCCGCCCGCCGCTGCCACAGCCGGCGGACAGAAGACTGACCCCGATACTCAGGAAGGCGAAAAAGCGTATGAACCCCATAAAAAAATCTTCGTCTTTTCATCAAGAACGAAGATTTTCTAAAATGGATTGGGATTTTATGACACGAACGTCACTTTTCGAAAAATAAGTATGCGTTTGACCGGGAGTAGCCGGCCCTACGCCACCAATACGCCCGGTGGCTGGCGATACGGGACGGTAGCGACGTTACGCTGCCACGCGGTCTGCTTATCTTCCTCATTTCACGTCCCAGGTCAGGCCGTCGGTTTCCACGAACTGGCCGATCCAGCCCCAGCCGTTGCCCTGTTCACTGACCCCCACCAGCAGTTCGTTTTGCCCACGCTTCAGGTCAAGGGCCAGGTAATTGCTACCCAGCGCTACATCGCCCCGGAACAGCAGTCCTTTCGCCAGGAAGTGGTTGTCGCCCCCAAACAGCAATTTCCCGTTCAGGTAGAGTACCGTTTCGTCGCTGAAATCGAACGTAAACAGCACTTGTCGGGCGCGTGCTGCCCGAATCGGTAACCGAATCCAGACCATCTCCTCCTCGCCGGGCGCAGACGTTTTGCCCCGATATTTGGCAAGGTTGAGCAGGCCGCTGGGTTCGGCATCTACCGTCTCCCACGTCGTTTGAGGTAAGCTCGGATACTGCAGCGGGTCGACCGTGGCGGCGGGGAAGTTCGGCGACAACTGCCACGCGGTGATCAGCCCCGGCACCGGTTCCGATGCGGCGGCGGTGGCCACCGGATTGCCGTCCGGTAGCAATGTGTAGCAAAAATTGGCGAAGCGATTCCCCAACAAACCCCAAAGTCCCACACTGCCCGACGTTGCCCCCGTACGTAGCGATTCGACCACGAGCGTAGGCTCTTTTTTGCCGTCGATGAACAGTGCGGCGTGCGGCCCGTGCACTTCCAGCCGCAGGTGAATCCAGCGCGTGGTCGGAAACTCGTCGGCGGCCTGGTGTTCAGGGTAGAGCTGCCACCCGCCGAACCCGTTGAATACGGGGTTGTACTGCACCGCGTCGGGCAAACCCGATTTGTGGAGACGGATGTACACCTCTTCGTGCTGCCCGCCCTCCTGCACCCGAAACATAATCCCGGCAAAACTGCGGTTGGGGTTCGGGGCGACGTCGACTTCAATGACGGCATTCCCCAGATCGAGGTCGTTCAGATGCATCTGTCCGTCCAGATAGACACTGGACTGCCCCTGAAACGGTTCGACGCGATGGACCTGGGCGTCGACCTGCCAACGGGGATCGTCGAAACCGATGTGAACCGGCGCCTGCGCATGACCGGGCCAGCCCGCCAGAGTCAGGAGTAGACACAAAGCGAACCCGTAAAATGTCCGTTTGTCACAAAAGGGTAGCGGAAGAAATGAGGAAATTTCCATGCGAAAAAGCGTTTTTGTATTTTCCCTCCAAGTTCACGGGTGCGGCCCAGCGAAGCCATTCAAACCCGTACAAGCTTGCACAAGTTGATTTTCCCCATTCCGCTATGGTACCCACCGCTGATGCTACGCTCCTCGCCCGCTGTTTGCAGGAAATCGAGTCCCGCCTGGGGTGGGGACCGGCAGAGGCATGGAGCACCGGCGATTTTGAAAACCTCAGCGAAGAGATGCTGCAAGCCACGGGCGTTTCGCTCAGTGCCACGACCCTGAAGCGGGTGTGGGGACGCGTTCAGTACGCTTCGCAACCGCAGGAAAGCACCCTGAATACGCTGGCACAGTTCGCGGGCTACGAACACTGGCGCGACTTCCGCCTGACGCACACCCGCGCGGAACTACCGCCCGAACCCGCTCCAATACTGACGGAAAAGTCGGTTACTACGCCGCCGCGGCGGCGCGGGCTCCTTTGGGGAAGTGTGGCGCTGCTGGCCGTGGTGGTGCTCGGGTTGCTGGCCTGGCGTCGGCCGGAACCGGCTGAACCAGCCCTCGAAGAGGCTCCAATCACCGCCGCTTACGATCCAGCGGGCGTCACCTTTGAGGCCGAAACAGTGACGCTGGGGCTGCCCAATACGGTCATTTTTCGGTACGATTACCACGGCCTGCCCGTGCAGAAAGCGCAGTTGCAGCAATCGTGGGACGAGTCGCGCCGCCTCGACCTGGACCCGACCGGCCACGTCATCACCGCTACGTACCAACTTCCCGGTTACTACCGCGCCAAGCTGGTGGCCGACGGGCAAATTCTTCGCGAACACGACGTCTACCTCACCTCCAACGGCTGGCTTGCCACCTGGGGGGAACGCGACGATATCCGTTATTTCCTGCCGGAAGAATTAGCGAAAAAAGGGGCGCTCGCGGTTCGTCCCGAGGCGGTCCCCGAGCCCCCGGAAGGTTCGCTTCGCCCCATGGAATTTCATTACGTCGACCGCTGGGAAGGGCTCTCGTCCGCGCATTTTACGCTGGAAGCCTCGCTGCGCAATACCTTCCGCAGTGGCTATTCGCCGTGTCAGTATGTGGCGGTGATGGTGCTCTGCACAGACGGTGCTTTTGTGGTGCCCCTTGCGCAACCGGGTTGCGTGGGCGATCTGTCGCTAATGCTCAACAATCAGTACGTGAGTGGAAAAACGGCCGATTTGTCGGCCCTGGGGGTGGCTACGGATGCCTGGCAGCGCTTTCGTCTGGAAGTGGCCGATGCACAGGCCCGCATCTTTCTCAACGACGTTCCGGCCGCCACGGTCGATTCCATCGCCTCGGCAGGGCAGGTTGTGGGGTTGCGCTTTCAGTTTGCCGTCGCCGGTGAACTCGACGACGTGCGCCTCACCGACAGCGAAGGCCTGATCCGTTTTGAAGAGCACTTCTAGCGCCTCATCCGAGTAGGGCTGATCAGGCAGATCGGGGAGCGCATCGGTACGGTTTCGCCTGCACTTACCCGGTAATACACGAAGCCTTCCCGCGCCGCATTCACTTCAAAAGAAGCTTTCTCCGTTGCCAGTTCTGCGAGAGGCTGATCCCGTCGCACATAGCCCCCTTCCGGAACCAGCCACTTGTTGAGGCTTACTTGCGTAACCGTCGCGCCTACCATGGGCACCGTTACAACATGCACGTCCTGGGGCGCGGCCAAGGCCTGTTGCGCCCGTACTACGTCGTCCGGCCGCGTTGGGTGATCGGCGGGCCTCGATTGTTGAGAACCGGACGTTCCCGTGAACAGTCGTAAAAGTCGTTTTAGCATCTCCTACAGCGGTTGCCAGTGATCGAACAGCGCAGCCTGCCCCCGGTACACCCCGTGCGCGTCTACCAGATTCCAGACGGTGGCCTGTTGAATCACGAACCGTTGGCCGGTCGCCGAGATCCGGATGCCTTCGTAATCGTCGATGTAGCCGTACCGGGTGACGCGCTCCAGCAGACGCGCCCGCTCGTCCCGGTTCATCGGCTCGGCCGATTTCCGCGACGGCAGTCGGGTAAACGCCGCCCAGTCCAGCTCGAACAGTTGCAGCGCCACCAGGCTCCCGAAGTTGAAAATGGGGTCGGCTTCCGTGCCGTGTGACAGCAGGGCGTAAGGCGCATGAAACAGGTATTCGATTCGCTCTTCCGACGTGGCTTCTGTGTCCAGCAACGATTTCCCCGTCCACCGTCGGTAACTGTCGCACAGCAACTGTCCGTGTTGCAGGTAAAAATCGGTTTCCAGAATCGGGGGTGCGGGCGTCAGCATGGGGAGAGGTTGAGAAAGTTACAGGTTGAGAAAGGTGAAGGTTATGATTTTAGAGTTATGAGTTCGGAAGGAGCATTTGCTTGGGTGGTGGGAAGATCCGGCAACGGCGGGGCCGCCCCGGCCTCAGCTTGGCAGGATGACCGCCTTTTTCTACTTCATATTTCCATACCGCGCACTTCGCCGTCTGCCCACTGAAAACTGCTAACCGTACCCTCTACGCTACGCCTCAAGGCATGCTACTTCACTCATTCACTCATTCACTCATTCACTCATTCACTCATTCACTCATTCACTCATTCACTCATTCACTCATTCACTCATTCACTCATTGCGCTACGCTACTTCCTCACGTTCGGATTCCAGAGGCGCTCTTCCAGCCGGAACGGTTCCTCTTCAACGACCGTCACGTCCTTGAAGCGCGGATGCATTGGATTCAGGACGTAGTTGACTTCGCGGGGAATGATGACGGACGGAACTTCTAAAAGCAACGTCTCTCCTCGTTCGGCCCAGGCTTGGCCCATCGCCTGAATGGCGGGAACGTCCCGGTCGGGAGCCTGCCAGTCGGCGGGCAACGCGCTCCGGTCAACGGTTTCTATCGAATCGTCGGGCACGTCCAGAATGAGGAGTTGGTAGGCGGGCGGCAGTTCCTGCTCGTCCAGATCAAGATGCACAACGATCTCCAGGGCGGCCAGCGAGATGCTTTCCGAGAGGTAGACCACGCGCACACCCGGCGGATTCCAACGGCCACCGTACAGGTAGGCCCCTTGCCCGTCGAGCGACGTATAGCGGGGGTTGCAAAGCCGGTAGAGCCGCACTAGACCGGGATGCCGTGTTGCAGACGACCGGCCACCTGACGCAGACGCTCAATGCCCGCGCTGGTCATCATGGTTTGCAGGGGCGTCTCCCCCCCCAGGGCTCGCAGCGGTTTCCTGATCCAACGCCGGGCGTAGTCCTCGCCCCAGCCTTCGGTCAAAAATCCCCAGATGTCGGCCAGTTGGTAGAGGCGATCCGACAATTGCAGGTTCACCGGTTCGTGCTCGTCCAGACGGCTGAGCGTCCGTGTAGAAACGTACAACAGATCGGCGATTTCCTTTTGCGACAGCCCGGCAGAAAGCATAATGCGTTGAATAGCACTGGCCGGCACCCCCTTGCGAATGAACAGATGGGGCGTCGCCTGCTCAGGCATTTCCAGTAAAATCGAAAGTGCAGACATAACTTTATGACATTTGTCTATACTAGTAACGTCAAATGTCGCACTTTCGATTCAGACTTCAAAAAATAAGGTCCAGTCAATGCCTACAATACTAATTACGAAATCCACCTCATGAATCTTCCTACTTTGACCCATTTCCCACGTTCCCTGTTCAGAATTATACTCCATCCTTCGCCGCACAAGCCCTGACATATGAAGTCAACAGCAACCACAGCTTGCTGGTTATCGTCAAAAAACAAGGGAGAAGCAATGACGAGAAACATATTTTCCTCTGCATCCTCAGCGTAAAAATCTGTAGTTCTGACATGCAGTAGTGTAGGGCCGGACAACTTTGCTGAGTCCAGTCGATACGACCGGAGATGATCTCTGTTATCCTGTAATTCTGCCCAATGACTAGTAAGGAGTATTCTCTCTTCTTCAGGAATCCAGTACTTGTCTATCAAGAAGTCATATGCAAATGAATCGGCAGGCAAGCTATCGAGTAGTCTCACTCTGGTCCCGTTCCAAGGCCATGTACTATCTTCTCTGAGCACCGCTTCAATCAATTCATAGAGTTCGTCAGAGGCGGGTAAAGCAAGTCTTGGAGCTTCGCTTTTTACCGGGTCCGCTGTACTCTGATCATGTTCTTGTTTTTGCGCACACCCTTGAACTAGCAAGGAGAAATGCACTAAAATTAAGGCAATGCGTAGGTAATTTTTCATACTCTCCTAACTCCCGATCCACCCAACGGCACAGGTTGAACTTGTCTTTTCTAGTTCGGGACATTACACCGCATCCCAGACGGGCACGTCCAAAAATTGCCCTAGTTGGGCGGCATCGGCACGCAGGCGCAAGAGGTTACTATGAGCGACGACGGGCATACGTATTCCCTGCGTCAAAACCAGATTCAACTCGAAATTGTCGATTTCCTGTCCTTCGTTGCGGAAAAGCCGGGTGGGTTTGCTGACCAGTTGCAGGGCGTAAATCCGCTTGAGCGCCACCGCCCGATCCACCTCCATCCCGTCGGGCGCTTTTTTTCGGACCCGCCAACCGCAGGAAAAATACCCGTGCTGTTTATCGAACCGAATCGGTACATGGGCGCGATACAAGCGCCAGAGACTCCATCCTATCAACACCAACCCTCCAAGCCGTTGCCACAGTTCCGTAGAAGCGTCGGGCGAAAATCCCCCCATCCACGCAAGGATGCCCACCACCACAAGCCCACCCCAGATCGCTTGCGCCTCCATTGAAGCCCGAAACCCGGCCTGGTGTTGATCAAACTGCACAAGTCGGTGTGTGCGGTGAAAAACGCCCCCTGTGGTGGCCGGGGTCCAGAGCACGTGATGAATCACAGGATCGTCCCACTGGTCCAGGTTTCGAATGCGGTGGTATCGATATACAGGTGGTGAGGTCATAGCGCTTTTTTCAAATTAATGACTGTCTAGAAACCGCTTGACGAAGCGTATCCGTAGTGAAGGACCAGGACGCCGCTACGCTCTAGTCATTCGACCTCCTCCAATAAGGTTTTCAGGATTTGCTGGGCAGCGACCGACAGAATGGTGCCCGGCCCGAAGATGCCCAGCACGCCGGCCTGCCGTAGGGGTTCGTAGTCGCGGGGAGGAATGACGCCCCCGACGATCACGCCGATGTCGTCCCGCCCGATTTTCTTGAGTTCTTCGATCAGTTCCGGGACGAGCGTTTTGTGCCCTCCGGCCAGTGACGAAATGCCCACGAGGTGTACGTCGTTCTCCGCGGCTTGGCGGGCCACTTCGGCCGGCGTCTGGAACAGCGGCCCCACGTCGACGTCGAAGCCCAGGTCAGCAAAGCCCGTCGCGATCACCTTCGCGCCCCGGTCGTGTCCGTCCTGCCCCATTTTGGCGACCATGATGCGGGGGCGACGTCCCTCCTCTTCCGCAAACCGATCGGCCAGTTGGCGCGCCGCCTGAAAGTTTTCGTCGTCCGACAATTCGCTGGAATAGACGCCCGAGATGGAACGAATCGCGGCCCGGTGCCGCCCGAAGGCCGTTTCCAGCGCCGACGAAATTTCGCCGAGGGTGGCGTGGTGACGCGCCGCTTCCACCGACAGGGCCAGCAAATTGCCTTCGCCCGTTTTCGCTGCGTTGGCCAGGGCGGTCAACGCTTTTTCGACCGCTTCGGGGTTTCGTTCGGCCTTTAGTTTTTCCAGGCGCGCCAGTTGCGACGCCCGCACCGCCCGGTTGTCGACCTCCAATAATTCGATTTCTTCATCCTGTTCGGGACGGTAGCGGTTCACCCCGACGATCACGTCCTTGTTACTGTCGATGCGCGCCTGTTTGCGGGCGGCGGCCTCTTCGATGCGCATTTTGGGCAGGCCCGTTTCGATGGCCTTGGTCATGCCGCCCAGGTCTTCCACCTCTTTGATTAGTTCCCAGGCCCGATTGGCGAGGTCGTGTGTCAGCCGTTCGACGTAGTAGGAACCGCCCCACGGATCGATGGCGTGCGTAATGCCGGTTTCGTGTTGTAGATAGAGTTGCGTGTTGCGGGCGATGCGCGCCGAAAAATCGGTCGGCAGGGCCAGGGCTTCGTCGAGGGCGTTCGTGTGGAGCGATTGCGTCCCACCCAGGGCGGCGGCCAGTGCTTCCACGCAGGTGCGCGTCACGTTGTTGAACGGGTCCTGTTCGGTCAGGCTCCAGCCCGACGTCTGGCAGTGCGCCCGCAGCGCCATCGATTTCTCATTTTTCGGTCCGAACGGCTGGAGTAGCGCGGCCCAGAGCATGCGCCCGGCCCGCAGCTTGGCGATTTCCATGAAGTGGTTCATCCCGATGGCCCAGAAAAACGACAGGCGCGGCGCAAAATCGTCGATCGGAATGCCTGCCGCCAGTCCGGCCCGCACGTACTCAAGTCCGTCGGCCAGTGTGTAGGCCAGCTCCAGGTGCGCGGGTGCCCCGGCTTCGTGCATGTGGTAGCCGCTGATCGAAATGGAGTTGAAGCGCGGCATGTGCTGCGAGGTGTAGCGAAAAATATCGGCCACGATGCGCATCGACGCTTCCGGCGGGTAGATGTACGTGTTCCGCACCATGAATTCCTTCAGGATATCGTTCTGGATCGTGCCGCTCAGTTGCGCGGGTGAGACCCCCTGCCGCTCGGCCGCCACGATATAAAACGCCATGATGGGCAGCACCGCCCCGTTCATCGTCATCGACACCGACATCTGATCGAGCGGAATGCCGTCGAACAGGATTTCCATGTCCAGGATGGAATCAATCGCCACGCCCGCCTTGCCCACGTCGCCCGTCACACGCGGATGGTCCGAATCGTAGCCCCGGTGGGTCGCCAGGTCAAATGCCACGGACAGCCCCTTCTGCCCTGCCGCCAGGTTGCGCCGGTAAAAGGCGTTGGACGCTTCGGCCGTCGAAAAACCCGCGTACTGCCGGATCGTCCAGGGCCGTTGCGTGTACATCGTGGCGTAGGGTCCGCGCACGTACGGCGGCGCGCCCGCACCGAAATCGAGATGCTGCACCGGCTTCAGGTCGTCGGCCGCATAGCGAGGCTTTACTTTGATCCCCTCGGCCGTGAGCCACGCCGGCGTTTTGGGCGTGGGCGGACCGGCAGAAGGCGCACGTTCGGGTAGCGGGGCGGTCGGGTCAATGCGGGCGAAATCAGGTTGCATGGGCTTGGTGTTGGGTACGTGACGAAAACCGTAACGTCGTCTGAACAAAGATAAGAGCTTTCCATCAGAGCGAACCAGAACCGGTCCCGAAGCCTCAAAAGGCGTTAGCACGGCCAGACGTATCACTTTTACGTTTGTACATCAGCGTTAAAGGTGGTACGTCTCCCCTTCGCTCCCGTTGAGATTTCAGGAACTCTATTACTTTTGGCTCATGCGCCAATTCCTATTCCTTTGCCTGTGGCTGGCCTACACCAGCTTGCTTTCCGCCCAATCTACCCCGACGAAGCACGCCGGTAATCCTGTCTTTCCCGGGTGGTACGCCGATCCGGAAGGCATCATTTTCGACGATGAATACTGGATTTACCCCACCTATTCGGCTCCGTACGAACAGCAGGTGTTTCTCGATGCGTTCTCTTCTCCCGATCTGGTCCACTGGACCAAACACGAACACATCCTGGATACGGCTTCGATCAAATGGGCAAAACGGGCCATGTGGGCGCCGGCCATCCTCCAGAAAGACGACCGGTATTTTCTGCTGTTCGGGGCGAACGACATTCAGAGTGATGATGAAGTGGGCGGCATCGGCGTGGCGGTGGCCGACAACCCGGCGGGGCCGTTCAAAGACCACCTCGGCAAGCCGCTGGTCGATAAATTTCACCACGGTGCGCAGCCCATCGACCAGTTTGTATTTCACGATCCCAACGGCAAGTATTACCTGATTTATGGCGGCTGGCGGCACTGCAACATCGCCCAACTGAACGACGATTTTACCGGCTTTGTACCGTTCGAGGACGGCTCCACGTTCAAAGAAATTACGCCGGAGGGTTATGTGGAAGGGCCGTTCATGTTCGTCCGCGACGGCAAGTACTACTTCATGTGGTCGGAAGGCGGCTGGACCGGTCCCGACTACAGCGTAGCCTACGCCGTGGCCGATTCGCCGTTCGGGCCGTTCAAGCGTATCGCGAAGGTGCTGCAACAAGACCCGAAGATCGCAACCGGCGCGGGGCACCACTCGGTCATCAAAATCCCGAACGAAGAGCGCTGGTACATGGTCTACCACCGCCGCCCCCTCACCGAAACCGACGGCAACTCACGCGAAACGTGCATCGAGCGGATGTATTTCGACAAGCAAGGGTTCATCAAACCGGTTGTGCTCACCAACAAAGGGGTGAAGGCCCATCCATTAAAGAAAAAGTAACGAGGTCTTCTACGGATGGCCCGTCTGCGCTTCCGAGCGTTTCCTCGCACCAGCGGCGGCAGGCGATTCGCTTCCGGCAGTTCTTGATTTCACTAAAATGTCGGGGAGTCTTGCCGCATCAAATTCGGCAGCGCGTGGTACTCGAAGACGCTTAGGAGGCAACCGAAAATGAGTAATTTGAGCTACGTCGAAGCGCTTATCTCCTATCTGACGCCCACTCTTCATTGAACTTATCTCATTAAAAATAAGACTATTAAGTCAAGATTTCTCGCTTGTGTGTGTGTCATCCCACTATTCGATGAACACGGCGCGTCAGGCGTATCATCTCCCCGATAATTCACTAAATTTGATAAAACCAATGCCGAAGTAACTCTCAAAACGTTTACCACACCAGCGTTCTCATGCCTAAAACAAACTCCTCTGATCGCCCCGGGACAGAAGAATGGACAGACGGCATGCAGATGCTACGGGCCTTGGCAGACGCACACAAGGCTCCGGCCAGCGTCCAGCTTGCCATGCTTCTGCAAGTGGGTACTACTTTTTTTCGCGCGGAAAGCGGACAACTGGCGCAAGTGCAGGCAGAGGGATACCACGTGCGGTGCAGCTATCCTCACGCGCCCCCTGCAGACACGCTTCCGCTGGCCGACACGCCCCTTGCGGGGATCGTCCGTCAGCAAACGGCCACCGCCTTTCCCCTCACGCCCGATGCCGAGCAGGCAGCGTTTGCAGGTGCCCCCGTATACGTTAAAGGAAAGCTTTGGGGCGTGTTGAGTTTCAGTACTCACGCCCCTACCAAGGTGTTTACGTCCGCCGAGGTCGAGCTGGTCCAGATGCTGGCCCACTGCGCGGGACATTTGCTTGCGGAGCCATCCTCCCCTGGCCCTCAGCAGTTGTATTACCAATCGCTGGTCGAAGACAGCCCTGCGCTGCTGGGCGTACACGATTCTGAGGGGTACCTCCGCTACATCAACAAAGCCGTGCTGCAACAGTTGGGCTATACGCCCACGCAGGTGATCGGCCAGCCGCTGCGTAGCTTTATTGCTTCTCCCTACGCCCACGAGGTGGAAGGTTACCTGGAGCGCCTCCGCAGGCACCGCACCGACCGGGGCGTCATGACGCTCCTGACCCAGGACGGGGACCTGCGGCACTGGTCGTATCGCAACCAGATGAAAGACGACATGGTGCTGTGTTTTGCACAGGACATTACGGAGGTGATTCGTACGAAAAAGGCGCTGAAGCAAAGCCGACAGACGTTTCAGGAAGTGCAGTCGATGGCCAAGCTGGGGAGCTGGCAGTTTATGCTCGAAAGCCAAAAGTTCTCTTATACCGAAATTCTCTGTCACCTTTTTGAACTGAACTCCACCTCCGCACACTACCGCCCCGAAGACTTTCTGGCACGCATCCACCCGGCCGATGCGGCGGCGTTTCAGGCACACGTACGGCAGGCCCTCCACACCCACGAAAGCCTTACCCACGAACTTCGGTTTACGTTGCCGAGCGGCACCACCAAACACCTGGAAGTGCACGTGCGCGTGGTGACCAATGCGCAGGCGCACCCGGTGGCACTGGTGGGAACCGTCCAGGACATCACGACCGAATCGCGGATCAGGCAGCAGTTGCAGGACAGCGAGCGGAACCTGAAAGAGGCCCAACAGGTGGCCAAAATCGGCAGTTGGCAGTACGTGCTGACCGCACAGGGCCAGCCCTACTGGTCGGAAGAGACCTACCGCATTTACCGCCGCGACCCGCAGCTGGGTCCCCCCATGCTGGAAGAATACCTGGCGATGCTTCCCCCCGCCACCGCCACACAATTTCGGGAAGCCATGGACCGGGCGGTGGCCCATCAGGAGGCGTATACCATCGAACACCCGGTTATTTTTTCCGATCAGGAAACGTTGTGGCTCAAGTGCATCGGCCGGCCCATCACCGACGCTTCAGGAAAGGTCGTGCGGCTTATCGGTACGGTGCAAGACATCACCGAGACGGTGGAAGCGCACCGCAAACGCCAGGAAAGCGAACAGAACCTGAAAGAAGCGCAGGAACTGGCCCGGATCGGCAGTTGGGAGCACGATTTGGTGTCGCACAAGGTGTTCTGGTCGGAAGAAACCTACCGGCTCTACGGCCTGGAACCGCGCGCCAGTGCCCCGTCGCTGGAAGAATTTTTGCAGTTGATCCCCCCCTACACGGCCCAGCAGTTGCAGGCGCTGATCAACCGCGCCATCGAGCACCACGAACCGTACGACTTCGAATACCAGATCGTTCTTCCCGACCACTCCGTCCGCTACCTGCGCTCCCTTGCCCGCCCCGTGGTCGACGCCCAGGGCCGGGTGGTGCGCCTGATCGGGGCCGTGCAAGACATCACCGCGACCGTAGAAGCCCACCAGGAAGCAGTGCGCGGCAAGGAACTGGCCGAAGAGGCAGCGCGCATCAAACAGGAGTTTCTGGCGTTTATGAGCCACGAAATCCGCACCCCCATGAACGCCATCCTGGGATTTGCCCGGCTGCTGTTGCAGAGCGAACTTCCGACCGAACAGCACCAGTGTGCCCAGTCGATCTACGAATCGGCCGAGACGCTGCTGGTGGTGATCAACGATGTGCTGGACTTTTCGAAAATCGAAGCCGGGAAACTGGCGATTGAACAAATTCACTTCAGCCCGCAGAAACTGCTGGCCTCGCTGCAGCGGCTGTTCTCGGTCAAGGTCGACAAGCATTACGTGCGGCTGCTGTTCCAGACCGATGCACAACTGCCCCCGGCCCTGATCGGCGACCCCGTGCGGCTCACCCAAATCCTCAACAACCTGTTGGGCAACGCCATCAAATTCACCGAAAAGGGGTTTGTGGAAGTGACGACCTCGGTCGTATCGCACCAGCAGGATCAGTACCGGCTGCGCTTTGCCATTGCCGACAGCGGCATCGGCATTTCGGAAGAAAAGCTCCAGACCATCTTCAACAGTTTCGAACAGGCCGAAGGCGACACCACCCGGCGTTTCGGCGGCACCGGCCTGGGCCTCACCATCGTGAAACGACTGCTCGAACTGATGGAAGGCACCATTCAGGTCGAAAGCCAGCCGGGGCGCGGCTCGACCTTCAGCATCGAACTGCCCTTCCGGGAAGGCGACGTGGCGCGCATTCCGTCCGACGACCTGCTGAGCGGACGCCTGCTGCCCCTCGAAAAGCTCCACGGCAAAACCATTCTGCTGGCGGAAGACAACCTCAACAACCAGGTGCTAGCGCAAAAGTACCTGCTCGACGCGGGCTGTGCGGTCGACATCGCCGAAAACGGCCGCAAAGTTCTCTACCGCGTGCAGCACAAGGTGTACGACCTGATCCTGATGGACATTCAGATGCCCGAACTGGACGGTCTGGCGGCCACGCGTGCCATCCGTGCGATGGAAGCACCGGTCAACGCCATTCCGATTCTGGCCATGACGGCCCACGCGCTGCGCGAAGAAGAAAGGCAATACTGGGAAGCCGGCATGACCGGCTACATCTCCAAACCGTTTAAACCTGAGGCGCTCTACATCGCTCTGCTCAAGGCGTTCGACGACGAGTTTGCCCCGACCACGCCCCCCGAAATCCCGCCGCCGGACGCATGGGCGGCGGCCCCCCGGCTGGACCGGATCGACAGCGCGGGCATCGACGAGTACACGCGGGGCAGCGCGGAACTCAAAAGCCAGATGATCCAGATTTTTCTGCGCCACGTGCCCGCTCTGCTGGCCAAAATGGAAACCGCCCTCCACACGCACGATTGGAAGACGTTCCGCCAGAACGCCCACACGCTGAAAGGCAGCATCGGCTTTTTCGGCATGGAGCACACCTCGGCCCTGCTGTCGGAGCTGGAATCGGACAAACCCGACCCGATCGACCCTGCATCCCTCGAAGAACAGTTTCGCTACCTGAAGCAAAACTGCGAGCGGGCGTTTGCGTTTTTTAAGGGTGACGAAGACCCGCTCCGTACGCCTTCGTAAAGAAAATGGGGTGCCCTGAGTATGCTCCCCCCAGCGCCCCTTCTACATAACCGGGGTTATTTTGCCGGGCTTCTGCCCAACAAGTTTCCGTCCGATGTCGTAAGGTTGTGCTAGAGTTGGTCCTGTCGCCTCCAGCCTGCGCTGCCGACGGACGCTTCCCGAACCTTCACACGCAAACGACGTTTCTCTTGGCATCTGCAAACGCCTCTAAACTCGCGATCTACGCCGCCATTGGCGCCAACCTGGCCATTGCCGCCTCCAAATTTGTTGCTGCCTACTTTACCGGCAGTTCGGCCATGATTTCCGAAGGCATTCACTCGGTGGTCGACACCGGCAACGGACTGCTGCTGCTGCTGGGCATCCGGAAAAGCCAGAAGGCCGCGGACGCATCGCACCCCTTCGGCTACGGCAAGGAGTTGTATTTCTGGTCGCTGATCGTGGCCATTCTGATCTTCGCCATCGGCGGAGGCATGTCGTTCTACGAAGGCATTGCCCACCTGCGCCACCCCAGCCCCCTGACCGACCCCACCTGGAACTACGTGGTGCTGGGCCTGGCGGCGCTGTTCGAGAGCATTGCGCTGGGCCTGGCCCTGAAGCAGTTCAACGCGACCCGCGGCACAAAAGGCGTGTGGGAGGCGATTCGCGCCAGTAAAGACCCGGCCAACTTTGCCGTGATTTTCGAGGACTCGGCGGCACTGTTGGGCCTCGTGGTGGCGGCGCTGGGCGTATATCTGGGACATCAGCTCAACAACCCTTACTTCGACGGGGCCGCCTCGCTGGTCATCGGCGTGATTCTTTCGACCACCGCCACGCTGCTGGCGTACGAGAGCAAAGGCCTGTTGATCGGCGAAGGAGCCGACCCGGAGGTGCTGAAGCAGATCGAAGCCCTGGCCGAAACCGACCCGGCCATCCGCGATGCCAAACGCCCCCTGACGATGCACTTCGGCCCGAACGAAGTATTTCTGGCCCTGGACGTGAACTTCAAACAAGGGCTTTCGGCTGCTGAGGTGGAACAGGCCGTGGAGCGGATCGAGCGCAACATCCGCGCACAACACCCTGACGTTCAGCGCATCTTTATCGAGGCCCGGTCGGTTTCGACCGAGCGCGACCGTAAAAATGACGACGCCATTGACACTGCTTTATAACCTTGTTTTTATTTTGCGAAATCGACAAAGAACCGAATCCTCTATTGGTCGCGCTCTTTTTTTCGGTTAGCTTCGAGCCAAACACCTGCTTTCTGCCACCCATCTTCGACACGTACCATTCATTCGTTCTTGATGATTAGCGAACAACTCACCCTCTTACAACAAAAGCTAGGTAAGCCTTATCACGACCTGGAATTTCTGCTGCAAGCCCTGAAAGAAGTGCTGGTGGAAAACGGCGAAGCCGAAATTGCCCGCTACATTCCCTGGATTCAGGAGACGCCTCCCTTCCAGGAAGCGGCCTTCACCAACCGGCACATCCAGTTGTACTCCATTATTTTCCAGTTGGTCAACACCGCCGAAGTCAACGCGGCCGTGCAACAACGCCGGGAAAAAGAAAACGAGGACATGCGCAGCGTGAACGGTCTGTGGGCCAACAACCTGCAACTGCTCCTCGATCAGGGCATCTCGCAGGAAGACATCATGGCGCACATGCGCGGTGTGGAAGTGGAGCCCGTTCTGACGGCACACCCGACCGAAGCCAAACGCACCACGGTGCTGGAACATCACCGCGATTTTTACCTGCTGATGGTGCAGCGCGAGAACACGATGTTCACCGAAGTGGAGCAGGCGCAGATTCGTCGTGAGATCAAGCTGAACCTCTACCGACTCTGGAAAACGGGCGAAATTTACCTGAGCAAACCCGACATTCAGTCGGAGTTCCGCAACATTCTGCATTACCTCATCAACGTCTTCCCCGACGTGGTGCCCGTGGTGGACCAGCGGTTGATGCAGGCCTGGGAGGCCGTTGGGCTGGACCCACAGGCCCTAGCACAGCAAGAGGCCTACCCGACCATTCGCCTCGGCAACTGGGTGGGCGGCGACCGCGACGGACACCCGTTTGTAACGGCGGCGCTCACGGCCGAAGTGCTGGCGCAATTGCGACTGTATGCGTTCGTGGTGCTGCGCCGCCACCTGACCAACCTGGTCCGCTGGCTGAGCTTTGCCGTAACGCCCGCAGAGCTTTCGCAGCCGTTCCAGGCGCGGATGCAGGCGATGCGCGAAGAGATGGGCGAGCGCGGTGAGGAGGCCTTCCGGCGCAACGAAACCGAGGCGTTCCGGCAGTTTACCAACCTGATGCTCTACAAGCTTCCGCTGCACATGAAGCGCGGACACGCCACCGAACTGGAGGAGCATGCGGGGTCTTACAAGCTGGCGCAGGAACTGATCGACGACCTGGAGCTGCTGCGCCAGACGCTGCTCGACTTCGGGGCGCAGTCGGTCGCCCATACCGACGTGGTGCAGTGCCTCCGCATCGTCAAAAGCTTCGGCTTTCACCTGGCGCACCTCGACATCCGCCAGAACAGCACGTTTCACGACAAAGCCCTCCAGCAGCTTTTGAAGGCGGCCCGCCTCGAATCCGGCGACTTTATGGAGTGGAACGAGCAGCAACGGCGCGCCTTCTTCAACGAGGAGCTGGCGTACAACCGACCCTTTACGCACCGGAACGTAGAGCTAGGCGACAACGCACGGGCCGTGCTCGACTGCTACCACGTGCTGGAAAAACACACCCGCCAGTACGGCACGCTGGGCATCGGGGCGCTCATCATCAGCATGACGCGTAGCCTGTCCGACCTGCTGGCCGTATACGTGCTGGCCCGCGAAGCGGGATTGACGCAGGAGACGGAAGAAGGGCTGTACCTGCCGCTGCCGGTGGTGCCGTTGTTCGAAACCATCGAAGACCTGGAAGAGGCCCCCGGCGTGATGCACGATTTCCTGTCGCATCCGTTTACGAAACGCAGCCTGGCGGCCATCCAGAAGTTGCGCGGCTACGCCAAGCCTACGCAGCAGATCATGATCGGCTACAGCGACAGCAACAAAGACGGTGGCATTCTGGCCAGCCAGTGGCACCTTTACAAAGCCCAGGCGCGCCTGCAACAGGTCGGCGAAGACCACGGCGTGACCATCAAGTTTTTCCACGGCAAAGGCGGCTCCATCAGCCGCGGCGCCGGACCGACGCATTACTTCATCCGTGCACTGCCCCATTGCAGCGTCGACGGCAACATCCGCCTCACCGAACAGGGCGAAACCATCGAACAGAAGTACGCCAACAAAATCAACGCGGCGTACAACCTGGAGCTGCTCACCGCAACGGCAGTCAGCACCACGATTCTGAACCGCTTCACCACCAAGCAGGCGCACCCGCTCAGCGATGTGGTCGAATACCTGGCGCGCGAAAGCCAGCGGCATTACCGCAACCTGATCGAAGGCGAAGGGTTCATTCCTTTCTTCCGGCAGGCCACACCCATCGACGCCCTCGAAATGTCGAAGATCGGCTCGCGCCCGTCGCGCCGGACCGGCACCAACTCGCTCGACGACCTGCGGGCCATTCCGTGGGTATTTTCCTGGAGCCAGTCGCGCTACAACATGACCGGCTGGTACGGCGTGGGGCACGCGCTCAAGAAGCTGAAGGACACCAATCCCGATGGCTTCGGGGAGCTAAAAAAGGCCGTTAAACACGACGTGTTCATCCGCTACGTGCTGACCAACATCGACACGAGCCTTTCGGCTACGGACGAGGGAATCATGAAAGCGTACGCGTCGCTGGTGCAGCAAGAAGAGATTCGCGAGCGGTTCCTCTCGCTCTTTTTGCAGGAGTTTGAGCAGACACGCGACATTCTGGCCGAGCTGCTGGGTCGTCCCATCGAGGAACGCCGGACCAATCACTATTACTCTACGTACCTCCGCAACACGATCATCGAGCACCTGCACCACAAGCAGATTGCGCTGCTGCGGTCGTGGCGCCAGTCGGCCGAGAAGCCCGACGACCGCAATCCCGATTGCCTCGTCGATCTGCTCACAACGATCAACGCCCTGTCCAGTGCTCTAGGCACCACGGGGTAAACCGGCCCATCATCCATCGAATACGCACGAGGCACGACCACCCGCTGGTTGTGCCTCGTTTGCTTTTGCCGTAAGTTAGGCCGACGGCGGTGGCCCGTGCCCTGCCGCGTCCCTCCCATCTCCCAAACTCTACGTCTTATGCGTTGTGTTTTATTCCTCCTGTTCCTCGCCAGCTTCCACCTCGCTGCCTGCGCCCAGAAAACGCTGACCGCCCGCGAGGTCATTGCCCGCATTCAGCAACACGTGGGTGTACCGTGGGAAGAACCTACGGTCGATACGTTCAAGGCCGGCGACCCGAATACGCCCGTGACCGGCGTGGCGGTCACCATGATGGCGACGCTGGAGGTGCTGCAGCACGCCGCCGACCAGGGGCTGAACCTGATCATCACCCACGAGCCGACGTTTTACGATCACCTCGACCCGACGGAACCCCTTCGCGCTGAAAACGATCCGGTGCTGGCGGCCAAAGAGAAATTTATTCAGGACCATCATCTGGTCGTCTGGCGCTTTCACGACTACTGGCACCGGCGGAGGCCCGACGGCATTATGGTAGGCATGGTAAAAGCCCTGGGGTGGGAGGCGTATCAGCAACCCGACGATCCGCACCTGTTTGTGCTGCCGAAAACCACGGTGCGCCAACTGGCCCAAACCGTCGAAGAGCGCCTGCACGTCAAAGCCATGCGGGTGCTGGGCGACCCCGACATGCCGCTTACCCGCGTGGCCCTGGCACCGGGCGCACCGGGCTTTCCCCCGCAACGCCACCTGCTGCAACGCGACGACGTGGAAGCACTGGTGATGGGTGAAGCCCGCGAATGGGAAACCATCGAATACGCGGCCGATGCCGTCACCGCCCGCCTGCACAAGGCGCTCATCATTCCGGGGCACATTCCGTCCGAACAGGCCGGGATGGAAGAAGCAACGCGCTGGCTGCAGGGATTCGTGACCGAAGTGCCGGTGCAGTTCGTACCGGCTTCCGAACCGTTCTGGCTTCTAAAATAAACGCTCCCATGCCGACGCAGGAACCACCGGTTTTGCAGTTTGCCAACCCGCAGGAATTTACCACCTGGCTGGACGCCCACCACGCGGTAACGCCGGGCGGCATCTGGCTCCGGATTGCCAAAAAGGGGGCAGCGATCGCCTCGGTCAGCTACCCCGAAGCGCTCGACGCAGCGCTGTGTTACGGCTGGATCGACGGCCTCCGCAGACGATACGATGCCGACACGTTCGTGCAAAAATTCACGCCCCGGCGCCACCGCAGCCTCTGGTCGAAAGTGAACCGCGAAAAAGTACAGACCCTGATTGCCCAGGGACGCATGCAGCCCGCCGGACTCGCCGCCATCGAAGCGGCGAAACAGAACGGCCAGTGGGAGGCCGCCTACGATTCGCACCGGACCGCCACGGTTCCGGCCGACTTTCTGGCCCAGCTCCAGACCCACCCGAAGGCCAAAGCTTTTTTCGCGACACTCAACCGCCAGAACCGATACGCCGTGCTGCACCGCATACAAACGGCCCGCAAACCCGAGACCCGCGCACGGCGCATCGCGCAGTTTGTGACCATGCTGGAACGCGGCGAAACCCTGTATCCTTGATGTGTTTTCGCCCCCGCCACCGGGGTTGTACGCGACACAAACCGCAGCGGTAGCCTGCACGTAATGCAGGCCTGATTCCACCAATCCCCTATTCCATCCGTTCGCGTAAAAATCCCCCTAACCTGGGTAGGATTTCGTATTTTGCCTACCTGACTTTCTTCCGCTTATGCAACGCAACTCTTCCCCGACCGTTATCGAAACCCGCGAAATTTCCAAGAAATACGTCATGGGCAGCGAAGTGGTCCACGCGCTGAAGTCGATCACCATCCAGATCAACCGCGGCGAATACGTCGCCTTTATGGGGCCGTCGGGTTCCGGGAAATCTACGTTGATGAACATCGTCGGCGCGCTCGATACCCCCACCAGCGGGCAGTACATCCTGAACGGGAAAGACGTAAGCAACATGACCGAAAACGAACTGGCCGAAATCCGCAACAAGGAAATCGGGTTCGTGTTCCAGACGTTCAACCTCCTGCCCCGCTCTACCTCGCTCGAAAACGTGGCCCTGCCGCTCATCTACGCCGGATACAACAAGGCCGACCGCACCGAACGCGCCATGCAGGCCCTGACCAGCGTCGGCCTCGGCGACCGGGCGCACCACAAGCCCAACGAACTGTCGGGCGGACAGCGCCAGCGGGTCGCCATTGCACGGGCGCTGGTGAACGACCCCAGCATCATTCTGGCTGATGAACCGACCGGGAACCTCGACACCAAGACGTCGTACGACATCATGGACCTGTTCGAAAAACTCTACAGCCAGGGCAATACGATCATCATGGTGACGCACGAAGAGGACATCGCCGAATACGCCCACCGCGTGGTGCGCCTGCGCGACGGCCTCATCGAAACCGATCGCCTCAACGAACACATCCGTTCGGTGCAGGGATGAAATGGGTAGTTGGTAGTTGGTAAGAGGTATGGTCAGCGAAGTTTGAGGTGTGAAGAAGCTTCTTCGACCACCGCAATCGTTCCTTCTCAGCTCTGAACTCCTACCTCCCACCGGTACAACGTTCGCCACCGATCCCCTTTCCCACGCAACTGCCCCGGAACCCGTAACTTGCGGACGGAAATCCATCTGTTCCCTGCATTCATGAAAATTTACACCCGCAAAGGCGACCAAGGTTTTACGTCCTTACTGGGAGGCACCCAGGCCTCCAAGGCGGATCTGGTGATTGAGGCCTACGGGACGGTCGACGAACTCAACGCCTGGGTCGGGCTGCTGCGCGATCAACTGACCGACGAAGCCACACGAACGCTGCTGCGCGAAATTCAGGACCGGCTGTTCACCATTGGTTCGACCCTCGCTGCCATTGCCTCGCCCAACGCCTCCATCCCCGATCTGCACGCCGAAGACGTGACCCGGCTGGAAGAAGCGATGGACGCGATGGATGCCCAACTCCCGGAGCTGCGGGCCTTTATTCTGCCGGGCGGCCATCCGCTCGTGTCGCACTGCCATCTGGCCCGGACCGTCTGTCGCCGCGCCGAACGGCGGGTGGTGGCGTTGAAGATGCACCACACCGTGGCCGATCTGATCATCACCTACCTGAACCGCCTCTCCGACTACTTTTTCGTACTGGGCCGGAAAGTCGCACAGGAGTTGCAGGCCGAAGAGGTGGCGTGGCGTCCCCGCAAGTAGTCGTTTCGTCTCGAAACAAGTTGCTGAGACTCAGGTTTCTCCATCTGACAGGCGCAAAGATGCCGGCACTATTTCCAGGGAAGTCAGTATGAATTTCCGGGCAGCCCTTCTTTTTGCATGAACAACCGATTGCACACCACCCCGCCCGCCCGCTACCGGCAGGCACGCCACAAGGCATGATGCCCCCGTTTTTGTCATCCACCCAAGCTTTCCGCTCGCATGAACCGTTTCTTTCCGCTCAACTCACTCGACGAAGACTCTACCGTTCCGAAGTACCGACAGATCATCGACTCGATTCTGCAGGACGTCGAAACGGGCGTGTTGCAACAGGGGCAGCGCATTCCGTCCATCAACGAGATGAGCATGGAGTACATGCTGGCGCGCGACACGGTCGAGAAGGCGTACAAAGAACTGCGGAGCCGGGGCATCATCAAATCGGTACGGGGGAAAGGCTACTACGTGTGCAGCACGCAAACCGACACGTCGCTCAAAATCCTGATGATTTTCAACAAGATCAGCGCGTACAAAAAGAGCGTCTACAACGGTTTTAAACAGGCGATGGGGCCAGAGGTCACCATCGACCTGCGCATCCATCACCACAACGCCGACCTGCTGCACAGCTTCATCGAGGGCAACCTGGGCAACTACGGCTACTTTGTGGTTATGCCGTTTTTCTACGACGACATGCCCAAGGCGCTGGAGATTCTGCGCAAAATTCCGCCCCACCAGCTGCTGTTGCTCGACAAAGACATCGAAGGCCTTAAACCCGGCTATGCGTCGGTGTTCCAGGATTTTGCCAGCGACCTGTACGACGCGCTGGCCTCGGGGCAGGACCTGCTGAGCCGCTACCGCAAACTGGTGATGGTGTTCCCGGAGAACATCCCGTACCCCCCCGAACTGGTGGAAGGTTTCCAGGATTTTTGCCGGGACAAGGGCTTCGACCACGAGGTCATCACCGAGTTTGAAGAAGGCATGCCGCTGGCGAAAGGCGAGGTGTATTGCGTGATTGAGGAATCGGACCTGGCCAACGTCATCATCCAGAGCCGCACGCAGCACCTGGAACTGGGTCGGGACGTGGGGATCATCGCCTTCAACGACACGCCGCTCAAAAAAATCCTGGTCAACGGCATCACCGTCATCTCGACCGACCACGAGCGGATGGGCAAAATCGCGGCCGAACTCATCCTGGACAAAAGCCAGCACAAAATTCAGAACCCGTATACCCTCATCCGGCGCCACTCGCTCTAGTGGCCTAACCGCCCAGCGTGACGGGCACCTGCGCAATGGCGGCAAACGAAACGACCAGATCGGCCAGTTCGCCGCTGAATTTTTCCAGCCGTTCCGTCACTGCGCGTAGCTCGGCCTTGCCCTTCAGCCGGACGGCTTCCGCCTCCTCTTCCCGCCCCGTGTCCATGTGCGCTTCGGCCTCCCCGAGCAGTTTGTCGAGGCACGCAATCACCTGATCGTAGGTAAAAGCCACCATGTCGTTGTCGGCGTTGGTCAGCATCTGGAAGATCCCTTCGACCTCTTCGCGCCTGGTCTTGCGTGTGAACCAGTTGCCCAGCTTGGCGCTGATGTTGCGGTAGTAAATCGCCCCGATATCGCCGCAACTGAACTTCAGCTTCTGAAAATCGGGACCGTGTTTCATGGTGCGGTATTCCTGCACCAGCGTCAGAAAACGGGTACGGGCGTCCGGATGACGGAAGTCGAAGTACAGAAACCGGTAGAGCCAGCGCGACAGATTTTCGTTGGCCGCCAGCAGCCGCTGGCAGATTTCGTACAGATCCTGAGCGGCCTCCCGGTACTGGGGCAACAGCAGGGCAGGCAGGCGGGCTAACTCTTTCGCGACGCCTACGAATTTATCGAGGCTCTCCAAAGCCGATACAACAGAAAGCATGGTACGATGGGGTAAGAAATGAAGGAAAGCGGAATGTGGGATACGAAGGTGCGCCAGCGTCGTGCGGATGCACAGGCAGAAGAGCGACGCGGTACGAGTGCCGAAGTGCAAGAGGCCTTAAAGAAACGCAAACCAACTGAGAAGCTCAATACTGAAAAATCAGTATTATTCGCACCGTGGGCTACAGGGAATCCCCATCGTTCCGGTCGCCACGCAGGCAAGACTGCTGGACAGGCTCCCTCCTACAAGCGCAGCAGGACTAGCAAGGTCAAGTTCACGACTGCAACGCGTCTACTTCAGCACGCCGGGGGGCCGAGGCCTGTGCGCCCATGCGGGTCACCGACACCGCCGCTGCCCGGCAGGCAAAATCCACCGCATCGCGCAGGGGCCTTCCTTCGGCCAGCCCTACCACGAGCGCACCATTGAACACGTCGCCCGCGGCGGTGGTGTCGACGGCTTCGACGGGCGGTGCGGCGACGCGCCACGTCTGTCCCTCGTGGTGTACCAGTGCACCCTGTGCGCCCAGCGTCAAGATGACGGTGCCGATGCCTTTGGCATGTAACGCCCGCGCGGCCCATTCGGCCGTAGTGTCGTCGTGCACCGTGATGCCGGTCAGCCTGCTGGCCTCGGTCTGGTTGGGGGTGATCACGGAAACGTGCCGCAACAGTTCGTCGGGAAGGGTGCGGGCGGGGGCCGGATTGAGCACGACGCGCACGCCATGCGCCTGCGCCAGGGCTACGGCTCGTGCCACGGTTTCGAGGGGAATTTCCAGTTGTACCAACACCAGCGCTGCCTGCGCGATGCTGGATTGGGCACGTTGCAACTCGTCCGGGGTCAGCGTGCCGTTGGCGCCGGGCGCGACCACGATGCAATTTTCTCCGTGTTCATCGACGGTGATCAGCGCGACGCCGGAGGGATGTTCGGCATCCGTCAGGACCCACGACGTGTCGAGTCCTTCCTGCCGGAACCCTTCCCGGGCCTGCTGCCCGAACACGTCGTCGCCTACCTTGGCCACGAACGTTACGGCACCGCCCAGTCGCGCGGCGGCCACCGCCTGGTTCGCGCCTTTCCCGCCCGGGTTCATCAAAAACGTACCGCCCACCACGGTTTCGCCGGGTGCAGGCAACCGAGTCGCCTTCACAACCATGTCGGTGTTGGAACTGCCGACCACCACAATGGAGGGCGCAAGAGGACGTGCCATGCCCCAAGTTTCCGCAAAACCGCCGGGTTTACCAACCCGATCTCATGCTTCTGACCGGGCAGAAGCCGCTGGACAGGGTTTATTGAATCACGAGTCGCTGGACGCGCAGCGAGGCCCCTGTTTCCAGCACCAGCAGGTAAACACCGGCACGTTCGGTACGAAAGTCGAGCGCCACGGTCGCGTCGGCCTGCGGCGCAACTTCCCGGCGGTAGACTTCGCCGCCCTGAGCGTTCAGCAACGTCAGGTACGTGGTTTGGGTGCGCCCCTCGGGCAACTCCAGGCGGAAGGTGCCGTCGCTCGGATTCGGATACACGTGCAAGGCCGAGGCCGACAGAGCGGCCAGACCCGTGGCCGTATCGTTAAACTCGAAGGTGCGGCACTCCGGCGCACTAGCCACGCCGTCGGTCCGCACGGCGGTGAAACACATCCGGTAGACGGCATCCACCAGCTGGGTGGTTTCCGGTTCGAAATTCAGGTCCACATAATGCCGGGGCTCCGCAAAGGTGTACGTATACGCAAGGGTGTCTTCCTCGGTCGCGTACGTATAATTGATCTGCGCGATGGGAGCCTGAGGCTCCGCCCGCACCAGGGTCGAGCGCCGGTAGGTGTGGCTCCAGGTACCCGAGGCGTTTCGTACCCGCGTGTACAACGCATGCACGCCGGGCGTCAGCGCATGCACGTCGATCATCCAGGACACCGCAACCGAATCGCCGGAAATTCCGGGAACTGTCGTGGCTTGTCCGATTCCGGGATCTTCGTCCCAGAACCACTCCAGGGTCGTCACCGGGGCCGTCACGGGTTCGTGCGTAATCAGAAAGGAACGCGAAAAGGTGTGTGACCAGCGGCTGCTGTCGTCCTGCACGCGTGCGTGCCAGCGGTACACACCGGGCATGTAGGTATCGACGGCCAAAGCGGTCTCAAGCTGCACCAGGGTATCGGCCGTAATCGCGGCAAACGGGGTCGCCTGCCCCACGCCGGGATCGGCACCGATAAACCACTCGGCCCGTACAATGCGGGCTTGCGCCATGAGATTTCCCGCCCACAGCATGCCTACGATCAGAAGTAGAGGTTTCATCAGTTCGTCGCCTTCGGGTTAGTCGCGGGAAACGGCACGGATCGTCACCTCGAACGGGGCGGAGGGTGTGACCGACGGCGGCACCTCCAGGTAGATGATCACCGGAATATCGCTCTGCCCCGACAGGACGTACGGCATGGGTCCACCGAAGGGTCCGCGGTCGGTGCCGTCGTGGGCGTTGTTCTTCGCAGCGGTGGCGTCGTTGCGCAGTCGGTACTTGCCGTCGGTGCTGCCAGTCCCCACAAAAAGGGTGCTGGCTGCCGCAACGTTGTTGTTGTTGTCGGCGCCCAGTTGCCCGGCGGCGGCCGTGTTGTGCGAAATCTGCCCCACGCCGGCCGTGGAATAACTGAAGTTGTCGGTAGGCGACGTAAACAGGTTGCTGCGGATTTCGCCGTTGAACGCGTTGGCCAGCAATCGCCCGGCGATCAGGTTGTGTACAATCGCGCCGGTCGAATTGGCGGGCAGGCTCAGGTTCCGCTCCACGATGTTGTTGTAAAACCCAATCTCTACGAAGCCCGGATTCGAGTTGGCGTTGTAGCCCAGTCCGTCAAACCGGAAAAAGTTTTGAAAGACCTGTACGCCCGCAATGTCGTTGGAGCCGAGATAGACCGGGTTGATAAACAGGTTTTTAGAGATAAAGACATTGCTCACGTGCACGTTGACCTCGGCCGCATTGCTGTTTTCGGTGAACGAGAGCCCCATGATCTGCGTTCCGGCCGCGCCCGACAGCGGATCACTGTCGCTGGTGCGGTTCAGGTTCAGTCGGTTGACTTCTGCCGGCAGGCTGGCCGGTGTCGCGGGATTTTCCGTCAGGTAGTAGCCGGGACCGATAATGACCAGCCGCTTGGTGATGTCGAGGCTACCGTAGGGCGTGTTGGACCCCTCGATGTAGAGCGTGTCCCCGGTAGCGGCGGCAGCATGGGCGGTGATCAGATCCTGGTAGGGCGCAGAATTGCCGGGCGTGTTGTTGACCCGAAGAATGGTGGCGGATGCGGAGAAAGACAGGGCCAGGCATCCAAGAGAAAGGAGTGTTGTACGGACCATAGGTATGAGGAATAGTAAGGGAATTGCGCGAAGCAAACGAAAATACCAAAGGCGTGAGGGCGGTCGGCGCGCTGGGTTCAGACGAACACGACGGCGTCGGCCACCCCGAATCCGGAAGTCTTCTTAAGGTAAGAAACTCCCCGACACCCTACCTCCTAAATCCTTTCAACCTACACGAAAATGCTTTTAACAGGATTATATTTTCCTTAAACGTAAGCATACGATCATCCCTCGGCTTCGTTTTGAGAAGCGGTGCCACCTGCCTTCGCTGCGAAAAGTGCCTGTCTGCGAAGCGCTTACCACGCCATGGCTTCGCTGTGGTCGACGACGAGCGAGTCGCCCTCCTCGGTACGAATGGCAACGTTCCGAAAGGTCCATCCGGTGGCATAGTCGATCGTACCGGCCTCTTCGGCGCGGATGTTCAGGTTCCACAGGTGGAAGTTTTCCAGCCGGGTGGCTTCAGCGCCGATGGCGACCAGGGCCTTGTCGGCGTACGAGGCTTCTACGTCCGACACAAACACGTCCCGAAACTGCGGAATGCCGCGCTCGGCAGGCTCGACGGGCGTCAGCATGGCCTTCCAGTGGGGCGGCAGGGTTTCGTAGGTGTAGCCCTCGGGCAACGTGGAGTAGCTGTAGGACGGATTCCAGTTGACGGTTGCTTCCAATACAGTCCCGACGCTATCCATCGTAATGCGTTGCAAGTGAACGTCTTCGACGGTGCCACCCCGCGTCATCGCCGACTTGAACCGCAGGCCGATGCCGGTCCCCTTGGCTTGCAGATCGTGGGCCAGCACGTGCCGGATGCCCCCCGACGTTTCGCTGCCGAAGGTGATCAACCCGCCCCCCTTTCGCGACAGGCAGTAACGGATGACCACGTACTCGGTCGGGCGATTGACGCGGAGTCCGTCCCAGTCGCGGCCCGCCTTCAGGCAGAAGTTGTCGTCGTTGCAGTCGATGTCGCAGTTTTCGACCAGAATCCACCGGGACGAATCGATGTCGATGCCGTCGGTGCTGGGGCCGTGGCCGTCGACGTTGTTGCGAATCACCAGCCCGTCGACCGTCACGTGGTCGGAATAGAGAACATGGACCGTCCAGAAGCCCGCCTGTTGGAGGGTCAGCCCGCGCAACGTCACGTCCGAGGCGTTGGACACCAGCAGCGTACGCGGCCGCTTCGCGTCGTAGTCGACGATCCAGCGGAGCCCCTTCGCCTCGTATTCCCGCCGCAAGTTCCAGTAGTAGTCCCAGAACGGCTTGCCCTGGGCGTGCACGGTCCCGTCGCCGGTAATGGCGACATGGGTCTGGTCAAGGACGTTGAGAAGCGCGGCGGGCCAGCGCATTTCCAGCCCAGCCACCCGCGTGTCGATCTCGGGGTAATCTGCAATGTTCTGGCTGCCGAGCAACGTAACGCCCCGGTCGAGCCGCAGATGAACGCCTTGTTTCAGAAAGAGCGAACCGGTCAGGTACTGCCCCGGCCGAAACGTCACCAGCCCGCCCCCCTGTTCGGCGCAGGCGTCGATGGCGCGTTGGATGGCTTCGGTCGTCAGCGTTGTTCCGTCGGCCCGGGCGCCGTAGTCGTTCACCGAGAACTCCGCCGTGCCTTCGGGGAAGGCGGTGGCCCCCACCGAATCTGCCCAGGCGGGCCGCAAGGACTGGGTAAAGGCGACAGTGCTATCGGGTGCGGCTGCCTGGTCCGAAGCCGTCTTTGTGGTGCACTGCGAAAGTCCAAACCAAAGCAGGAGAAAAAAGAGAGGTGGTGTCCGTAAATCCATAGCGGAGGGCTTAGTTCTGCGTGTGAAAGTTAGTCACGTTTTCGTGCAGGTGGGCTTCTTTCCGGAGCGTGTCGGCGGTGACGTGGTCCAGCCGGATGCGATCGATCGGCAGCTCCGCTTGCCCCTGCATGCGGGAAATGAACTGCACGTCGGCCGCCTTCACGTTCGTCAGGTAGACTTCGCTGATCGGGGTGAGCCGCCGCTCCAGGGTCGGCACCAGGTCGCGCCACTGGTAAAGCACGTCCGTTTCGATGCCCAGGATGCCCTGGTCGATTTTACCGGCCGTGACGTTCCGTACGTGGATGTTTTTGACGTAGCCGCCCCGGCGTTCGTTGGTTTTGATGAACAGGAGGTGGTTGAGCTTGGCTCCGTCGAGGACGCGACAGCTGTCGACCAGTACGTTTTCGATGCCGCCGGACAATTCACTGCCCAGGGCCACCAGTTGGTGCCCGTTTTTCACCAAACAGTTCCGGACGATCACGTTTTTGGTGGGGGTATTCAGACGCCAGGCGTCCTGGTTCCGGCCCGATTTGATGGCGATGGCGTCGTCGCCCTGGTCGAATACGCAATCTTCGATCAGCACCTGTTGGCTCATCTCCGGGTCCACGCCGTCGTTGTTATGGCCGTGGGCGAAGACCCGCACGTTGCGGATCACCACGTTCGTACACAGGTAGGGATGGATGGTCCAGAAAGGACTGTTGGTGATGGTGACGCCTTCCAGCAGCACATTTTCGCACCGGTTGAACTGCAGAAAGTGGGGACGAAAATGGGCGCTGTCGTTCACCATCTGCCGCTCTTCCACCGGGCGGTCTTCCGCGGACAGGTAGTAGAGGCGTTTCAGTTCCGCCATATGCGCGGGCGGACGGGCAAACCACCGCTCCCACACGTCCATTTTGGCGTTGAGTTCCCCCTCCCCGGTGATGGCGACGTTCTGGCACTCGAACGCGTAAATCAGCGGAGAGTAGTTGTAGCACTCCATGCCTTCCCAGGTCGTCATGACGGGCGGCAGGTAGTCAGCGGGCTGGTCGGAAAAGCGCAGCACGGCATCCTTTTCCAGGTGCAGGTTCACGTGACTTTTCAGGTGAATTGCGCCCGTGGGCCACTCGCCAGCCGGCACCACCACCGTTCCCCCACCCCGCTGGTGCGCCGCTTCAATGGCCTGGGCAATCGCCCGGGAGGTTTTCTGCTGATCGCCCGGCGTTGCGCCGTAGTCCGTAATCCGCAACGTTTCACAACGGGAAAAATCGGGCACTTGGATCGCTGGCATCGCAAACGGGGCTTCTACGTGTAATGCCGCAACGGTAAGCTTGCCTTTTTCCTTCTGACAGGCCACCCCGCTCACAAGCATCAGCAGGGACAACACGATTTTGGTTATTCTCACAATCTTCATCTTTTTTGGCTCAACTGCCTACATAGCTAATCATGGTACTTACTTGCGCAAACCGGAAGCATCACCTTCAGCCCGCAAGCTGGTTTCGGGAACGGGCGAATACGCCGGAGGAACCTTGCGCAGGTCGATGACCATCCTGTCCAGGATGACGCCGGGATCGATCCGGTAGATTTTCAGCGTGTGCGGCCCCGGGGCTAATGGAGGGCCCTTCATGTTACTCACCGCACTGTTGCGGAGAACGTTTTCTTTCCAGGTCTCGCTACGCCCGAAGGTCTGAAAATTGACCACCTGGACGGGACCGTCGTCGATGGAGACGCCAAACCGCAGGCTGTCGTCGTGCGTGACCGGATGGGTAGGCAGGGTGTAGAAGTGAAAGTCGGGCGCCGCGGCGGTAAACGTGTAAAAGTCGTACGCCAGCCAGTCCGCCTCGGTCACCTCGGCAGGAGCGGAGGCGGTCAGCGGCAGGGCCTGTACGGACGCTCCGGTGTGCCCCAGCCCGTCGAGTCGCTGCCAGGTTTGCGTGGAGGAACTGCGCTGGAAATGCTCAGCAAACAGCGAGACGTAGCCGTTGCTCTCCACAAAGCCTTCGTAGCCCGCGGGAAGACGTGGACGACAGGCACGGACCGCCACCCGCACCCGCTTGTTCTTCCCTTTCAACAGCAGCGTACCAGTCACCGTATCGGCGCGTACGCTATTCCAGTCGACACTGACCCAGAGCCTTGTCTCGGTGCGCCCCGAGTCGCTCGTTAGGACGCCTTTCCGTTCCGAAAGCTGTAGCCATGCCGCGGAGGCAGAGGCCTTCCAGGCTACGGTCGACTTGTGGGTCAGAAACAGGTCCACGAAGTAGGCGTGCTGTCCCCAGGGGGTAAACGTCGGAAGCGACAGGTCTGTCGCACTTTGGACAGAATCGCCTTCCGGCACTACCGCCCAGCGTCCCCCGTGCTCCGGCACGAGTTCCGGCAACACCGGCGCCTGGTACACGGGCAGTTTCCGCGGTTCCATCGACATCATGCCGCGCCACTTGCCCCCAGCCAGCTCGTGATTGTAGTACGCTGTCTCCCGCACGATGGCCTCATACGCCCGCTGCGACCGTTGGGCGTAGTTGTGCGCGCTCAGGCGGTGCTGCCGGGCGTACCAATGGGCCTTGTCGCGGTACAGAAACTTCTGGTTCATCAGCGCCGCGCACACCACCGGATAGTAGACCAGCTCGTAAAACGCGTCTTTCCGGTCGGGCGGTGTTGCTGCACGCAGACGTGTTACGCGCTGCACGAGCGCATCGTACCGATCCAGCCGCCGCTGGGCTTCGTCGCCGTAGCGGAAATGGTTGTACGCGGTGAGTTGCGTTGCGGTGGTAGGCTCGGTACGGCTCCACCCCATAAATTCCGGTCGGCGCTCAAACGCCAGATCGTAATAGTCCCACAGTGCGTTCGCCACCGGAGGCCCCTGTTCCGTGCCGAACAATTCCGTCGCCCACGCTTCCAGATGCCCCTTCATGTCGGTCTTTTCCAGGAAAGGCCGGACCTCGTAGGCCATGTCCAGAAACAAACTTATGGTGTATTCCAGCGGTTTAAGGTCGCCCACGTTCAGCACCCAGATCCGCTCCGCACCCAACGTGTAGGCCTTGGTCATTTCCTCCCGGATCAGGGCCGGATGGGTCGAACTCAGCCAGAGGTAATCGTGGGGCCGCCCCCAGTAAGACGCATGGTAGTAGACGCCGGAACCCCCGGAGCGGGTGCGTTCGTCCGGGTCGCTCAACCGATGGATGTAGCCGTAATTGTCGTCCGGCCAGACCAGCGTAATGTCCTCCGGCACCGACAGTCCCTGGTCGTAGATGTCCAGCACCTCTTTGTACGGGGTAAAGGCTTGTGGCACTTGTTGTAGGTTCGAATCCACGTGCGTCTGCAGCATGGCCCGCTGATCGGCGATGATGGTTTCCAGCAACGCCGCCGCCTCCGAAGCATTGTGTACGCCCTGCATCCCACTGTCGTGGACGCCCCGCATCCCCACTGTATAGACCGCTTCCTGACCACTTGCTTCCCGCACCCGTGCCTCCCAGTAGTCGTGAACGGCCTGGGGGTTACGCACGTAATCGAACGGTCCCCGCGTGGCTTCCTCCCACTCGTCAACGTTGTTGCGTAGCATCGGCTCGGCGTGCGAAGTACCCACCACGATGGCGTAGGCAGCGGCGGTTTGCGGATTGCCCGGGTAATGAAAAAATGCGCGGGTGCTCGGGTGCATGGCGGGCCAGAGGAAGTTGGCTTTCAACCGGAGCAGGAGTTCGAACATCCGGGCGTAGGTCTTGGGACCGATGTCACCGGTCTCCGGCTCGTACGTCTGCGCCGCCCAGGGCTGTAGTCCCCAGTCTTCGTCGTTTAGAAAAATGCCCCGGTATTTCACAGACGGAGGTCCCTGTGTGAGCGTCCCCGGAGTCAGGTAAAGGTTCGTCTGCGGCCGGGGGGTGACGTCGGCCCACCAGTACCAGGGAGAAACGCCCAGCCGCCGACTCACTTCAAATACGCCAAAGGCCGTGCCCCTGGGGTCGCTACCGGCAATCACCAGCGCTTTCTCGACCCCGGCCATCGGTTCCTGCACCACCGCCAGCACGTAACTTTCCCATTGTCCTGCGATTCGGGTGAGGTTGAGCTTCTGGTGATCAACAAGTCGGTTGATGAGTGCAGACGATCCCAGGGTTCCGACAATGACCGGAAAGCGAGCGTCGGTCGTGCCACGGCCGACGCTGTCGAAGGCGGGCGTCTGGCCGGTGAGGCGCGTGATGTCGTCGGCGAGGGCATGTGCGGCAATCCCGACGACGGGGGCGTCCTGCGCATCCCACCACACCGGACTGGCCTGCGACCGGTGGACCAGCGGGAAAACGGCTTCCGTAAAGGTAGACGTGCTCTGCAGGGGTGCTTCCGGGGGCGTTTGGGCATGGAGTCCGTGGCTCCCCATCAGGAGCAGCCCGCCCATCCAGCCGAAGAGTTGCCTGCGCACGCCGTTCGTCTTCCCCGGGGAGACGTTCTTCTGTTGGCCCGTCGCCTCACGCGGGCAGCGCGCATCCATCATCTTAATTGGTGGGTTTGTGCAGATTCGGTTGCAGTTCGTCGGGGCTTTGCAGGGTATACGGATCGAACTGCTCGCGCGACTCCTCGGTCAGCAGCGCCCGGATCGTGGCCAGCGGAATCGTTGCTTGGGGCGAGAACTCCTCGCTCGCCATGTAGGCCAGCAGACTCTGCCGCAGTTGCCGCGCCGCCGGACGGTTGGCCAGGTCAGAGGTCAGGTCGCTGCTGGTCATCAGCAACTTCCCCGCGCCAACCCGCGCTTCGAGCACAGAGGCCAGCCGCCGGTTCAGGAACCACGTGTCGATGGGCTGCACGAGCGGCCGGAAGTCGGGCGGAAAGTCTTCGAGGTGCATGACCTGTTGCCGCTCCAGAATCGACCACCACTGCAAATCGCTGTGCGCCTCGGTCGGGAATGCGGCAAAGGCCGGATGGTCGGCATCGACGAGGATGCCGAGCGTGTGGGGCGGACGCATCTTGAACCAGGAGGTGTTCCAGAACACGGGCCGGAAATGCTGCACGACTTCTTTGCCCTTCGTGATTTTTCCCGAGGCATCCAGGAAGACGTTGCCGCCCTGTTGCAGGATTTGTTCGGCGCGGGCGTCCAGTTGCGTCGTGATGTACACCCCTTCCGGGGCGGCTTCCGTTTGGGCGGGGTACACCCAGAAGTCCCAGCCGTTCTGGAACGCGGTGCCCGCCAGCGTCACTTCTAGATGTAGTTTCGTAGGTTCGGTCAGAGAAGCAAGCGGAAACTCGACCGTACCCAGCGAAGTATTGCTCCCGATCGGAATGTCCTGTTGGTTGAGTATCCCTCCGGCCACCACGCTTCCGTCGACGCCGAGCAACCGCCATTCGGGGCGGGCCTGCCGGAGCGGGGCGGGACCGAAATGCGCTACTTCCACGGCGGCGGTCAGGGTTTCGTCGTTCTGGTAGACAAACGTGGGCACGCGGATCAGCGGGACGGTGGTGTTGCAAAACTGTCGCATCTGCTCCGCATCGAAGTAGCCTTTCTCGTCCCAGAAAACGTCGAGCATGCCCACCAGCGCGGTGCCCTGCCCGGGGTAATCATTCAGCGACAGCAGCTGGAAACCCGCCGCACCGGGCGTCCGCAGCGACTTTTCGATTTCGTGTTTGTAGCACAGCACCTGCAAGCGGCCGGAGGCCATCAGAAAGTCGTCGGCCTGGTCGGCCATGTGGTGATCGGCGAGGTCTTCCTGAAACAGCTCGAAGTTGTTGGGTTGGTACACGCCGGTGTACTTGCGCATCTCCTTAAAGTTCGGGTAGACGCAGTACTGCCCCATCTCGTGCGCCACGTACGGCACGTCGAAATCCTGAATCCGCTCCCGGTAGTCCGACTCGGTTTCGGGGCGTTGGTCCCACGCCAGGCCACGCGGCCCCGACTTCACCATGAACTCGTTTTGCGGCACCAGCGGCCAGCTCATCCCGACCGAAGCTCCGGTGTATTTCCGGCGCGGGTCTTTGGCCTCCCAGTACTCGACAAAGTCGCCGAGGTAGTCGGCCTGGTGCCCGCCGCGCGGCTCGTTGCCGTAGGCCATCATGCAGAACGAAGCATAGTTGCCGTACCACTGCCCCATGCGGTTGGTTTCGTCGTAAATGTACAGATCGACCGGGCGACCGTCGCCCAGCGAGGAGCCGTGGTTGGCCCAGCTCGGCCCTTCGGGCTGCAGGTAGATGCCCACCCGGTCGGCGGCCTGAAACGCAGCTTCGGGCGGACAGTACGAGTGGTAGCGCATGTGGTTGAGACCGTATTCTTTACAGATCCGGAACACCCGCTCCCACGCCGCCACGTCCATCGGCACGTAACCGGTCAGCGGAAAGGTGGCGTTTTCGACCGTACCGCGCAGAAAGGTTTCCCGGCCGTTCACGTAAAAACGCGTGCCGTTCGTGGTAAACTCCCGCATTCCGAACTGGGTCTGCTGCTGGTCGCGCTGCCCGGCGTCGGTGGTCAATTCGGCCGTCAGGCGATACAGGGCGGGGCTGAATTCGTCCCACGTCAGGAGGCTGTCGCCCATCGGCAGGTCGAGGGTCAGGTCGGTGGTTTCGCCCTGCGTCTGGAAATCGACCGTTACCGGATCAGGGGTGTGCGACTGCGCCACGTTGAAGCTCTGGGCCACTACGCGGACCGTCCCCGTAGCGGGTTGTCCGGTTGCGTTGCGGATTTTCAGCGTCAGGCGGGCTTTTTTGTGGGTGAGGTCCGGATACACCTGGAGGCTGTCGAGCCAGACGGGCGCGCGAGCCCGGAGTTCCAGCCGTCCGACCAGTCCGTTCCAGTTGCCTTGCGTGTGGTCGGTGATGCTGTGCGAGTCGGGTCCGACGTTCATCACGCTTTGCCGGTTGTCGACGCGGATCGTTAGCGTATGTGTTCCGGGGGTCAGGTAGTCGGTGAGGTCGTAGACGTGCGGTGCCACCAGGCTGTTCTGCGTGCCGACGTCGGTGCTGTCGACCCAGAGGTGCGTCCCGATGTGCGCCCGTTCCAGCAGGAGCGTAAGGTGCTGGCCCTGCCAGTGGTCCGGCACGGTGACCTGTTTCTGGTACCACGCCGGCCCCACGTAGTAGTTGACGGGCGTGAGCCAGAACGGAAACTTGAGGTAGTCGGGCTGGCGGTACTTTTCCATCCGCGGATTGAAGTACCACGAGCTGTCGTAGATGCTGCCGGTCCACTGCGTCGCCAGGGTTACGTCGTTGCCTTTGCCGTTTTCCTGCATCGAGCCGGGCAGTTGTACCGTTTCGGGCAGCGTTTGGGCGAACCATTGCCGGTCCATTCCTTCGTCGAGCGAATCGATCCGGAAGCGCCACGCTCCCGCCAGGGAAAGCACATTCTCGGGCTCATCGGAGGCAATCGGGGTACACCTCAGCCAACCGAATGTGCTGAGTAGTAAAGCAATACACGTAACGCGGAGGAGGAATAATCGGGAATGCATACAATAGAAAAGCGGTCTGCCTTTGACTTAGACAGACCGCGTTGCTTAACTCACTAAGCGCTGAGGAAATTTACGGAGTAGCGCAGCGCCCTCGCCCCCTCTTGAGTCGGCCCCGGAAAGCCCGACAGCGGAACTCAATAGCCCGGATTCTGGTAGGCCGCCCGCTCTTCGGCGGTGAGGGGGTTGCCGTCCTGGAACAACCGTTCGATGTGCTGCTGCGGGATGGGGCGCAGCCGGTGTTTCTCCTGGATGCCGCTGGCGTCCGGATTAAAGTAAGGCGCGCGCACCAGCAGCGTTTCCGTGCGGGCCAGGTCTTCCCAGCGGTGCAGTTCCCCGAGCATTTCGCGGGTGCGCTCGTTCAACATAAAGTGGATGAACCGATCCTGCGTCGAAGTGACGTTGGGTGGATACAGTTCGGCCGGATCGTCGGTCATGAACTTGTCTTCCGTCACCAGCAGGGCATCTTCGGTGCTCGACGTGAGTTCCGATAAATCCCCCCCCTCTTCCAGGTAAAACTGCGGCGGCTTCTGCTCGCCCTCTTTGTAGGCCGCCCGCTGCCGCAACACGTTTACGTATTCCACGGCCTGCGCGTAGTTGCCCATCCGTCCGTAGGCCTCGGCGGCAATCAGATACGTCTCCGCAAACCGGGCCAGGATGCCGTCTTTTGTGCCCTGCTGCTGCGAGATGGTGGCACGGAACGGGTCCACGTACTTCTTCAGGGTGGGGAAAAACTTCCGCTGTGCCAGCGTACCGGTCGGCGAAAAATCCGATACCAGCGTCCCGGTGCTGTCCCGGTAATACCGCGCAAACACCGAGTACGGCATTTTTGCCAGGTCGGCGGCCGTCAGGTCGGTGGCTTCGTCGTTGACGATGATTCGCACGGCGGTGTCGCCCTGGGCAAACTTGGGCTGCCCGATCAGCGACGGGTCAGGCGCGGTCAGGGCGGTCCACTTCGGAATCGACTCGTCGCCCCCGTCGTTGGCGTAGTAGGTCGTGATCAGGCTCTTGTAGAACCGCGAGTCGTTCTTCCGGTCGTAGATATCCATCGCGTAGTCGGTCATCATCGCCCGGCGGAACGGACGCCCGTTCTCAATGTCCCGGTTCATGCCCGGCAACTGGTCGTAGGCCATAATGAAGTAGAGGTGCGTCTGGTTGCCGAAGCGCCCCGAAAATAGCGGATCGTTGTTCCATTGTGCCGAGAAAATGATCTCGCTGCTGGTTTGGGCCGCCACGTTGGCCGAATAGCTGGACAGGTCCCACAGCGTGCCGTAATCGGGCAGAAGCGCGTACTTGCCCGAGTTGATCACCTGATCGGCGTAGTAGGCAGCGCTGTCCATGTCGGTGGCCTGCTGTCCCCGGTCTTGCGTCACGGCACTGCCGCGCGTCAGGTAAACTTTCGCCAGAAAATGGTCGGCGGCCCCTTTGGTCGCCCGCCCGAACTGGCCGTCGGGTTCGTTCACCGACAGGTGCTCGGACGCAAAACGCAGGTCGTTGATGATGGCGCGGTACACGTCGGGCACCGGCGTGCGCGGAAATTCCAGTTCCACGCCTTCGCTGGGTTCCAGGGTGAGCGGCACCGCCCCGAACTGCTGCACCAGCCCGAAATAGTAGAAGCCGCGCAGGAACCGCAACTCGCCGATGCGCTGGTTTTTCTGCGCTTCCGTAGCGAGCTGGATGCCGCCCTCGAAGTCGGCCAGGCGCGAGATGCCCAGGTTACAGCGGTTGATGTTGTTGTAGTACGTGCCCCACAAATCGGCGAGGTACGCGTCGGGCGGCAGGGCGTTCAGACGCGAGTCGTACGTGTTCCAGTAGTTGAAGTTGATCTGGTCGGCGTTGGTAAACTCGTCCACACCGAAGTTATAGAGGCAGTAGGCCTGCTCGTACTGGTACTTGAAGCGCACGCCTTCGTACGAACCTTCCACGAGGTCTTCGAGGCCTTGCTCGGTGTTGTAATAATCGTACGTGAGCGTGCCGACCAGTTCTTCTTCCAGGTAATCCTTACAGGACGTGACGCTGAACAGCAGCAGGGTAGCAACAGGGAGTAATTTTATCTTGAACATAAGGATGCGAAATGGGGATGGAACATCAGAAGCTGGCACGAACGCCGAAGATGAGACTCTTCACACTCGGGGTCGCGTCGGTCGGGTTGGTAACCTCCGGATCACCGGCCTTGTAGCCGTCGAAGACGAACAGCAGCGGGTTCACGTAGTTCGCGTAGACCGAGATGCTGCTGCCCCGCAGGGCCGTCACCACGCTGGCGGGCAGCGCATAGGTCAGCGAGATGTTGCGCACTTTCATGAACGAGCCGTTGCGGTAGCGCAGGGCCGTTCCGTAAGTTTGAATGTCGACGTCGCCGATGGGGCGCGGAAATTCGTTCGTGGGATTGGTGGGCGTCCAGTAGTCGAGGTCGAGCGACTGGTAGCGACCGCCTAGCCCCATGCGGTAGGCGTTGTTGCTGATCATCTGCCCGATGCGGGCGTAGAGCATGAACGACAGTTCGAAGCCTTTGTAGCGGAACCGGTTGTTGATGCTGCCCGACCACTTGGGGCGGTTGGAACCGATCACGACCCGGTCGTTGGCATCGATGGTCGTATCGCCGTTGATGTCCGCCACCCGAATGTCGCCCGGCACGCTGTTGTAGAGCGCGGCTTCGTCTTCCTGCCCGATCTGCCAGACGCCGTCGAACTGATAGTCGTAGTATACGGTAGGGTTGCGGGTGTCCTGGTTGATGGGTTGCCCGATGAACCAGAGGTTCCCGATGTCGTCCTGCGCACCCGACGACAGCCTCACGATCTCTTCTTTGTTGGTGGTAAAAATCACGTCTGTCTCCCAGGTAAAGTCATCCAGCGTCCGCAGGTTGACCGACGAAAGCGACAGCTCCAGGCCGGTGTTGCGGGTAGCGCCGATGTTTTGCAGCACGCTGGGAAAGCCCGACACCTCGGGAATGGAGCGGGGCAGCAGCAGGTTGTTGGTATTGATTCGATAGACTTCCACCGTCCCGAAAAGACGGTTGTTGAACAATCCGAAGTCCAGCCCTACGTTCGTGGTGGTGGATCTTTCCCACCTCAGACCCGGGGTCCGGATCGTGGCGGGTACGTACCCGTAGGCGGCCGTTTCGTTCCAGAGGTAAATGGACCGCTCCAGTGTGCCGCCGGTCTGATAAGGTGCAATACTCGACTGCCCCACCGTCCCGTACCCCAGGCGCAGTTTCAGCTCGTTCACAAAATCGACATTGCGCAGAAAAGCTTCTTCCTGCATTTTCCACGCTAGGGCCAGGGAGGGAAATACATCCCACTTGTTACCGGAAGGCAGTACCGACGAGCCGTCGTACCGGGCAGAGGCCGTCAGCAGGTACCGGTTTTTGAACGAATAGTTCACCCGCCCCATATACGATCTCAGTCTACGGATAGCAAAGGAACTGCCGAACGACACCGGAGCGCCTTCGTCGGTGGTGCCGACGTTATACCACTTCTGCGTATCGTAAGGCAAGTTACGTACCCGTACGGTGCTGCCTTCACTGCGGTCTTCCTGAATGCTGTTCAGCAGCGTCACTCCCAGGGTATGGTCGCCGAAGTTTTTATCGTAGAACAGGAGGTTCTCCACCACGTAGGTAAAGTTCTGCCCCTGTTCGTAGCGGGCTTCGTTGCCGTTCCCCTGTTGTGCCGCCGAGTACTGCCCCTGGAAGAATCCCCAGCGATCCTGCCGGCAATCGGGCCCGACGTTGATGCGGTACCGCAAATCTTTTAACAAGCGGATTTCGCCGTAAAAGCTTCCGAAAAAGCGCGAAATGCGGTTCTGACTGAAGACGTTGGACGGATCGAGCACCGGGTTTACGATGTTGATGTCCCCGCCCGGATTCAGGATGTACTCGCCGTTGGCGTCGTAAGGCACAGAAATGGGCAACTGCCCCAGAGCCCGACCGTACATGTCCGGACCGTTTTCCTGCACACCGAGGCTGGCGTTGATGGCCCCGCCGACCGTGATTATTTCGTTGGCTTTCATGTCGAGGCTGAGGCGCGCGTTGTAGCGGGTGAAATTCTGGCCGATGTTCACGCCCTCCTGGTTCAGGTAGCCGCCAGAAAACAGCGCCTGGATGTTTTCGCCGCCGCCGCCGATGCTGACCTGGTGGTTCTGCGTAATGGCGTTGCGCAGGGCGATGTCCTGCCAGTCGGTGGTGCGTACGTTATCGGGATTGTAGACGGGCACTTCACTCACGCCCCACCGGGCCTGCTCTTCCGGAGTAGTCGGGCGCATCTGCGGCACGAGGTTGGCGCGGTCGGCCCACTGATAGCCCGCCGCCACCGACTGCCAGCTGTAAATGTCGCCGTAGCCCCGCACGCCGGAGAAAATCAGCGAATCCTGCACCGGATCGGGATAAGGCGTAGCGTATCCTTCCGTTCCTTTGTTGTACTGCGCATCGCGCCGCAACTGCGCAAACTGGCCGCCGTCCATCACGTCCTGTTTCACGAGCGGCGAGTCGAAGCTGACCCATCCGTCGTAGCTTACTTTAAAGCCGCCCTTGCTACCGCGTTTGGTGGTCACCAGGATGACGCCGTTGGCGCCCCGCGACCCGTAAATGGCAGTAGCCGAAGCATCTTTCAGCACTTCGATCGATTGCACATCGAGGGGATTGAAGTCGTTGAGGCCCGTGCCCGGTGCCAGCGGAATGCCGTCGACGACATACAGCGGCTCGTTGCTGGCCAGAATGGACCGGTTGCCCCGGATGCGAATGGAAGGCACCGAACCGGGACTGAAACTCCCGGCGGCCACGTCGACACCGGCGGCACGTCCCTGCAACGACTGCGTCAGGTTCTGCACGGGAATTTCTTCGATTTCTTTGGCCGATACCGACGAAAGGGCCCCCGTGATGTCGCTCTTTTGTTGTGTGCCGTAGCCGACCACGACGACCTCTTCCAGGGCGCGCACGTCTTCTTCCAGCGAGAGGTCAATCGCCGTCTGGTTCCCCACCGTAACTTCCCGCTGCATGTAGCCTACGGCGCTGAAAACCAGCACCGACGACTCCCCCACCACGTTCAGGGTATACCGCCCTTCCACGTCGGTAATGGTGCCGGTAGAGGTGCCTTTTTCCAGGACGTTCACCCCGGGGATGCCCTCCCCCACCGCATCGGTTACGCGGCCCGCAACCGTCACCTGAGCGAGCAACGGAGCCGGTACCCGCAGCACCGGCAGGGTCAGTGCATGTCGGTTGGCGCTTTGCCGTGTGTTGAGCACGACCTGATCGTCGACGATCTGAAAATGGATGCCCAGCGGCTCAAACAGTTGTTTGAGGACTGCTTCCAACGGCGCTCCTTCGATGTGCAACGATTGCCGCGGGTAGGCATCGAGGCTTTTGCTGGTATAAATGAACGAGTAGCCCGACTGTTTCTCAATTCTTTTGAGAATGGTTTTGAGGCTTTCGTCCTTGAAGTCCAGGGTAAGGCTTTTCTCGACTTGTGCCAGGGTATTGTGGGCGAGAAGTGCCTGCGCTCGCGTAGGAGGCGCGGCCCATCCCAGGAGTGTGCACAGGATCAGAAGGCGCCCGCAGAGCAAGCGGAGGCGTCTGCCGGGGCGGGTAGGTGGTAGAAAATGCTTCATCATAGGTTCGTTCTGAGTTGGGTGAAATTGACGTATAGCAAAGCCGGTCTCCCTCCGCTTGTGGCAAGCAGATCGGGCAGTAAAAAGCCAGTCCGTACTAAATTTATGTTAGCTTACAGGCCGCTCAAAAGAAGGTGTAGTTCCTCAACACCCGCTTCCGGTAATAAGCAGTCCCTGCGGTGTGAATTTATAGTCGACGTCTCGGGTGAGTGAAATCAGGTGCATGATCTCCCTCAGCTCCTTCTTCTCAAAAGTTCCGGTCAACCGGCAGTTGCGCAGTTGCGGTGTTTCCAGATGCACCCGCACGCCATACCACCGTTCCAGCGTTCGGGCTACCTGATCGAACGGCGTTTCCTCAAAAACAAGCTTCCGGTTTACCCAGGCGTAATCCAGGTCGGCAACCGAGGTTTCCTTGCGCACTTCCGCCGATTTTTTAGAATAGACTGCCCGCTGATGAGGCGTTAAAAGCGTCCGCCGGGTGGCCGGATTTTCGCCGAGGGGTTCATTTTTATCGGCTTCCGGTTCCGGACTAAACGCTACTTTTCCTTCGGCCACGGTCGTGGTCACTTCGGTTTCGTCCTGGTAGGCCCGCACATTAAACGACGTTCCCAGTACAGTGACTTCGCCAGTTTCCAGGTGGACGGTAAACGGACGTTGCTTGTCGGGCGCAACCTCAAAAAAGCCTTCGCCAATCAGGTACACATCGCGCCGGTCGTCCGCAAAGGTGGTGGGATAGGCCAGTCGGCTGTCGGCGTTGAGCCACACTTTCGTACCGTCGGCGAGTTGCAATTCGGTGTGCACCCCTTTCGGGTTCTGCGCCTGCTGGTACGTCACGGGCACAGCGGCCGCCTCAAACTGCGGAGCTTCATGGGGCAGAGTGGCCGCCAACTGTTCGGTTTGAGCCACGCGCGAAATCGCCTCAGCGCTGCGCCAGCCGTACTGATAGGCCGCCAGTCCCAGGGTACCGACCAACGCAACGGCGGCCGCCATGCGCCACCACGGCATCGAAACGACTTTTTTCTGCCGTTCGGCAGCTTCCATGCGGGCTTGCGTACGTTCCCAGACGCGCTGTGCGGCACCGGTCCCGGCCGACGACGACGGCGGGTGGGTCCAGACGTCACGCACCGTTTCGTACAGATGCTGGTTGTCCGGATGTTGCGAGCGCCAGGCATCCAGACGACGCAATTCGTCTGCGCTTGCTTCGCCGGCCAGCGCCCGGGCAATTAACGTCCACATGTGAGAGTCGTCCAGCATGAGATCATCGGTCTACGGCTATAGACCGGAGGCGTAGAACGTTCCCCTAAAAAGAACTAAAAAAATTTGAGTGGGAAAATTTTAGTGCGCCAGTTGCCGCTGCACCAGGTACGGTCGCAGCGATTCGGCCAGCTTTCGGGTGGCGATGGTGAGTTGATTGTCCACCGTTTTGACGGAAATGCCCAGAATTTCGGCGGCTTCCTTGTAGCTAAAGCCTTCCTGGCGGACCATCTGAAAAATCAGGCGACACCGTTCGGGCAATTGCCCGATGGCTTTTTGCACCTCCTGCTCCATTTCCTGGTACAACAGCGTGCGCTCCGGTCCCAGCGATTTGTCGGCCGCCAGGTCGAACGTCAGGTCGGTGGTGCGGGTCTGCATCTGATGATGCCGCAGGGCCAGTTGGTTCAGTCCCTGATTACGCACCGACGTGTAGAGGTAGGCTTTGACGTCGCGCACTTGCAGGAGCGTGGCGCGGTTCACCCATACTTTGGTAAATACATCGGAAACGACTTCTTCGGCCACCTCACGGTTTTTCACCAGGTGCAAGGCGAACGCATGCAGCCCGTGAAAGTGCAGGTCAAAAAGTTGTTTGAACGCCTGCCGATCGCTCTGGTGAGCAATCCGCGTAAGCCAATCGGTCATTTGTGTACTATGGGCTGTCATGTGGTGGGAGCGCGCTAGTAGGTAAGGATTGGTGGTTACAACCGCGTACGTTGAGTATAATATTAATCAGGAGTTGGCGCGCTAGTGTGCTGTACTCTACTGTACGTTGACACTACACAAGCCAGCAAGCTTTTTTTATTTCGCACCGCCTAAAAAGTTTCGTAAACCTATGCCGGTAAGAATTAAGGGAAAAATGACGCCTGAACTGTAACGTATACGACCTGGTGAGAGCATAACAAGAAGGTACTTATAGATACTTTTGAGGTAGGCACCCCAGCTTCGCACGATAAGAGAGGTACCCTATTTCCTGGCTATATTCTACATGATAATCGCCCTGCTCATTGCGCTGTTATACGGCTATCTCGGCTACAAGTCAAAGGGTAACCCCATGCTGTGGGCAATTACGGGTCTGGGGCTGACGCTCGCCGTGTCTTTTTTAGTGGGGGCGGCCTTCAGTCTGGTGGGCAGGTGGGGCGATCCGATGCTTGCGCTCATGCTGGTGCCGACGGCACAACTGGCCAGTTGGAGTATAGTTCTTCTTTTGGCTCCTCTCTTTTTCAAGAAAAAACGCTAATCAATTCTTTCGATTTAATTCCCGTCCGGTTTCACGAGGCTGGCGTTCGGACTGTCGGGCCAGTGCCACATCGCCAGCGGATCGGGATGCGCCGGATCGAACGGGGGAATTGCGTCACGCAACAGTTGCCCGACGGCCAGGCCTTGCTCCTGAATCGCCTGCACGATGCAGCGGGCCATTTCGTACGCGCCGTACGGGTTGAAATGTGTGTCGTCTTTCAACTCCTGGTCCTGACCGGGGAACGTGCCCGCCGGGTAGTGCACAAACGCTTTTTTAGTGTCTTCGGGGCCCATGGCTTCGTATAGAGTTTTGCTCATCGCATTCAGGTCGATCAGCGGCACGTCCAGTTCCTGCGCGACGTTTCGCATCGCGTCGGGATAGTCCTCCAGCGTATTGATGATGTGGCCGTCTTCGTCGAAGCGGCGGCGGTGCATCGACGTGACCAGCACCGGATGCGCCCGTTTCGCGCGGGCCTCGCGGATAAACTCGCGCAACCGGTCGGAGTAGCCGCGGTAAGCGCCGGCGGCGGGGTCTCTGTTCTTCTGATCGTTGTGCGCAAACTCAATGAAAAGAAAATCGCCGGGTTGGATCATACTCAGCACCTTGGCCAGCCTGCCCTCACTTTGAAAAGCCGCCAGCGTCTCGCCCGATTCGGCGAGGTTTGCCACAACCGCATCGGGCTTCAGGAAAGAAGGCAACATCTGTCCCCAGGCCGCCCAGGGTTCGGTCTCCTGATCGACCACCGTGGAGTTTCCGGCCAGGAATATCGTGGTAGGCGCAGTGGCGCGGCGGATTTCCAGGGCCGCCACGCAGGGACGCGCATCGTTGAACTCCAGCGTGAGTTTGTCGTCCCAGTTCAGGTAGTCGTGCTCGCGCGGCTTAAGACGGATGCGCTCTTCCGCGTTGATCCGGGGCGTGCGGACATTGACTGTAAACGTCCGCGTCACCTGCTCGCCCCGCGCGGTTTGGAGGTGGTGGAGCATCAGCCGTCGCGATTCAGCCTTCACCGTCGTCGTGGACGTGCCCTTGGGGTCGCCCAGCGTCAGCGTAACTTCGTAATTCCCTTCGGGCAGATCCACCACGAAGTAGAACGGCTGCGTTGAGGTGAGAAAATCGTCGGTCAGGGGATTGTTGCCCTTGCGGGTGCGACTCTTGACCGGCTGCTCACTCGCCAGGCCGTAGCCCCGTTCCGGAGAATACGTCGTGGTTGGCAGCACCTGCCGGTAGCCCGCAGCGGCCTGACCACTTCCGAAATCAAATTGAAGCGGCAGGGTCAGCGGCTGCGCCGCGCTGCTTAGCGCAACACTCACGCACGCCCCCCACAGCAAAAGTCGGTGCAGCATCGGCATGACGATTAGCGGACCACCACCTCGACGGTGGCGTTGCTCTTGCCCTTGGGTTTGATCCATAACACGTGTTGATCAGCATCGTAGTACCAGCCCGGTCCGTTGTCGAGGTCGCCCAGCGACGCCACAGACGGCAGTTTCTTTTTTCCTTCGCGGAGTTCCTGCGGTGCGCGGTCCGTGTGGATCTTCGCCCGGTACGCAAAAGGCGACGGCCGGTACGCCCCCTCGGGCGATGCCAGGATTAGGCGCAACCCCGCTCCTTCCGGCACCAGGCGAAAGGTCGAAAGTGCATACGCCCCGTTCTGATACTCAAGGCTTTTGCCGTCGTCCTGGTAAAGGGTAAAGGTGGAGGCCGCTTCGCCGGGAAACAGTTCGACGGTCAGTTCGTCCAGCGGTTTTTCGCCGACGTACTGCACCACCGGCTGCTGGGGGATAACGGCCCCGGCCCGCACAAAAATCGGCAGCGTATCGAGCGGCGTAACGACGTTGAGGTAGCGCTTGCCTTCGTAGCGCTGGCCGGTCCAGTAGTTGAACCAGGTGCCTTCGGGCAGGTAGACCACGCGGGTTTGCGCGCCCTTCTCGGTCACGGGGCAGATCATCATGTCGCGCCCCAGCAGGTACTGATCGGTGAGTTCGTACACGTTCGGGTCGTACTGGTAGTCGAGCACCAGCGCCCGCATCAGCGGCAGACCGGTTTTGTGCATCTCGTACGTGTAACTGTAGAGATAGGGAATCAGCCGGTAGCGGAAGGCATCGTACTGCTTGAAAATCCGCAGCGCTTCTTCGCCGTAGTTCCAGGGTTCTTTGTAGCCCGGATGGTCCATCCCGAACAGGTGCGCCACGGGGCTCAGCAACCCGAACTGGCACCAGCGGATGTAGAGTTCGGGGTCGGCGTTGTGCTCGAATCCGCCCATGCAGTGTGCCCAGTGGCCCACGCCCGACAGCCCGATGTTCAGCCCGGCTCTGATCACCGGCTCGAAATACTGCCACTCGCTGGGCCAGTCGCCCGCGAAGATGAACGGATAGCGCTGGATGCCGGCGTAGCCCTCGCGCGTGTGGTTCATGCCCCGGATGCCGTTGTAGGCCTGAAACTTTTCATAGGGGGCTTTGGCATAGGCCAGCGGAAACAGGTTGTGCAGGCGCTTTACTTCTTCGCCCGTCGGGCCGACCTTTTCGCTTTCGTTCGCCAGGTGGCCAAACGCGCTGCCTTCGTCGGTTTTCAGGAACATCGCGCCCTGCGAAGCGATCTTCATCACGCCATGGTCCCACCACCAGTTGACGGCGCTGGAATCAAAGAAATTGACAAATTCGCCGGGGTTGTCTTCCTCGGGGTAGGTAAATCCTTTTTCCTGCGCCATCGCCAGCAGGTTCATGGTTCGGCCGTTGTCGAAACGGGGCCGCAGGTGAAGCCCGACCGCGTTCAGGTGCAGGGCATAAAGACTGTCGAACATCGCTTCCGGATGCTGGAACGTCTCGCGCCACTCGAACGTCGTAGCGCCCTTGCCCCCGTTCTTCCCGAACAGCCGCCAGGTCGAATCGAGGTGCAGCACGTCGATCGGAATCCCCAGTTGCCGAAACCGGCGCGCCAGGGCCACCACGTACTGATCGGACGTCAGCTCTTCGTGCCCCCAGGTGCCACCGCTGTACGTACCGACGTGCAACCCCAGCGCGAACTTGGGCAGCAGCGGCGCTTTGCCCGTCAGATCGGTGTAGTGGTCGAGGAGTTGCGGAAAGGTGGGGCCGTAGAGTACGTAGTAGTCCAGTTCGCCCCCTTCGGCCCCGAATTGCAACTGGTTCGGATCGGTCGCCCCCATGTCCCAGTTCGTAGCGTAAGCCGTATGGAAAAAGAGGCCGTACCCACGCGTGCTCATAAAAAACGGCACCGGCGCATAGTTGGCTTCCAATACGTTGTAGGCACCGACGATGTGCGGCAGCCCCTGCCCCCGCCCAACGTTCAGCCGCGTTTTGCGGCCGCGCCGGTCCAGAAAATCCATCCGCTCACCAAAGCCGAAAAAGTGTTCGTCGGCGCCCAGTTGCTTCCGACAGGCGACGGTGTCAGCTTCCTGCGTGGCCCCCGCGGTGCCTGATTCCAGCAGCAGCGGCGAACCCTCGGCAGTGGCCACGTCGATGCGGAACGGACTTTTCTGTACGGTGATGCGTAACTGGGCGGAGGTCAGGACAAACCGTTCCGTTTCTTCCGTAGCCTGTACGGCGACGGGCGGCCAATCGTAGCGCACCACCATCCAGGGTTCGTTCTCGGCAAAGGTGTCGTTCCAACTCGTGCGGACGCGCACCACGCCGGGCGTGCAGAACTCCAGCCGGACGCGGGCTTCGGTAGTGGTAAAAGAGACGACGTTGCCCTCGTGTTTGAAACCAGAACGGTAGGCCCCCACGGCAGTTTGGGCCTGGGCTCCCGGCCCGCCCGCCGTGCTCAACAGCAGCACAAGGCCGATGCAACCCAGTCGGCGCCCTCGGCGCGGCGCGACGAATCGTGTCAACGTGTAAACAAGAGAAGTGGCAAAATACATACAGATGGACTTGTGGGGTAATGCTTTCCAGTAACACGACAGCGCGCCGCCCCCCACTCCCTAAAAGGTTACGGGCGAGGCGATGCTTACTAAAATTAGAGAAGGGGTTCGCGCGAGGTCATACCGCGGCGGCATCCTACAAAACGGGTGTGCTCCGCTTTCGCCAGAACACACCCGTGTTAGTGTTAGAGAAGAAAGTACGTGATCGATCCGGTAGTGCGGGGACACGGCATGGGGCCTCGCCACCCGCGTACGTCTACTGTTATGCGGAGACGCTGCGGCCCGCAACGCGCCCTCAAACGTCAGGCGACTTCGGCCATAACGGCGGACGCTTCACGCATTTTTTTGAGGGCCCGGCACAGGAGGTTGCGCACCGACTGCAAATCGATGTTGAGCGTTTCGCTGATCTCTTTAAAACTACTGTTCTGGAAAAACCTCAAATAGACTACTTCGCGCTGCCGGTTGGTGAGCTGATCCAGGTATTGCTGCAACATTTGATTGCGCTGTTCGACCAGCTGGCTCTCAATCAGCAACTGTTCGTACGACAGGTCGGTGGTGGTGGTATAGAAGTACGATGACTGATACCGGCGGGTGCGTTTGTGGCCGCTTTCTACCGCCTCCAAAATCAGGCGACGGACCGACGCCAGCATGTACGCTTTGACGGAACGCGGCTCGGACAGGGACTTACGACGCGCCCACAACCGCATAAAAAACTCCTGAATGCAGTCTTCGACCAGGGTTTCGTCCGGACAGATGCCCAATCCGTAGCCGTAGAGGATCTGGCTGTAGCGCTTAAAAAGAGACGCATACGCGGCCTGGTTTTCTTTGGCAACCTGACGCCAGAGTGCGATTTCTTCTTCGTTGGTTCCTCCGTAGCGGACGTGCGTAGCTTGCATAGGTTCGTTGTTTATCAGATTATGTAGGGTAGTAGTTCGCCAGTGTTTTGAGCAAGGCATACCGGTCCCGCACATACGCCGCGGGCATGCCTCAAAAAGCAACCATCAAAATTTTCAGAGCAATACGAATCAGGCTTCCGAAACAAGCGTTCGGAACGGAGGCAGATCCTCAAAATTTCGACAAGACTTGTCCGCTTCAAAACGGCTACCGAGGTGCACTCAAACGAGTGGTTGGGGAAGTAGCCACTTCGAAACTTTCAGTATCACGAAAGTATGGATGAGGTGTGCTGCATCCGTACTGTACTCTTCTGTACTATAAGGTACTATCCTGCTTGGGCACCAGGATAGTTTTTGCGCCGCGGGAAGCTCCCGCCAACGGTGTCCTTTTCCGTTTCCAGAAGCCTGTAAGCGAAGAAAACTCGGCAGAAACCGGCGGCGGCCACACATTTTTTCGCACTGATTTGCGTATCTTGCCCCTTCCAACGAATGCATACCATCATGATCGATACTTCCCTTGATATCTCGATAGAAAACACTCCGCAGTCGCGTGTGGCGGAGTTGGATCAGGACAACCTGAAGTTTGGCCGTCAGTTCTCCGATCATATGTTCATTGCCGACTACCGCGACGGACAGTGGCAGGAGCTGCGCATTGTGCCCTTCGGCCCGATGGAATTCAATCCGGCCCTGGCGGTGATTCACTACGGTCAGACCATTTTTGAGGGATTGAAGGCGTATCGGAGCGATGCCGGGCAGGTGCGGGTGTTCCGCCCGTCGGCCAACTGGGCGCGTTTTAACCTGTCGGCCGAGCGCATGTGCATGCCGACCATTCCGGAAGAGATCTTTGTAGGCGGCCTCAAAAAGCTGTTACAACTCGACGAAGCGTGGGTGCCCAACCGCCCGCAGTCGTCGCTTTACATCCGTCCGTTCATGTTCGCTACCGACGAGTACATCGGCATTCGTCCTTCGGATACGTATCGGTTCATGATTTTCACTTCGCCGGTAGGCGCGTACTACAGCGAACCGGTGCGGGTGAAAATCGAAACGGAATACACACGGGCCTTTCCGGGCGGCACCGGCTACGCCAAGTCGGCCGGGAACTACGCAGGCGCGCTGTACCCTACCGTGAAAGCCCAGAAACAAGGCTTCCATCAGTTGATCTGGACCGACGGTCTGGAGCACAAGTACATTGAAGAAGCCGGCACCATGAACCTGGCGTTCGTGATCGACGGCAAGCTGATCAGCCCGCAGCCCAGCGAAACCATTCTGCACGGCATCACGCGCAACAGCCTGTTGCAGATGGCCCGCGACCTCGGCATCTCGGTAGAAGAGCGCCGCGTCACGGTCGATGAGGTCGTGACGGCCCTGCGCGACGGAAAAATGCAGGAAGCGTTCGGAATCGGGACGGCCGCCACCCTGGCCCCGATTGCCATGATCAGCTACCAGGGCGAAGAGTTGCCCCTGCCCAGTCCCACCGACAACGCCGTGGGCGACCAACTGCGCAAGGCACTCGACGACCTGCGCTACGGGCGCGCGGAAGATCCGCACGGCTGGCTGATGCCCATCGAATAACGTTTCTCTACTACGTATTTCCAGGAGGTTGCCACCGCAATCTCCTTTTTTATTTCCCTATGCTACAGGCAGTTATTTTTGATTTTGACGGCACGCTGGCCGATACCCTTCCGCTGTGCATCGCCGCGTTCCGCAACGCCATCGAACCCGCCACCGGGCGCTCCCTTTCGGACGAAGAAATTGTGGCGACGTTCGGTCCTTCGGAAGAAGGCACCATTCAGGCACTGGCGCCCGCCCACTACGATACCTGCCTGCGTGCCTACCTCACGCACTACGAAACGCTGCACGACGAATACCCTCATCCGTTTGAGGGCATTGTCGCTCTGCTGGAAGCCTTGCAATCGCGAAATGTCCGGATCGGGCTGGTAACGGGCAAAGGCCGGCAAAGCACCGAAATTTCCCTCAACCGCCTGGCGCTGGCCCCTTACTTTGAGCACATCGAAACCGGCTCGCCCCAGGGGCCCCGCAAGGTCGACGGCATACGCACGATGCTGACGGCGTGGGGACTGGAACCGGCGCAGGCCGTGTACGTGGGCGATGCTCCGAGCGACATTCTGGCCTCGCAGGAAGTCGGGATTCCGGTGGTATCGGTGGCGCTTACGCCCCTTGCCGAGCCTAAAAAGCTGGCCTCCCTCCGCCCCGACGCGCTGGTCCATTCGGTAGAGGAACTACACACGTGGCTGCTTGGTCGCTTATAACTCGACCGCCTCGCCCAGCTCCAGCATCCGGTTGAATTCGTCGGGGGTGAGTGGCATCACCGACAGCCGCGACTGCCGAATCAGGGCGGTGCCGCTCAGCCGTTCGTCCTGTTTGATGGTCGCCAGCGATACGGGATTTTTCAGTCGGTAGACCGGCTTGAGGTCGACCGCTACCCAGCGCTCGTCGTTTACGGTAGGGTCAGGATAAAATTCGCGCGTGATCTGCCCGACACCCCGGACGGCCTTCTCGCTCACGCTGTGGTAGAACATTACCAGATCGCCGGTACGCATCGCCTTTAAGTGATTGCGTGCCTGATAGTTACGAACACCATCCCACATCGCCTTGCCATCCTGCACAAACTGATCCCACGAGAAAGCCTCGGGTTCGGACTTGACTAACCAATAATTCATGGGACGAAAGTAAAGGCTCAGGGGCCTTCTTCCAATCGTTCGCCCAATATCCACGCCCCCGCGTCGTTACGAACTATATGCGCTGACCTCTACCTTTTTTCACTTTATCCCCCTGCACCCATGAAAAAGGCACGTCACTTCCTGCGCATCGGTTTCCTCTCCTGCCTGCTGGCCTGTTCGGGCTGGCTCGTCGCCAAAGGCGGTTCGCGGCTCGTCCAGTCGTGGCGTCATCCGCACGTGACCCTTCCCACGCCGTCTACGCCACGGCCGTCGCCCAGCGGCCCCTCCCTCGGTCGTGCCGAACTACTCGATTCGGCGCAGCACCTGTTTCTTATTCCGGAAACCACCGCACAGCAATGCAGCAACCTGGTGCTGTACCGCATGCACCCCGCCTGGGAAGACGATCAGGCCGTGCGGGTCTTTCAGGAGCCACTGGGCATTCAGCGCTATGCGGTGGAAGACGCTACGCTCTACGTCGTCGCTACCGACCAGGATAGCAACCAGGATGGTCGGCTGAACGCGACCGATCTGCAACAACTTTTTGTGCACTCGCTCGACCGGACCCATCGCTATACGCTGCGACTGCCGGGGCATTCGTGCCTGCAGTACCAGCGTACGCCCGACCCCGACGTGCTGTTGGTGAAATTTGGAGAAGATGCCAACGGCAACGGCACCTACGAAGCCCACGAACCGCAGACCTGGCAGCGCTATACGTTCAGCACCCGCAAACTGCGGCCCGTAGTTGGTAGCTGGTGGCTGGTGGCTGGTGGCTGGTGGCTGGTGGCTGGTGGCTGGTGGCTGGTGGCTGGTGGCTGGTGGCTGGTGGCTGGTGGCTGGTGGCTGGTGGCTGGTGGCTGGTGGCTGGTGGCTGGTGGCTG